>NZ_CAJPGZ010000023.1:0-141243 GCF_905339865.1 Burkholderia sp. BCC1993 | reverse complement strand
CCGGTTTCGTCCCTTGCCCATTTCGGCTTCCTGACGTTGCCGAACTTCTCGATGATCGCGTTCTCGAGCGCGGTCGAAGTGCTTCGGATGGCGAACTACGTCGGGCGCGCCGATCACTACCAGTGGTCGATCTATTCGCTCGACGGCGCCCCCGTGCGTGCCAGTAACGGCATCGCGGTGCGGCCGACCCAGGCGCTCGACTACACGAACCTGCCCGACGTGATGATCGTGTGCGGCGGGATTCACATCCGCGAGGTGGTCGACGACGGCGCGCGCGACACGCTCGCGGCGCTCGCCGAACGCGGGCTGCCGCTGGGCGGAATCTGCACCGGCGCGTATGCGCTGATGTCGGGCGGCCTGCTCGACGGCTATCGCTGCACCGTGCACTGGGAGAACCTGTCCGCGCTGCATGCGGAGTTTCCGCAGGTGGGGTTCGCCGACGAGCTGTTCGTCGTCGATCGCGACCGGCTCACCTGCACCGGCGGCACCGCGCCGCTCGACCTGATGCTGAATCTCGTCGGCATGCGTTTCGGCCAGCAGCTCGCCGCGCAGGTGTCCGAGCAGTTCATCCTCGAGCGCATCCGCAGCTCGACCGATACGCAGCCGATTCCCGTCGATGCGCGCGTCGGTTTCTCGCGCGCGGAACTGATCGAGGTCGTGCGGCTGATGGAAGCGAACATCGAGGAGCCGCTGTCGCTCGAGGAACTCGCGCGGCTCGTGCGGCTGTCGCAGCGTCACCTGCAGCGGATGTTCAAGGTGTACCTGAACGTATCGCCGACCCACTATTACCTGACGCTGCGGCTGAAACGCGCGCGCGACCTGCTGCGCACGACGGATGCGTCGATCGCGCGCGTGACGACGACGTGCGGATTCCATTCGCCGTGTCACTTCAGCAAGGCGTATCGCGCGCAGTTCGGTCACGCGCCGAGTTACGAGCGACGGTTGCCGGGGCGCTGACGCAACCCGCGCGAACCATTCGGTCCGCGACGCCGCCGGGATCGCGGCGCGCGGCTTCAACACTCGATCCCGCACCCATGAAAAACGACGTCACTTTGAGGAGAAGACAGATGAAGCGCCTATTGATCGCAGCGGCATGCGGGATCGGGATTGCAACGCCGATGTCGGCGGTTTATGCGGCCGATCCGCCCGTATGCAAGAACGTGCGCTTCGCGGACGTCGGCTGGACCGACATCGCTGCCACCACCGGTCTTGCTGCGACGATGCTGCAGGGGCTCGGCTACGCGCCGACCAAGACGATCGCTTCGGTGCCGATCACGTTCGCGGGCATCAAGAGCAAGCAGATCGACGTGTTCCTCGGCTACTGGTCGCCGACGATGGACCCGATCATCCAGCCGTTCACGAAGGCCGGCACGATCAAGGTGCTCGGCACGCCCAACCTGACCGGCGCGAAATATACGCTCGCGGTGCCCGACTACGTGTACCAGGGCGGCCTGAAGTCGTTCGCCGATATCCAGAAGTACGCTGACAAGCTCAACGGCAAGATCTACGGGATCGAACCGGGCAACGACGGTAACCTGCTGATCAAGAAGATGATCGACGGCAACCAGTTCGGCCTCGGCAAGTTCAAGATGGTCGAGTCGAGCGAGGCCGGGATGCTGGTCGAGGTGAACCGCGCGATCCGCGACAAGCAGTGGATCGTGTTCCTCGGCTGGGAACCGCATCCGATGAACGTGCAGATGAAGATCGACTACCTGAGCGGCGGCGACGACGTGTTCGGCCCGAACTACGGCGAGGCGAAGGTGCTGACGGCCACGCCGCCGGACTACGCGCAGCGTTGCCCGAACGTCGCGAAGTTCGTGTCGAACCTGCAGTTCACGACGTCGATCGAGAACCACGTGATGTTGCCGATCATGAACAAGGAAGACCCGAACAAGGCCGCCGCTGCGTGGCTGAAGGCGAACCCGCAATCGCTCGACAAGTGGCTGGCCGGTGTGACCACGATCGACGGCAAGCCCGGTCTGCCGGCGGTGAAGGCGTATCTCGGCGTGCAATGAGCGTCGACATGACCGGCGTGCTCGCCGAAGGCGGCGCGCCGGCGTGATGAAACGCGGCCCTCCCGTATCGTGCGGGCGGGCCGCGTTGCTTTCGGGCTGCGCGTCGATCGGCGCGGCGCCGGTCCGCGAACACCCGTCACGATTCCTTCGTCACCGCCGGCACGTCGAACACGCGGTCGAACGCCCACTGGAACACGAACGCGTAGCAGAAGAAGAACGCGAACAGCCCGATGTCGACGACGAACGCGTCGAACCACGAGATGTCGAGCCACCACGACACGACCGGCACGAGGATGAAGATCAGCCCGCCCTCGAAGCCGGTCGCATGCAGGATCCGTCGCGCGAGCGTGCGCGCAGGCTGCCGGCGCGTCGCTTCCCAGCGCTCGAACAGCGCGTTGAAGATCATGTTCCACAGCATCGCGATCGCCGACATCGTCGCGGACAGCGCGCCCGAATACACCAGATCCTGCTTGAAGAGCGCCGCGATCGCGGGCGAGATGCAGGAAATGGCGATCGCTTCGTAGAGCACCGCCTGCGTGATCCTGCGCGGTAGGCCTTGCACGTTGGTTCTCCGGTTCGACGGTTGTTGGTTCGTCGATGGTTGGGCGGTGGGTTGGCCGCTGCTGCATCCGCGGTCGCCGTGCCGCGACGTCCCGGAAGGCTACCCGCGTTGCGCGCGCGCCTCAATTCACCTAATCTCACGCGGATTGAATCGAATTCAACCCGGCCGGATCCGGCCCGCGAGGCCTCGTGTTCTCGAAAATTCCCCTGACCGCATTACGTGTATTCGAGTCGTGCGCGCGGCTCGGCACGTTCAAGGCGGCCGCCGACGAACTTTCCGTGACGCCGGCGGCCGTGTCGCATCAGATCAAGTCGCTCGAAAGCCGTCTCGGCGTGCTGCTGTTCGAGCGCGGCGCGAGCGGCGTGCGGTTGACGGAAGAGGGCGAGCGACTGTTTCGCGCGTGTCACGACGCGCTGCTCGGCATGAGCCGCGGGCTCGATGCGCTGCGGCCCGCGACGGCCGATGCGCGCACGCTGGTGCTGACCACCACGCCCGCGTTCGCCGCGATGTGGCTGATTCCGCGGCTCGGCCGGTTCCGGCGCGTCGATCCGCAGTTGCACATCAAGGTGGAAACCGGCAACGCGCTCGTCGATCTCGAACGCGACGCGCGGGTCGATCTCGCGATACGCGCGACGTCGCGCACGTTCCCCGCGCTGCACGAGATCGCGCTGATCGACGAGTATTTCGGCGCGTATGCGGCGCGCGGCCTCGAGGTCGCGCGCGCGAACGAGCGTGTCGAGCTGATCGAGACCACTTGGGATACGCCGCTTCCCGTGTCGGTCGACTGGGCATCGTGGTGCCGTGCGGCCGGCCGCGAAGCGTGGCTCGAGCGCGCGGTGTTCCGCCATTTCGACGACGAGCATTACGCGCTGCAGGCCGTGCTGCATGGCCAGGGTGTCGGGTTGCTCAGTTCGGTGCTGGCCGCCGAGCACGTCGAACGCGACGCGCTGACGCCGATCGATGCGTCGGTGCGGCTCGCCGGCGCGCGTTTCGTCGCGCTGTGCCGGCCCGGGCGAGAGCGCGAGCCGCGGGTCCGGCGGTTTCTCGACTGGCTTGAAGCGGAAATCGTGCAGACGCGCGACGCGGTCGCGCGGATCGCGCCGCCGGCGTAAAGCAACGCGCGGGCGCTTACCGTCGGCACGCGCCGCGTGCGCGTCGTTCGTTACCCGAAGCGCACGCAATACACCGGCGGCAAATGCGCGGAGACCTGCCGCCAGTTTTCGCCGCCGTCCGCGGACGTCCATAACCCGCCCGTCGTCGACGCCATCGCGAGACGCGTGCCGGAGTCGTCCACCGCGAGCCCGTGCCGATAGACGAGATCGTAGGCCGGCGCAGGCGGCAACCCGTTCGACAGGCTCTCGAAGCTGCGGCCGCCGTCGCGCGTGCGCGTGACGACGAAGCGGCCGTTCACCGGAATCCGGCACGCATCCTTCACGGCGGGGACGAACCACGCGGTGTCGGGATCGGCCGGATGCACGGCGACCGCGAAGCCGAAGCTCGACGGCTGCGCTTCGATGCGCTGCCATTGCGCGCCGCCGTCGGTCGAGCGGAAGATCGCGCAGTGATGCTGGGTCCACAGTACGTCGGGATCGGCCGCGCACTGGACGACGCGGTGCGGGTCCTGCACGTTGGGTTCGCCGCGCCGCTCGGGCGGCATGTAGTCGGCCTCCATGCCGTCGGCGCTGACACGCCAGGTCGCGCCGCCGTCGAAGGTCTGCCAGACGCCGCCGCACGAGATGCCGATCGTCACGTGCCGGCTGTCGCGCGGATCGACCATCACCGAATGAATGCCCGGCGCATCGTAGCCGCCGCCGAACCACTCGGGGCGCTCCGGGCGATCCCACAGCGCGCGGTTGAGCGCCCACGAATCGCCGCCGTCATCGGAGCGGAAGAGGCCGCCCGGTATCGTGCCGGCCCACAATACGCCCGGTTCGTCCGCGCCGCCGGTTTCGAGCGACCAGATCTGCTGAAGCGTCCACGGCGGGCGGGGCGGGGCGGGCGCTTCGTCGCCCGGGTCGCCGGTGCCTGCGTGCGCGCTGACGGCGGCGCGCGGTTCGTCGGCGGGCTGCGGCGGATAGACGGGGACCGCACATTCTTCCCATGCGGCGGCACCGGCACGCCTGCGGTGCAGCTTGACCCCGAAATGGCCGAGATTGAGCGCCGCATACAGCGTGCCGTCGCGCGGGTCGGCCAGCGCCATGCTGACCGGTTCGCCGATGAAGTGCGGCTCACCGAGCGCCCAGCCGCCGTTGCCGTCGGCGTGCAGCACGAACAGGCCCTTGCGGGTCGCGACGAGCAGTCGATCGTTCATGTCGGATGTCTCCTGTGGGCGCGGCCGCGCGCTCGTTTGGATAGCGATGCGTCCCTTTATCCGCCGGACAGCGCCTGCACGACGTACACGCGGCTGCCGTTGCCGAGCGGATCGGACAGATGTTGCCGGTCGCGTACCGGCTGGCCGTCGATGAACACCGACAGGTGCTTTCGCAGCGCGCCCTGGTCGTCGACGATATAGCCGCGCAGCCGTGGCTGTTCGCCGAAGACGGTTTCAAGCGCTTCGCCGAGCGTCCGTGCGTCGATGTCGCGCTCGGGCGTGTCGATATGGCGCTGGATCGACGCCGCGAAGAAGAGGTGTGCCATGGCGGTGGTTGGCGGGAGCAGTGCGGGGGGACGGTCTGTAGTGTAGGCGATCGATCGGGCCGGCAGCGACATTGCCGTACGGCGCGGCGGCGCGGCGATGTTGCTGCGCCGCGCAACGGCCGAAGTGCCCGATCCCCGTCAACGCGCTATGCGTACTTGTCGCCGACCGTACTGCGGATCGGATAGGTGTCGTAGACGATGATCATGCGCTCGATGCGCGCGTCGTCGTCGAATTCGAATACGTCGACGCACTCGAACCGCACCGCGGTGCCGTCCTTCAGTCCCCAGTCGTAGACGAAATAGCCTGTGGCCCGACGTGCGCCCGTGGCGCTGACGCAGATGTCGATCGGCGTGATCCGGCTTTGTCCGGATGCCGCCGCGACTTTTTCGAAGAAGGGCTGCGGCGACATCCAGCCGAGGAACGGCGAAAATATCTGCGCATCCGGCGTGAACAATGCGCAGATCGCGGCGACGTCGCCGTGTTCGAGCGCTTTCAGGTAGGTATCGACCTGCCGCGTGTATAGTGCGTCGGACGACGAGACCATGGTATTTCTCCGCTGATTGTTGACGAGCCAGCCACGACAGCCGTCGCGAACCGGTTCAACCACGATAGCGATGCAGCGATGACCGAACAAACGAATAATCCGCAACCCGGGTATGCCGCCCGCGCATATCCGCTCGCGGATCTCACCCGTGCGCTGCCGCCGCTGACGGCGTTCCAGGCGTTCGTCGCCGCCGCCGAACTCGGCAGCTTCAACCGCGCGGCCGAGCATCTGTGCCGGACCCAGGGTGCGGTGAGCCGTCAGGTGCAGCAACTGGAAGCGCATTACCGGTGTGCGTTGTTCGTCCGTCATGCGTCGGGATTGACGTTGACCACGGAAGGCGGCGCGTTGCTGACGGTGGCCGTCGACGTACTCTCGCAACTGGCGCAACACGCGCGCGCCCATGCGCATGCCGCATCGACCCTCACATTGCGCTTGCCCTCCACGTTCGCGATTCGCTGGCTGTTGCCGCGGCTGTCGGCGCTCAATCATGCGTTGCCGCGCACGGAGTTGCGCATTCACACGTCGGCGGACGACACGCCGGATTTCACCGACGCCGGTTTCGATGCGATCGTCGTGCGCGGCAGTGGAAACTGGGCGGGCATGGTGGCCGTGCCGCTGTTCGACGAATGCCTCACGCCGATGTGTACGCGCGAGACGGGCGCGGCGTTGAAGTCGATCGCCGATCTCGCGCGGGCGACACTGCTGCATCCCGCCAGCAATCGCGACGAATGGCGATGCTGGCTGGACGCCGTCGGCGCAACGCAAATCGACCCGGGCACCGGGCTCGTGTTCGATACGCTCGAGCTGACACTGACGGCCGCGTCGGACGGGCACGGCGTCGCGATCGGCGATCCGCGCATGGCGGCGGATCGGCTGCAAGCCGGCGCGCTGGTCGCGCCGTTTCCGGAGGTGGTGCGCAACGGTCTGGGCTATTACCTCGTGTACCCGGTGCAGCGCGCCGCACAACCCGCGATTCAAGCGCTCGCGGAGGTGCTGACGCGGCTTGCGCGCGAGGATTGACCGCAAGGCGCGTGCGCCGGGCGGTTTGCTAGACCGGAATCGACCGCCCCCGCACTCTGATCCCGAGCCGCACGACGCCGATCACCGCATTCGACAGCCACGTCAGCAAGCGCGGCATGCCGCGCCGGCGGATATCGAGCAGCAGCACGATCCGCACTTCGTCACTGTCGTTCCATACCTCGTGCACGAAGGTGTCGTCCCACAGCAGGAAGCAACCTTCGTCGAGCCGGTAGTCGCGGCCGTCGACCTTCAGCACGGCGGCCGGCGTGCCGTCCGCGCGCTTCGGCATCGACAGCACCAGATAGCCGCGCAGGATGCCGCGGAACGGCCCGCGATGCGGCGGGATGTGCTTGCCGGGCGCGAGGAACGACAGCGACGCGGACAGCACGTCCGGCGACGCCGCGACGATCGATTCGACGGTCGGGCAGCGCGACAGGTTGCGCGGGAACGGCTGGCCGTAAGCCTGCATGATGAACATCCGCCAGTCGCGCGCATCGTTGGCCGAGATGTCGTGCTGCTCGCGCATGATCTCGTGGAAGCGCGGGATGCGCGGCAGGTCGCGCGCGACGGCCAGCGCTTCCGCGCGAATGGCCGGCCACGCACGAACGAATCGCTCGGCGTCGGGAAACACGGCCGTATCGAGCACGGCGCCGCCGTCGAGATGGCGGTCGTACAGCGTGCGAAGCAGGCCGGCTGCATAGTCGTAAGCGACGGACATGATCGAGGGCGATCCACAAGGTGTCGTCAGTCTGCCCCACGCGCGGTGGGGCCTGCGTTACGTCAGGTTACGCCGGCTGACGAAAGAATGACAGATCGATGAAGGTCCGGTGCGAGCGGTCCGACATTCCGGGAATAAACGTACGCCGCGCGTCGTCATACGGGTGTAGCACCTCGTTTCGTTGACTTCCGAAGGAGTGGAGCATGAATACGCATTGGCTGGTGGCCGCCACGGTGGCGGCGATGTCCGTCGCGAGTGTCGCGACGCCTGCGTCGGCACAGGCACTGACGCGCGCGCAGGTCAGGCAGCAACTGATCGACGCCGAAACCAACGGGCTGCGCTTCGTGACCGATACGTCGTATCCGGACGCAAGTCCGCTGTTCCAGCAGCAGGCCGGGCAGATGCCTCGGCATCAGGCCGAAACCGCGGTCGGCGGCGATCCGGCCGCGACTTCCGATGCGGGCAGGCCGGCGGCGCAACCGACCCGTCCGCGCTCGGCCGCATGCGTCGGCCCCGAGAGCTTCTGCACGCCGTATTTCGGAAGCTGACGCAGCGGACCGCCGCGGCGGGTTCGACATTCACGAAGGTTGATCGGCACACAAAATTGAAGGAGTTGATGATGAAAACTTATATCGCACTACTGATGATGATCGGCGCAATCTCCGGTCAGTCCGCATTCGCGCAATCGAATGCGCCGCTCACGCGTGCCCAGGTTCGCGAGGAGCTGATTCGTCTGGAAGCGGCCGGGTACGATCCGTCGAAGGGGGATGACGGCGAATATCCGGCCGACATTCAGGCCGCGCAGGCGAAGCTCGCCGAGCAGGATCGCGCGAGGATGGCGGCCTCGGCTTCGTCTGCCGCGCCTGCGCCGGCCTCCGTCATGCCGGCGCAGGCCGGCAACTAGGAGCCGACATGTACGTGTGTGTTTTCAGGCCGTCGTGTTCGCGGTATGGCGATACGCATGCCGTTCGCGGCACGCGGCCCGGTCGAACGGCACGGACGGCCAGGCCGTCGATCGCGCGCCGCTTCGCGCGGCGCCGCGATCGTCTCGTTGCCCGATTCCGTTGGGCGCGCAGGTGGATCGCAGGATGAGCAGCGATGCGGGCGAGATGCGATCCGCCATCGCCGGACTGCTGTCCGCGATGGCGCGCAACGATGCCGGCGGCGGGATTACCAGGGCATCATCCGCTGCATGACCTGGTCGCGCAGGATGAAACGATGCGCGACCGCGGCCGCGACGTGAAGGCAGATGCCGCCGAACAGCACCCACGCGAGGATGCCGTGCACGTCGCCCATCGCATGCCCGAATCCCGATCCGGCCGCCGACAGCGCAGGCAGCGGCACGATGCCGAGCAGCGTCACGGCCCAGGCACGCGACGACGCATTGATCCAGCCGAGCAACGGCACCGCGATCAGCAGCGCATAGAGCCCGAAGTGCGTTGCGCCGGACACGGCGCGCATCGCGGGCGACAGTTGGTCGGCGGGCGGACGATGCGTCATGCGCCAGAGTACGCGGCAAGCCATCGCGGCGAGCAGCGCGGTGCCCACGATCAGGTGCGCGGCGATCAGGCCGACCGGTTGCGTATCGCGATGCACGTCGGGCATCGTCCAGCCGATCGCATACTGCGCGACGACGAGCGTCACGATCAGCCAGTGGAGAAGGCGTGCGACTGCGTCGTATCGGGCAGGGGTAGACATGAAAGCTCCTGGCAAGCGGATGGGGACCGTATCTTCCGGCTGATTCTACGGCCGAATCCTTAACAAAACGTTAAGCGTGCGACCGCGCATCGGATTCGCCCGGTAGCGCATGCGCGCCATCGATCCGAGCGGCTTCGGCCGACGGCAACACGAGCGCGACGCCGAGGCGGCTCCGCCGATGCCGGGCCCGAACTGCGCGCGGCCGCCGAACTATCGCGCGATGCGCCGGACGATCGACAGCCCGAGCCCGCTGCCGGGCTGCTTGTGCGCCGGAACGTCGGTTGCGAGCGCCACCAGCGGATGCGTCGTGCCGGTTCCGCTGTTTGCGCTGCACGTACCCGAAGCGTCTTTCACGTCGATGACATTCCGCATCCGGACCGTCATCGCGACCGCGATCCTGTCGGCCCGTAAGGCGGCCCACGCGGCGTTCAGGGCCGCGGACGTTTGCGGCTATGTGCGCGTGACCGGAATCGATCACCGCACGGTAGTCGTGTCATCTGATTGCGCGTACTGTCGGTTGGTCGTCCTTGATATCCGGCTCGACGGGAATCGATACGGCGGCGTGTCCGGGTGAGCGCGCGTTCGCGCGTGCCGGCCGGGGCGTCGCGGTCATTGGGCCACCACTGGGGAGAAGCATGATCTTGCTGCATCTGCTGCACGCGCTGGCCGGTGCGATGTCGATCGCCTGCGGGCTGGGCGTGTTGCTCGGCATTGCCTACACGGTCACGGCCAGCGTGCTGGTCGGCCGGTTCTTTTCCCGCGTGCGGGCGGTGCCGTGCGATTATCCGGGCGTCACCGTCGCGAAGCCGCTGCACGGCGACGAATGGAATCTCGTACAGCATCTCGAAAGCTTCTTCGTCCAGGATTATCCTGGGCCGGTACAGCATCTGTTCGGCGTGCACGATGCGGGCGACGCGGCGCTCGCGGCTGTCGAAACGCTGCGCAGGCGCCATCCGGACGCGAACATCAAGGTCGTCGCCGACGCGCGGCTGTACGGGCCGAACCGCAAGATCGCGAATCTCGTCAACATGCTCGAACACGCGGAACATTCAGTGCTGTGTCTTGCCGACAGCGACGTGCTGGTCGAGCGCGATTATCTGCGTGCCGTCGTCGGCGCGCTACAGCAGCCGGAAGTCGGCATCGTGACGAGCGTGTATCGCGGCATCGCGTCGCCGGGCTTCTGGCCCGGTGTCGCCGTCGCGATGACGAACTACCATTTCCTGCCGGGCGTCATCACCGGGCTTTTCATCGGGCGCGCCCGTCCGTGCTTTGGCCAGACGATTGCGATCACGCGCGCGACGCTCGAACGCATCGGCGGGCTCGCGCGTTTCGCGCATCACCTGGCCGAGGATCACGCGCTCGGCGAAGCGGTGCGGCAGGTCGGCGCGCAGGTCGTCGTCCCGCCGTTCGTCGTCGGGCACGCCTGTGTCGAAGAGACGTTCGCCACGCTGTACGCGCACGAATTGCGCTGGAGCTGCACGATCCGGGCGGCGGACCGGCTCGGTCATGCCGGGTCGGTGCTGATGCACCCGTTGCCGCTTGCGGTGCTGGCCGTGCTGTTTTCCGGCGGCACGCTCGCCGCCTGGGGGCTGGCGTTTGCGGCGCTCGTAGCGAGGGCACTGCTGATGTTGAAGACGAGCCGCGCCACCGGCGCGGGTCTGCGCGGCGCGCTCTGGCTGCCGTTCGTCGATTGCCTGCAGTTCGGGGTGTTCGTGTCGAGCTTCTTCTCGTCGCACGTCGTCTGGCGCGGCACGCGCTTTCGCGTCGACCGCGAGGGCTTGTTGTCGCCGGCGGGGAAATCATGACGCACGACACGCATTCCGACCTCGAAGGCGCGGACCGGCGGTCCGCGCGTCGCGACGCGCGTTTGCGGCAAGCGGGGCGCGCGGCGGCGCTGGCCGGGCTGCTGCTCGCGGTATGGCTGGTCTGGCGCGAGCATCCGCTGGAGATCCTGCACCGGCTGCGGATCGCCGGCGCCGGGTTGCTGATCGCCGCGCTGGCTCACATCCTGCCGATGCTCGCGAATGCGTGGGACTGGCGGATGTTGATCCGCGGCCCGCGCCGGCCGTCGTTCGCGACGATGCTCAAGCTCGTGTGGGTCCGCGAATCGATCAACGGATTGTTGCCGGTCGCGCGAATCGGCGGCGAGATCGTATCGTTCGGCCTGCTGCGGCAGGCGGGCGTACGCCCGGCGACCGCCGTGGGGAGCCTCGTCGCCGACATGCAGCTGACATTGATCAGTCAGCTCGTGTTCGCGCTGGTCGCGATCGGCTACGTGCTCGAACACGTATCGTCCGATGCCGCGCAGGTCGCCGCGCGCCTTGCCATCGGCATGGCGGCGCTGGTGCCGGTGCTGCTGCTGTTCGCACTGGTTCAGCACGCGCGGCCGTTCGAGCGCGCGATGCGCGTGGTCAACCGCGTCACGAGCGGCAAGGTGGTGGCGCTGGTCGGCGAATCGGCACGCACCGATCAGTCGATCCGGATGATCTGGCGAAAGAAGGGTATCGTCGCCCGCTATCTGGTGATCTGGCAGACGCTGCAGTTCGCCGGCTATGCGCTGGAAATCTGGCTCGCGCTGCGTTTCCTCGGCGCCGATCCGACGTTCGCTCAGGCGCTCGCGATCGAAGCGCTGATCCAGCTGCTGAGTAGCATCGCGTTCATGATGCCGGGCGGGCTGGGCGTGCAGGAGGGCGGGTTCGTGCTGATCGGCGGGCTGCTCGGGTTCGATGCGCCGACCTGTCTGGCGCTCGCCGGCGCGCGACGGGTGCGCGATCTGCTGTTCTATCTGCCGGGATTGCTGGCGTGGCAGCATGCGGCCGGCGCGGCGCGCCCGCCATCCGGCGCGAAGCGCGCATCGATGCATGTCGGGGAGTCCGCCGGGCCGCGCTGATGCGGCCCGACGTTGCCGGCCTGCCGGGCGGGCGGCGGCGACGCCGAGGCGGCCGCTTGCCTGCCGGGCGGCGCGGCCGTCAACGCCGTTCGTCGGCGATATGACTGCGGATGACGTCCGCGAACGACGTGTCGCCCTTCAGCCCGAGCGCTGCCGCGCGCGTCGTGTCCCAGCGGCCCGGCCAGCTGCCGACGATCTTCTCGACGCGTTCGTCCGGCGCATGGCGGATCAGCTTCACGACCTCGTCGCCCGCGACTTCGCGCAGCGCCGCGATCATCTCGTCGACCGACACCGACAGGCCGGGCAGGTTGATCACGCGCTTGTTGCCGAGCTGCTCGCTGTCGAGCTCGCAACCGGCGACGAGCGCGTCGATCGCGCCGCGCGGCGACAGCAGCCACAGCCGCGTCGACCCCGGCACCGGGCACACGCTTTCCTCGCCGTTCAGCGGCTCGCGGATGATGCCGCTCGCGAACGACGACGCAGCCGCGTTCGGGCGGCCCGGCCGCACGCTGATGGTCGGCAGCCGCAGCACGCGGCCGTCGACGAAGCCGCGGCGCGCGTAGTCGCACAGCAGCAGCTCGGCGATCGCCTTTTCCGCGCCGTACGACGATTGCGGATTCAGTGCGGTATCGTCCTGCACGACGTCGGGCAGCACGCCGCCGTAGACGGCCACCGAGCTCGTGAACACGACGCGCGGACGATGGCCGCGCGCGCGGCACACTTCGAGCAGCGTGCGCGACGCGTCGAGGTTGATCCGCATGCCGAGATCGAAATCGGCTTCGGCCTGCCCGCTGACGATCGCCGCGAGGTGGAAGATCGCGCCCGTCTGCGTGTCGATCGCGCTTTCGAGCACCGCGCGATCGGCGATGTCGCCGACGATCGACGTCACGCGCGCGTCGCCGAAATCGCTACCCTTGACGACGTCGAGCAGCACCAGTTCGTCGATCCTGCTGCTCCGGCCGTCGGGGCCGGTCAGCTCGCCGCGTTCGAGCAGCTTGCGCGCGAGACGCTGGCCGAGAAAGCCGGCGCCGCCGGTGATCAGTACTTTCATGTTCTTTACCCTCTGAGGAATACGGGGAATTACAGGTAAGGCTTGAGCCAGCCGAGGCCCTCGGACGTACCGGCCTTCGGGCGATACTCGCAGCCGATCCAGCCGTCGTAGCCGAGCGCGTCGATCAGCGCGAACAGATACGGGTAATTGAGTTCGCCGATGTCCGGCTCGTGACGCTCGGGCACGCCGGCGATCTGGATGTGGCCGATGCCCGCGAAATCGCGCTTGAGCTTCATCGCGAGGTCGCCCTCGACGATCTGGCAGTGATAGCAGTCGAACTGCACCTTCAGGTTCGGCGCGCTGACTTCCGCGCGGATGTCGTGCGCATCGTCCTGGCGGCTCAGGAAATAGCCGGGCATGTCGCGCTGGTTGATCGGCTCGATCAGGACTGTGATGCCGTGCGCGGCGGCCGCCTGCGTCGCATGCCGCAGGTTCGCGACGTAGGTGTCGCGATGGCGCGCGCGGTCGGCGCCCGGCGCGACCATCCCGGCCATCACGTGCAGCTTCTTGTTGCCGAGCACGCGCGCATAGTCGAGCGCCTGGTCGATGCCGCGCCGGAACTCGTCCTCGCGGCCCGGCAGCGAGGCGATCCCGCGTTCGCCGGCGGCCCAGTCGCCGGGCGGCGCGTTGAACAGCGCCTGCTCGAGGCCGTGCGCGTCGAGGCGCGCGCGGATGTCCTCGGCGGCGAAGTCGTACGGGAACAGGTACTCGACGGCCTTGAAGCCGTCGTACGAGGCAGCGGCGAAGCGTTCGAGGAACGCGTGCTCGGTGTACATCATCGAGAGGTTGGCGGCGAAGCGGGGCATGGCAGCGGTCCGGTGAATGAATGGGGCGGGGCGCCCGGCGCCCCGCGTCGAATGAAGGATCAGCGGTTCACGAGTTTCGCGGGCGTGAGCCACACGGCGATCGCGCCGATCACGAGCATGCCGGCCAGTACGTACATGCCGGACGACGTGCTGTGCGTGGCGTCCTTCAGGTAGCCGATCACATACGGGCTCGCGAACCCGGCGAGGTTGCCGACCGAGTTGATGATCGCGATCCCGGCCGCGGCCGCGGAGCCGGCGAGGAATGCGGTCGGCAGCGACCAGAACAGCGGTGCGCAGGTCAGCACGCCGCCCGCCGCGAGCGACAGGAACACGATCGACACCGCCGTATTGTGCGAGTACGACGCGGCGACCGCAAACCCGGCCGCGCCCATCAGCGCCGGCACGATCAGGTGCCAGCGGCGTTCGCGGCGCTTGTCCGCGCTGTGGCCGAACAGGTTCATCACGACGATCGCGACGACGAACGGGATCGCCGACAGCAGGCCGATCTGCAACGTATCGGTGATGCCGGTCGACTTGACGAGGGTCGGCATCCAGAACGTGAGGCCGTACTGGCCGGTGACGAACGCGAAGTAGATCAGCGACATCCACCACATGCGCGGGTCGGCGAACACGGCCTTCAGCGAATGGCCGTGCTGCTGCTGTTCCTGCGGCTGCGCGGCGATTTCGTCCTCGAGCAGCTGCTTCTCGCGCGCGTCGAGCCACTTCGCGCTGCGGATGCCGTTGTCGAGATACAGGATCGTCGCGATACCGACGAGCAGGGCCGGCACGGCTTCGATCACGAACATCCATTGCCAGCCGTGAAAGCCCGAGCCGCCGTGGAAGCGCTCCATGATCCAGCCCGACAGCGGGTTGCCGAAGATGCCCGACACCGGAATCGCGGACATGAACACCGCGATGATCTTCGCGCGGCGATGAGACGGGAACCAGTACGTGAGGTAGAGGATCACGCCCGGATAGAAGCCGGCTTCCGCGAGACCGAGCAGGAAGCGCAGCACGTAGAACTGCGTCGGCGTCTTCACGAACGCGAATACCGCCGACAGCAGGCCCCACGTGATCATGATCCGCGCGATCCAGATGCGCGCGCCGATGCGGTGCATCAGCAGGTTGCTCGGCAGCTCGAACAGGAAGTAGCCGAGGAAGAAGATGCCGGCGCCGAGGCCGAACACGGTTTCGCTGAACGCGAGGTCCTGCGACATCTGCAGCTTCGCGAAGCCGACGTTCACGCGGTCGAGATACGCGACCACGTAGCAGAGCATCAGGAACGGCACGATGCGCCAGAATACTTTCCTGTAGGTGCGGTCGAGCTCGCCCGATTGGGCGGGCGCGGCGGGCGAGCGGCTTGCGGCCGCGTCGAGAGCAGTCATCGTCGTCTCCAGAGATGTCGTGTGCCGGCGGCGCGTAGGCCGCCGGATCGTGTGTGTGTGCTGACGGAAGGGCCCGCGCACACGGCGGGCATGGGAATCGTTTCGTAGTCCTGCGTGATTCGGATACGCGATGCGTTGCGTTACCAGCGCGCGCCGAAGGCCTGGCGCAGTTCGTCGAGCGCCGCGTCGGACAGCGGTTCGGGCTTCGGGTCCGTCATCAGCCACAGTCGCGCGGTTTCCTCGAGTTCCTCGAGCGCATACGATGCGTGCGACACCGACGGACCCCACATCACCGGGCCGAGGCGGTCGAGCAGCACGCCGCGCACCTGGTCGGCGAGCGCCGCGACTTCGGCCGCGACGGCCGGGTCGCCGGGGCGGCGATAGCGGATCAGCGGAATGTGGCCGACCTTCATCACGTAGTACGGCGTGAGCGGCGGCAGCACGTCGGTGTCGCGCCACACGCCCGCGAGCGTCAGCGCGACGAGGTGCGTCGAATGCGTATGGACGATGCCGTGCGCTTGCGCGTTGCGCGCGTAGATCCCGCGATGCAGCGCGAGCGTCTTCGACGGCTTGCCGCCCGATACCGGCTGGCCGTCGAGGCCGACCTTCGCGATGTCGTTCGGGTCGAGGCGGCCGAGGCACGCGTCGGTCGGCGTGATCAACCAGCCGTCGTCCAGGCGCGCGCTGATGTTGCCGGCGCTGCCGACCGCGTGGCCGCGCGCATACAGGCTCGCGCCGACGACGCAGATCTCTTCGCGCAGTTTGGCTTCGTGACTCATCATGCGGCTCCGTCGAGCGCGCGCAGCGCCTTGTCGAAAAAGTCCACCGTGCCGAAGTTGCCGGATTTCAGCGCGAGGCCGAGCGGCTGCGCATCGATGGTGGCCGTCGCCGGCACGCCCGGATCGATCTGCGCGCCGATCTGCAGCGATTTCACGTCGAGCGCCTGCACGACCGCGCCGGACGTCTCGCCGCCGGCCACGACGAACTTGCGCACGCCGAGGTCGCGCAGGCCGCGGGCGATTGCCGCGAGCGTGCCTTCGACGAGATGGCCGGCCGCTTTGACGCCGAGCGCCTGCTGGACGGCCTTTACTTCGTCGGGCGTCGCGGTCGCGTAGATCAGCACGGGCTGCGGCAGGTGCGAGCGTGCGAACGCGAGCGCTGCGTCGACGACGGGTTCGCCGCGCGAGGCCGCGAGCGGATCGATCCGGAAGCTCGGCCGGCTTTCGCGCCACGCGGCGACCTGTGCGTTGGTCGCCTTCGACGCGCTGCCGGCGAGCACCGCCGACAATCCGTCGATGTGCGGCAGCGAGGCCGCGTTGTCGCGCTCGGGCAGTTGGTCCACGCGGCGGAAATTCGCGGGCAGGCCGAGCGCGACGCCCGAGCCGCCGGTGACGAGCGGCAGGCCCGCGCACGCTTCGCCGAGCACGTAGAGGTCGCGATCCGACAGCGCGTCCGCGATCGCGAAGCGCGTGCCTTCCGCGCGCAGCTGCTCGATCCGCGCGCGCACGGCGGCCGCGCCCAGCGCGATCGTGTCGTAGCGGATCAGGCTGACTTGCGACTTCGTCTGCCGCTGCAGCACGCGTACGAGGTTCGCGTCCTTCATCGGCGTGAGCGGGTGGTTCTCCATCCCCGATTCGTTCAGCAGCACGTCGCCGACGAACAGGTGGCCGCGATAGATCGTGCGGCCGTTCTCCGGGAACGCCGGGCAGGCGATCGTGAAGTCGCCGCCGGCCGCATCGAGCAGCGCATCGGCCACCGGCCCGATGTTGCCCGCGTCGGTCGAATCGAACGTCGAGCAATACTTGAAGAAGAACTGGCGGCACCCTTGCGCGCGCAACCATTCGTAGGCGGCAAGCGATTGCGCGACGGCGTCGGCGGCGGGAATCGTGCGCGACTTCAGCGCGACGACGATCGCGTCGGCGTCGACTGCGGTGCCGCCGGCGGGCACGCCGATCGTCTGCACGGTGCGCATGCCGCTCTTGACGAGCATGTTCGCGAGATCGGTCGCGCCGGTGAAATCGTCGGCGATGCAGCCGAGCAGGGGACGGGAAGCGGAGGCGGTCATGGCGGGAACGTCGTTCGAATCAGCGGGCGGGCGGCAGCGTGATGCCGGGGAAAGTCTTGATCACGGCGGAATCGTCCTCGCTGCCGTGGCCGGCGCTCGATGCGCTCATGAACATCTGGTGCGCGGTGGCCGACAGCGGCAGCGGGAACTTGCTGCGGCGCGCGGTATCGAGCACGAGGCCGAGATCCTTCACGAAGATGTCGACGGCCGACAGCGGCGTGTAGTCGCCGTTCAGGATGTGCGGCACGCGGTTCTCGAACATCCACGAGTTGCCGGCGCTGTGCGTGATCACGTCGTACAGCGCGTCGGCGTCGACGCCTTCGCGCAGGCCGAGCGCCATCGCCTCGGCGGCCGCCGCGATATGCACGCCGGCCAGCAGCTGGTTGATGATCTTCACCTTCGAGCCGATGCCGTGCGCGTCGCCGAGGCGATACACCTTGCCGGCGATCGCGGCGAGCACGTCGTCGCAGCCCGCGTACGCGGCGGCGGGGCCCGACGTCATCATCGTCATCTCGCCGGAGGCCGCGCGCGCGGCGCCGCCGGACACCGGCGCATCGAGCATCTGCAGGCCCGCGGCCTCGATGCGCGCGCCGAGCGCGACCGCGAAGTCGGGCGCGACGGTCGCGCTCGCGATCACGACGCCGCCCGGTTTCATCGCCGCGACCGCGCCGTGCTCGCCGAACAGCACCGTTTCGGTCTGCGCGGCATTGACGACGAGCGTGACGACGACGTCGCACTGCGCGCCGAGTTCGGCCGGGCTCGCGCAGGCCACGCCGCCTTCGGCCGCGAATGCCTGCAGCACGGTGTCGCGCACGTCGCAGGCGTGCACGCGGAACCCCGCGCGCAGCAGCGAGCGGGCGACGCCGAGGCCCATCGCGCCGAGGCCGATGACTCCAACATTTCGTGACATGGTCAACCTTGATCGATTCGGGAAAGGTTCGGGACAACGACGGCGCCGGTTCAGTCCGGGCCGCCGCATTCAGCATTCAGCAACCGGTCATCAGCAGATGCCGGCCTCGGCGAGGCGGCGCGCGGCGTTGTACATGTGCGTGCGCGCCGCGTTGCGCGCTGCCATCGGGTCGCGTGCGCGGATCGCGTCGGCGATCGCCGCGTGCTCCTCGCGCACCTGCCGCGAGAAGTCCTCGCGCGTCGCTTCGTTGCGCCGCGTGACCTTCACGCCGGCCTCGAGGTACTGGTTCAGGAACTGCAGCGTCTTCAGGAAATACGGGTTGCCGGTGACGGCCGCGATCGTGCGGTGGAACGCAACGTCTTCCGCGACACCGTCGCGCCCTTCGGCCACCGCGTCGTCGATCTTGCGCAGCGCATCGTCGATGTCGGCCATGTCGTCGGCGGTGTGATGCAGCGCGGCTTCGGCCGCGACTTCAGCCTCGATCGCGCGGCGCACCGCGAGCAGGTGCGGCAGCGAGCTCGCCTCGACGGCTTCCGCGTAGTCGATCCGCAGCGGCCGGATCGCGCCGTGCTGGTTCACGTACACGCCGCTGCCCTGGCGCGGCTCGACCACGCCTTCGTTCTTCAGGCGCGAGATGGCTTCGCGGATCACGGTGCGGCTCACGCCGAATTCCTGCGCGAGCACGGCTTCCGTCGGCAGCTTGCCGGTGGCCGAGAAACTGCCGACTTCGATCTGCTTCAGCAGTTGCTGCGCGACGTGGTCGCTCATCGCACGGGCGGGAATTTTCTCGAACATGACGCTCTGGTTTGTAAGGTGATGTGGTCATCATACAAATTTGAGGCTGCGTCAGCATCCGGGATAACCCTCGATCAATGGGTGGCAACGTCGGTTAAATTGACTGGAACCGGTTCCAATTGGCGGGAAAATGTGGCGATCGTGCCGGGTTCGATGCGCGGTTGGCGGGCGAAGGGAGGGCGAAGGGAGGGCGAAGGGAGGGCGAAGGGCGAAGGCGAAGGGCGAAGCGCGCGCTGGCGGCGCGCGTGATCGTCAATCAGTCAGCGATGTCTTCGACGGGGTCCGGATCGGTCGCCGCCGACATACCGGCTTCCGCGACTTCCCCGCCGCGCTCGCGATAGGTCGCCGGCGGCACGCCGAACTGCTTGCGGAACTCGCGGCCGAGGTGCGACGCGTCGGCGAACCCGCAGCTCGACGCGATATCGGCGACGGTGCGGTCGGAGCTGGTCAGCAGCCACGCGGCCGTGCGCAGCCGCACCTGCTTCGCGAACGCCTGCGGGCTCTTGCCCGTCTCGGCCTTGAACAGCCGCTCGAGCTGGCGGGTCGACATGTCGAGCTTGCACGCGAGCTCCTCGAGCGGCAGCGCACGCCCGACATGCTGTTCCATCAGGAGAATCGCGCGCTTGACCTTCGGATGCGTGGCCGGCTCGAGGCCCGGCGGATGCGGCTGCGGCGCATTGCCTTTCTGCATCTCGCCGACCAGCAGGATGCGCAGCGCCTTCTGCACGGTCGCATGATCGAAATGGCGCAGCAGGATCGCGGCGGCGACGTCGATCGACGCGCGGCCGCCCGAGCAGGTGATCCGGCGCCGGTCGATCACGAACAGGCGATCGGCGATCAGCAGGTCGGGATCGGCGTTCGGGAAGCGCTCGATGAAATCCCAGTAGTGGAACCAGCTCACGCAGGTGCGGTAGCCGTCGAGCACGTTCGCGCGCATCAGCGTGAACACGCCCGTGCAGATTCCGACGACCGTCGCGCCGCCTGCCGCCGCGCGGCGCACGAACTCGAGCGTTTCGGGGCCGGCTTGCGGCCCCGAATGCAGCAGCCCGCCGACCACGACCACGTAGTCGAACGGCTCGGCACTCTCGAAGGTTTCCCACGGCGTGATCTGGATCCCGCAACTCGCGCGCACCGGCGCCAGCGTTTCGCCGATCACGCTCCAGGCGCAGCGCACCGGCTTGCTGTAGTCGCCGTCGTCGGCCGACAGCCGCAGCATGTCGACGAACCCCGAGAAGGCCGTGAGCGTGAAGTTCGGCAGCAGCACGATGCCGAAGCGGATGCGCCGCGGCGCCGGTTCGGCGAGGGGGAAAGCGGGTACGTCGGGTGTCATCGCGGTCAATCTCGTCACGCCGGGAAGGCGGGTCTCACTTGTTGCACTGTGGTTGCGGGCGCGCCGGCCGACTTGTGGTTTTTCGTCGCCGATCATCGTCAAAACGCACTTTCCGGCCGTCCTGCGCGGGGCTTGGCGCCGGTATCCCACGCCGATGCCGTTTTTGTTCTATCGGCCAATTTTACGCTTTGATGTACTGATGCCAACGACATTTCACGTACGCCCACCCAGAGGAAGCCAGATGAACGTCAGCGCGTTCGACCTGTTCAAGATCGGTATCGGCCCGTCCAGTTCGCATACGGTCGGCCCGATGATCGCCGCGTGCCGCTTCGCGTCGCACATCGAGGACGCGAACCTGCTCGGCTTCGTGCGCCGCGTGCGGGTCGAACTATACGGCTCGCTCGGTGCAACGGGCAAGGGCCACGGCACCGACAAGGCGGTGCTGCTCGGCCTCGAGGGCCACCTGCCGGACACGATCGATCCGGACCTGATCGAGCCGCGGCTCGCGGAGATCCGCGCGGAGAAGTCGCTGGCGCTGCTCGGCAAGCAGACGATCCGCTTCGACGAGAAGGAGAACATCGGCTTCTACCGCAAGCTGATGAGCGGCACGAGCATCGTGCATCCGAACGGGATGCGCTTCCAGGCGTTCGACGAGCACGGCCAGCTGCTCGTCGAGAAAGAGTATTACTCGATCGGCGGCGGCTTCGTCGTGAACCGCGACGGCGATCGCGTGAACGGCGTGCGCGCGGCGGTCGAGGTGCCGTATCCGTTCCGCACCGGTGACGACCTGATGCGCCAGTGCCGCGAACACGGGCTGTCGATCGCCGAACTGATGCTGCGCAACGAATGCGCGCTGCGCCCCGAGGACGAAGTGCGCGCCGGGCTGCTCGCGATCTGGCGCACGATGGCCGCATGCGTCGAGCGCGGCTGCAAGGTCGAGGGCGAACTGCCGGGCCCGATGCGCGTGAAGCGCCGCGCGGCCGAACTGAACGCCCGCCTGCGCGCGCGTTCGGAGGAGTCGCTGCGCGACCCGCTGTCGATGCTCGACTGGGTCAACCTGTATGCGATGGCCGTCAACGAAGAGAACGCGGCGGGCGGCCGGGTCGTCACCGCGCCCACCAACGGCGCGGCCGGCGTGATTCCCGCGGTGCTGCACTACTACGTGAAATTCGTGCCGGGCTCGAACGAAGCCGGCATCGTCGAATTCCTGCTGACGGCCGCGGCGATCGGGATCATCTACAAGGAAACGGCGTCGATCTCCGGCGCGGAAGTCGGCTGCCAGGGCGAAGTGGGCGTCGCGTGCTCGATGGCCGCGGCCGCACTCGCCGCGGTGATGGGCGGCACGCCCGACCAGGTCGAGAACGCGGCCGAGATCGGCATGGAGCACAACCTCGGCATGACCTGCGATCCGGTCGGCGGGCTCGTGCAGATTCCGTGCATCGAACGCAACGCGATGGGCGCGATCAAGGCGCTGAACGCGTCGCGCATGGCGCTCAAGGGTAACGGCCAGCACTACGTCTCGCTTGATTCGGTGATCAAGACGATGCGCGAGACAGGGGCCGACATGAAGACGAAATACAAGGAAACGTCGCGCGGCGGTCTTGCCGTGAACGTCATCGAATGCTAACGAAGGATCACTAACATGAGCCGCTACTCGATATTCAGCCTGTTCCGCAACGGCCTCTCGTATCACGAGAACTGGGAAAAGCAGTGGAAGAGCCCGGAACCGAAGAAGGAATACGACGTCGTGATCGTCGGCGGCGGCGGCCACGGCCTCGCGACCGCCTACTACCTCGCGAAGGAGCACGGCATCACGAACGTCGCGATCCTCGAGAAGGGCTGGATCGGCGGCGGCAACACCGCGCGCAACACGACGATCGTGCGCTCGAACTACCTGTGGGACGAATCGGCCGCGCTGTACGAGAAGGCGATGAAGCTGTGGGAAGGGCTGTCGCAGGACCTCAACTACAACGTGATGTTCAGCCAGCGCGGCGTGATGAACCTCGCGCACACGCTGCAGGACGTGCGTGACACCGAGCGTCGCGTGAACGCGAACCGCCTGAACGGCGTCGACGCCGAATTCCTGACGCCCGCGCAGATCAAGGAAATCGAGCCGACGATCAACCTGAACAGCCGCTACCCGGTGCTCGGCGCATCGATCCAGCGCCGTGCGGGCGTCGCACGTCACGACTCGGTGGCCTGGGGCTTCGCGCGCGGCGCCGACCGCGCCGGTGTCGACATCATCCAGAACTGCCAGGTGACGGGCATTCGCCGCGAAGGCGGCGCGGTGGTCGGCGTCGATACGGTGAAGGGCTTCATCAAGGCGAAGAAGGTCGCGGTGGTCGCAGCCGGCAACACGACGACGCTCGCCGACATGGCCGGCGTGCGCCTGCCGATCGAAAGCCACCCGCTGCAGGCGCTCGTGTCCGAGCCGATCAAGCCGGTGGTGAACTCGGTGATCATGTCGAACGCGGTGCACGCGTACATCAGCCAGTCCGACAAGGGCGACCTCGTGATCGGCGCGGGTATCGACCAGTACACGGGCTTCGGACAGCGCGGCAGCTTCCACATCATCGAAAGCACGCTGCAGGCGATCGTCGAGATGTTCCCGGTGTTCTCGCGCGTGCGGATGAACCGCCAGTGGGGCGGCATCGTCGACGTGTCGCCGGACGCCTGCCCGATCATCACCAAGACCGACGTGAAGGGCCTGTATTTCAACTGCGGCTGGGGTACCGGCGGCTTCAAGGCGACGCCGGGCTCGGGCTGGGTGTTCGCGCACACGATCGCCCGCGACGAACCGCATCCGCTGAACGCCCCGTTCGCGCTCGACCGCTTCTACACGGGCCACCTGATCGACGAACACGGCGCTGCCGCCGTTGCGCACTAAACCCGACGACCATTGGAGAAAGAAACATGTTGCTGATCGAATGTCCGTGGTGCGGGCCGCGCGCCGAATCCGAGTTCACGTGCGGCGGTGAAGCCGACATCGTGCGCCCGGTCGCGAACGAGACCATGACCGACCGCGAATGGGGCGAATACGTGTTCATGCGCGAGAACAAGCGCGGCCTGCACAAGGAGCAATGGCTGCACACGCAGGGCTGCCGCCGCTGGTTCAAGGTGACGCGCGACACGGTGACCTACGATATCAAGGGCTACGAAAAGTTCGGTGGCGCAGCTGCCGGCAACGCACACGAAGAGGGCACGAGCAAATGAGCCAGAAAGACCGCCTCGGCACCGGTGGCCGCATCAATCGCGCGATTCCGCTGACGTTCACGTTCAACGGCCGCACGTATCAGGGCTTCCAGGGCGACACGCTCGCGTCCGCGCTGCTCGCGAACGGCGTGCACTTCGTCGCGCGCAGCTTCAAGTACCACCGTCCGCGCGGGATCGTGACGGCGGACGTCGCGGAACCGAATGCCGTCGTGCAGCTCGAAACCGGCCCGTACACGGTGCCGAACGCGCGCGCGACCGAAATCGAGCTGTACCAGGGCCTCGTCGCGACGAGCGTGAACGCGGAGCCGTCGCTCGAGAACGACAAGTACGCGATCAACCAGAAGTTCTCGCGCTTCATGCCGGCGGGCTTCTACTACAAGACCTTCATGTGGCCGCGCAACATGTGGCCGAAGTACGAAGAGAAGATCCGTGAGGCCGCCGGCCTCGGCAAGGCGCCCGAAGTGCTCGACGCCGATCGCTACGACAAATGCTACGCGCACTGCGACGTGCTCGTGGTCGGCGGTGGCCCGTCGGGCCTCGCCGCCGCGCATGCGGCCGCTACCGCCGGCGCACGCGTGATCCTCGTCGACGACCAGCGCGAACTCGGCGGCAGCCTGCTGTCGTGCCGCGCGGAAATCGACGCGAAGCCGGCGCTGCAATGGGTCGAGAAGATCGAGGCCGAGCTGCGCAAGCTGCCCGACGTGACGATCCTGTCGCGCAGCACGGCGTTCGGCTACCAGGACCACAACCTCGTGACGGTCACGCAGCGCCTGACCGAGCACCAGCCGGTGTCGATGCGCAAGGGCACGCGCGAGCTGCTGTGGAAGGTCCGCGCGAAGCGCGTGATCCTCGCGACCGGCGCGCACGAGCGTCCGATCGTGTTCGGCAACAACGACCTGCCGGGCGTGATGCTCGCCGGCGCGGTGTCCACCTACGTGCATCGCTACGGCGTGCTGCCGGGCCGCAACGTGGTCGTGTTCACGAACAACGACCGTGCGTACCAGACCGCGCTCGACCTGAAGGCGTGCGGCGCGAAGGTGACGGTCGTCGATTCGCGTCCGTCGTCGAACGGCGCGCTGCCCGCGGCCGCGAAGCGGCAGGGCGTGACGGTGATGAGCGGTGCGGTCGTGACGGCCGCTTCGGGCAAGTGGCGCGTATCGTCGGTCGACGTCGCGTCCTACTCGAACGGCCAGACCGGCGGCAAGCTGCAGTCGCTGCCGTGCGACCTCGTCGCGATGTCGGGCGGCTTCAGCCCGGTGCTGCACCTGTTCGCGCAGTCGGGCGGCAAGGCGTGCTGGAGCGACGAGAAGGCGTGCTTCCTGCCGGGCAAGCCCGTGCAGGCCGAAGCGAGCATCGGTGCGGCCGCGGGCGAGTTCGGTCTCGCCCGTGCGCTGCGGCTCGCGGTCGACGCGGGCGCCGAAGCGGCGAAGGCCGCGGGCTACACGGCCGCGCAGCGCCCCGTCGCGCCGCAGGTCGCGGAAGCCGTCGAAGGTGCGCTGCAGCCGTTGTGGCTCGTCGGCAGCCGCGAGGCCGCCGCACGCGGGCCGAAGCAGTTCGTCGACTTCCAGAACGACGTGGCGGCCGCCGACATCCTGCTGGCCGCGCGTGAAGGCTTCGAGTCGGTCGAGCACGTGAAGCGCTACACCGCGATGGGCTTCGGCACCGACCAGGGCAAGCTCGGCAACATCAACGGGATGGCGATCCTCGCGCAGGCGCTCGGCAAGACGATTCCGGAAACGGGCACGACGACGTTCCGCCCGAACTACACGCCCGTATCGTTCGGTACGTTCGCGGGCCGCGAGACGGGCGACTTCCTCGACCCTATCCGCAAGACGGCCGTGCACGAATGGCACGTCGAGCACGGTGCGATGTTCGAGGACGTCGGCAACTGGAAGCGGCCGTGGTACTTCCCGAAGAAGGGCGAGGACCTGCATGCGGCCGTGAAGCGCGAATGCCTCGCGGTGCGCAACAGCGTCGGCATCCTCGACGCGTCGACGCTCGGCAAGATCGACATCCAGGGTCCGGACGCGGTGAAGCTGCTGAACTGGATGTACACGAACCCGTGGAACAAGCTCGAGATCGGCAAGTGCCGCTACGGGCTGATGCTCGACGAAAACGGGATGGTGTTCGACGACGGCGTGACGGTGCGCCTCGCCGACCAGCATTTCATGATGACGACGACCACCGGCGGCGCGGCGCGCGTGCTCACGTGGCTCGAGCGCTGGCTGCAGACCGAATGGCCCGACATGAAGGTGCGGCTCGCGTCCGTCACCGATCACTGGGCGACGTTCGCGGTGGTCGGCCCGAAGAGCCGCAAGGTCCTGCAGAAGGTGTGCCAGGACATCGACTTCGGCAACGACGCGTTCCCGTTCATGAGCTACCGGAACGGCACCGTCGCGGGCGCGAAGGCGCGCGTGATGCGGATCAGCTTCTCCGGCGAACTCGCGTATGAAGTGAACGTGCCGGCCAACGCGGGCCGCGCGGTGTGGGAAGCGCTGATGGCGGCCGGTGCGGAGTTCGACATCACGCCGTACGGCACGGAAACGATGCACGTGCTGCGTGCCGAGAAGGGCTACATCATCGTCGGTCAGGACACCGACGGCTCGATCACGCCGTACGACCTCGGGATGGGCGGCGTCGTCGCGAAGTCGAAGGACTTCCTCGGCAAGCGTTCGCTGTCGCGCTCCGATACGTCGAAGGAAGGCCGCAAGCAGTTCGTCGGCCTGCTGACCGAGGACGAACAGTACGTGCTGCCGGAAGGCGCGCAGATCATCGCGAAGGACACGCAGGTGTCGGCGGTCGATCCGACGCCGATGATCGGCCACGTGACGTCGAGTTATTACAGCCCGATCCTGAAGCGCTCGATTGCGCTGGCGGTGGTGAAGGGCGGCCTGAACAAGATGGGCGAGAGCGTCGTGATTCCGCTGGCCAACGGCAAGCGTGTCATCGCGAAGATCTCGAGCCCGGTTTTCTACGATACCGAAGGGGTGCGCCAGCATGTGGAATGAAACGAGAAACCAGTCGCAGGTGGCGGGCGCGGGCGTGACGCTTGAATCGCCGTTCGTCGGCGCGGCCGATGTGCTGAAGCCGCACCAGGCGCGCGCATCGAAGAAGTTCATGCTGCGCGAGCGGCCGTTCCTCGATCTCGTGAACGTGCGCGGCGAGCTGAGCGACCCGGCCTTCGTCAGCGCGTTCGAGCGCGTGGTCGGCTGCCGGCCGCCGTCGGTGCCGAACACGGTGGCGCGCGGCGCCGAGTACGACGTGCTGTGGCTCGGTCCCGACGAGTGGCTCGTGCGCTCGAACGGGCCCGTGCCGGCGGGCGTGCTCGAGGCGCAACTCGCGGAGGCCGTGCAGGGTTCGTATGCGGCGGCCGTCGACGTCGGCAGCGGCTACACGGTCGTCGAGGTCAGCGGCGAACGCGTGCGCGACGTGATCGCGCGCGGCTGCCCGCTCGACCTGCACCCGCGTGTGCTGAAGCCGGGCCAGTGCGCGCAGTCGCACTACTTCAAGTCGCCGATCACACTGATCCCGACCGGCGGCGATACGTTCGAGATCGTCCTGCGCCGCAGCTTCGCCGACTATTTCGTGCGCATCATGCTCGACGCCGCGGCGCCGCTCGCATCATGAAGCCGTTCGACGAACCGTTCGTGGCGATCGACGCGCCGCGCCTGCGCGGGCGTGGCTGGAGCGTGTTCGTCGACGAACTGAAGGTGCCCGCGCGGATCGGCATCCACGCGTACGAGCACGAGGCGCCGCAGCCGATCGTGATCGATGCGCGGCTCGGGTATCGCTGCGAGCCGAGCGAGCAGGGCGAGTGGATCGACTACGACGGCTACTGCACACGCGTCGCGTCGTTCCTGTCGCACAAGCCGCATACGCGGCTGCTCGAAACGCTCGTCGCCGATCTCGCCGTGCTGTCGTTCCGCGAATGGCCCGCGCTGGAGTCGCTGACGCTGTCGATGTACAAGCCGAAGATCCGGCCGGGGACGAAGCGCGTGGGCGTGTCGCTCGACTGGACGCGCGGGGATTACCTGCGGTGGACGGGGGCGGCGGGGCAGCTTTGAGCGGGTAGGGCTGGTCGGCGGGATCCGGTCAGCGAGAGACGGCGGCGCGGATGCGTCGCCGTTTTGTTTTTAATTCCTGAAATAGCAGAACAATGGCCGGTCGCGGGCCATCGCCGCCTTTATTCCTGAAATGTCGGAACAATGCGCGATCCGGTCGTTCCGTTCGGCTGATGGCACGGGCTCCCCGGCCATCGCCGCGACACCGTTCCGGCATGTCGCGGCGACGGCCGCACGCGACTCCGTCACGCCGCCGCCGCGCCGCTCAACGCCGGATAGTCGACATACCCGCGCGCATCGCCGCCGAAGAACGTGTCGCGCTGCGCGTCGTTCAATGGCGCGCCCGTCTTCACGCGCGTCACGAAATCCGGATTCGCGAGCACCATTTGCCCGTACGCTTCGAGATCGGCGAGACCCGCTGCCACGTCGGCGCCGATCGCATCGCGCGCGCGGCCCGGGCGATTGAGAACCAGCGTGCCGCGCCAGCGCGCGCGCAGATCCGCGAGCAGCGACTCGTCACCCTGGTGCATCACGTGCAGATACGCGAGGCCGAGCGCATCGAGCTGCGTCGCGAGGTAGCGGTACAGGTCGGCGCTGTCCGGACCTTCGTCGATGCCCCACAGCGTGGTGCCGGGCGACAGGCGGATCGCGGTGCGGTCCGCGCCGATCTCGTCGGCGATTGCCGCAGCGACTTCGATCGCGAACCGGGCGCGTTTCTCAATCGATCCGCCGTATGCGTCGGTCCGCGTATTGGCGTTCGGCGCGAAGAACTGCTGGACCAGATACCCGTTCGCACCGTGGATCTCGACGCCGTCGGCGCCGGCTTCGATCGCGCGCCGCGCGGCGAAGCGGAAGTCGTTCACGGTGTCGCGCACCTCGGCAGTCGTCAGCGCGCGCGGCACCGAAATCTCCTGCATGCCCATCGCGGTGAACATCGGCACGCCCGGCGCAATCGCCGACGGCGCGACGCCCGGCCGGTGATGCGGCGTGTTGTCGGGGTGCGACATGCGGCCCACGTGCATCAACTGGATGAACAGCCGGCCGCCGCGTGCGTGCACGTCGTCGCTGATCGTCTTCCAGCCGGCGACGTGCGCGTCGGTATAAATGCCCGGCGTCGTCAGGTAGCCCTGGCCGTCGTCCGACGGCTGCGTGCCCTCGGTAACGATCAGCCCGACGCCCGCACGCTGCGCGTAATACTCGGCGGCCCATGTGCCGGGCGTGCCGTCGAATGCGGCGCGGCTGCGCGTCATCGGCGCCATCACGAGGCGGTTGTCGAGCGTGTACCGGCCGACGCGGACCGGGGCGAACAGTTGCGGCGTATCTTCATCGGCACGTGCCGAAACGAACAGGGGTTTCATCTCGTTTTCCTCATCGAAGTTCGGAATGCGTCATCGGGGCGATGCCGCATCGGGCGCTCGCCGCGCACGTTGCGCCGGCCTCGCGTCCACGTCTGCATCATCCATTGCTTCTTTTTCGAGATAAACCGGGTATCGTGGAGAACATTGATCCATTGGTGGAGCATTCAGCATGGAACTGCTGAACGACATGGCGCTGTTCGTGGAGGTCGTGAAGGCGCGCGGCTTCCGCAGCGCCGCCGACACGCTGGGCATGCCGAACTCGACGCTGTCGCGGCGGATCGCCGCGCTGGAAAAGGCCATCGGCCTGCGCTTGCTGCATCGCACGACGCGCCGGATCGAACTCACGGAGGCCGGACAGCTGTATTTCGCGCGCTGCAAGCGGATCGTCGACGAGGCGCGGCTCGCACACGAGCAGCTCGGCGAGCTGCTGGCCGAACCGTCGGGCGTGCTGCGCGCGTCGTTTCCGGTCGATTTCGCGGTGATCTACCTGACGCCGCTGATCGTCGAATTCGCGGAACGGTATCCGAAGCTGGCGTTCGATTTTGAACTGACGTCGCGGCGCGTCGATCTCGTCAGCGAGCCGTTCGACGTCGCGATCCGCATCGGCGAATCCGCGGACTCGCAACTCGTCGCACGGCGGCTCGCGACGTTCCGCAACTGCCTGTATGCGTCGCCGCGTTATCTCGACCGCGCGGGCGAGCCGCTCGAACCGGCCGACCTGACGCGGCACCAGTGCATGAGCGTGCAACGCGTAGCCGCATGGACGCTGCTCTGCGGCGAGCGCACGGTCGAGGTGCCGGTGGGCAGTCGGTTCGTCGTGAACAGCGTCGGCATGAACCGGCAGCTGGCCGTGCACGGCGCGGGCATCATCCAGTTGCCGGAGGAAGTGGTGGCCGATGATGTGGCCGCCGGCCGGCTGCGCCGCGTGCTGCCCGACTGGGAGGGCACGCCGGTGCCCGTCTATGCGATGACGGAAACGCGGTTGCTGCCTGCGAAGACGCAGGTTTTCATCGAATTCTTGCGCGCGCATTTCGCGCGGGAGTGATGGAGGCGCGCGCGCCGCAGCTTAGTGCGGCGCCTCCAGCTGCGCTTCCCACTTGTTCAGGATGCGCACGCGTGCGTCGCTGAAATCGACCCAGCAATTGATCCACGCGTCGCCCGGCATCATCTGCCGAGGATTGGCGGCCTTCATGTAGTCGCAGGTGTCGCCGGCGAAGCGGGCCCAGCTCGCCTGTGATTTCGCGAGCCGGTTCGCGGCGTCGGGATTGCGCTGATCGAGCTTGCGCTTGAGCGCCCGATACGCGCTGTCGACTTGTTGCTGGCGGGAGTCGAGCAGGCATTGTCGTACGGCCTCCATCGTCGGCCCCTGCTGTTCGCAATCGACGGTGGCGAATGCCGATATGGGGCCGGCCCACAGTGCGACGATGGCGAGAAAACGGGTAGCCGGGTGCATGCGCGGGTCAGTCCGAAAGCCACGTGCGCATCGCGCTTACTTCCCGTTACGCTTCGCTGCCGGCGCCGCGGCGGACGGATCGCTGACCGGCACCATGCGTGCCTTCCCGTCGCTCGCGGTATTCGTATCGTCGTCGGGATCGAGCACGAAGCGGAACGTGTCGACCCGCTGCATCACCTTCGCCGCATACGCGTTGGAGCCGCCATAACTCCTCAGCCCGGCCTGCACGTTGCCGCCGGCCGCCTTCACGTAGCCCGACAGGATTTTGGAGCCCGCTTCGACGTTCGCATTCGGCTCGGTCAGGTCCTTCACGTCGCGCAGCATGCCGCGGTGTGCTGCAGGCACGACCTGCATCAGCCCGGTCGCGCCATGCTGGCCGCGCGCTTTTTCCTGAAAGCGCGATTCGATCGAGATGATCGCGTAAACGAGTGCCGGAGGCAGCGAATATTTCGTCGCAGTGATGCTCACGATATCGGCGAGCTTCGCGGCGCGCTCTTTCGCAACGCCGAATTTCTTCGTCAGGTAGGAGGTGATGCGGCGGTTTGATTCGTTCGGCTGATCGTTCGCGAGCGGGGCGGAGGCCTCGGCCGGCGCGGATGCGGCCGCTTCGGGCGCAGAGGCAGGCAGCGTTGGCGCCTGCTGCGCGGAGGCCTGTTGCGCAATGCCGAGCGAGAGCACGATCAGCCAGAGAAACCGTCGTCGCATGGTGGAGTGCGGGGAAATGAGAGGCGCATAGTATATCGGCCAATCGTCGTGCGTGTTCGAGCGCAGGCTCGAATGAAAGCACGATGTAGGCTTGTTTCGATGCGCGCGGTGCGCAGACAGGATCGTTGCACGAACACGCATCGGAGTCCGGATGAAGCGCGCCCGGTTTTTTTGCGCCCCCTTTTTCGCCCGCGACGCAGCGACTGCGAGGGCGTAATCCGCCTGCCGCGTGCTACGCCCGTCGCGCGCCCGCCACCCGCGCGATCGTCCCGATCGCATCGCTGACCAGCACCGCGAGCAGCCCGACGATCACACCGCCCTGCAGCACGAACGCGGTGTTCGACGTCTGCAGGCCCGCGATGATCACGTCGCCGAGCCCGCGCGCGGCAACCGTCGAGCCGATCGTCGCGGTGCCGAGATTGATCACGACCGCGAGCCGGATGCCGTTCACGATCACCGGAAACGCGAGCGGCAGCTCGACCGACACCAGCTGCTGCCAGCCGCTCATCCCCATCCCGCGCGCGGCGTCGACGACGTCGCGCGGCACGTCCTCGAGCCCCGCGATCGTGCTCTCGAAAATCGGCAGGAGCCCGTACAGAACGAGCGCGATCAGCACGGGTTTCAACCCGAAGCCGACGGCCGGTACCGCGAGCGCGAGCACCGCGACGGGCGGAAAGGTCTGGCCGATGTCGACGACGCTGCGCGCGACCGGCAGGAAATCCGCGCCGGACGGCCGCGTGACCGCGATCCCGGCCGCGACCGCGACCAGCGTGCCGAGCAGGCTCGACAGCGCGACGGTGCCGAGATGCGCGAGCGTGAGATCGAGCAGGCTCGCGCGATCGTAGATGACCGGCGCGCCGTTGTCCGCGAACGGCGCGAATACGCCCTGCAGCCACGCGGGGCGCAACAGCAGCACGAGCAGCAGCGCGAGCGCGGCCGCGCGCGCGACATGCGCGGGCAGCCGCCGCGGCCGGGGCGAATGCGAATGCGCGGGCCGCGTCGTCATGCGGGCTTCCTCGCGTGCGCGCGGATCGCGTCGAGCGTGATGCGGCGCACGGCGTGCCCGTTGCCGCCTTCGACCGGCAACGCGTCCGCTCCGCGCCACAGCAGCTCGGACACCGCGTCGCGCAGCGTGCGCGTCGCGGCGATCGGTTCGCCGTCGGCGTGACCGGGCTCGGCCACCGCGTCGATCGGCGTCAGCGCGAGCAAGCGCAGCGGCCGGTCGACGCCGGCGACGAGCTGCTCGACGACACCCGCCGCCGGCTTGCCGAGAATCTCGGCCGGCGACGCGACCTGCAGCAGCCGTCCGCCGTCCATCACCGCGATCGTGTCGCCGAGCTTCAGCGCTTCCTCGATATCGTGCGTGACGATCACGACCGTGATGCCGAGGCGGCGCTGCAGTGCGTACAGATCGTCCTGCGCCTTGTTGCGGATGATCGGATCGAGGGCGCCGAACGGCTCGTCCATCAGCAGCATCGCGGGCTCGGCCGCGAGCGCGCGCGCGACGCCGACGCGCTGCTGCTGGCCGCCCGACAGTTCGTGCGGCAGCTTGTCCGCGAATTCGGACGGCGCGAGATGAAACAGGTCGAGCAGTTCGCGCACGCGCGCGTCGATGCGCTCGGCCGGCCAGCCGAGCAGGCGCGGCACGGTCGCGATATTGCGCGCGACGCTCCAGTGCGGGAACAGGCCGTGCCCCTGGATCACGTAGCCGATGCGCCGCCGCAGCTGCTCGGGCGGCACGCTCGCGGTGTCGACGCCGTCGATGCGGATCGTGCCGCCGGTCGGCGCGATCAGCCGGTTGATCATCCGCAGCAGCGTCGACTTGCCGCTGCCCGAGGCGCCGACGAGCGCGGTGATCGTGCCTTGCTTCATCGTCATCGATACGTCGTCGACGGCGACGACGTCGCCGAAGCGTTTGCCGATGCGTTCGATCTCGATCATGCGGTACGTCCCTTCGCGAGCGTGGTCGCGGCTTCGAACACGACGGCGGCCGCCAGCGCGAGCGCGATGGTCGGGATCGCGCCGAGCAGCACGAGATCGGCGGCCGATTGCCCGATTCCCTGGAAGATGAAGGTGCCGAACCCGCCGCCGCCGATCAGCGCGGCGACCGCGGTCAGGCCGATGTTTTGCACCAGCACGATGCGCACGCCGCTCAGGATCACCGGCAACGCGAGTACGAGATCGACGCGCAGCAGCCGCTGCGCGCGCGTCATGCCCATCGCGCGTGCTGCTTCGGTCACGTGCGGCGGCACCTGCTCGAGCCCGACCACGACGCTCGACGCGATCGGCAGCAGCGAGTAGAGAAACAGCGCGAGCACGGCCGGCGCGACGCCGATCCCGCGGATGCCGAGCGCGGCCGCGAGCGGCACGTGCGCGGCGAGCAGGCCGAGCGGCGCCATCATCAGCCCGTACATCGCGATGCTCGGGATCGTCTGCACGATATTGAGCACCGGCATCACGACGGTGCGCACCGGCGCGACCCGCGCGCACGCGATGCCGAGCGGCAGGCCCGCGATGAGCGCGGCCGCGACCGAGCCGCCCGCGAGCGCGACGTGCCGGATTGCCTCGCGCCAGAAGTCGTCGCTGCGCACCGCGTACTCGCGCATTACGGACAGGCCATCCCACCAGCCGCTCGCGAGCGGCAGCGATATCGCTGCCATGGCGACGGCGAGCGCGACGAGGCGTCGCCACGGGCCGAATGCGAGCCGCGCGAGCGCGTCGGCGACGAGCACGGCCCACGCGAACAGCAGCAGCCACACGCCTGCCGCGGGCGACACGCGTGCGAGCGCGTCGTCGGGGGCGACGGCGTGCGTCGCGGCCGCACCGACCGCGTAGGCCAGCGTCGCGAGCCACGTGCAGCCGGCCGCGAGCCGCCATGCGGGACGGCTCGCCGTCATCGCCCACAACGCGCCGGCGAGCCACAGCGCGGCGAGCGCGGCACCCTGCACGGCGGGCAGCGCGGCGAATACCGACAGCCCCGTGCCGGCCGCGATGCGGTTCGGCCGCAGCACCATGAACGGCATGCCGAACACCGCCACGATCGTCAGGACACCGATCAGGATACCGACCTTGTCGAGCGTGATGCGTCGCGCGGACGCCACCGCGCGACCCGTCACTTAACGAAGCCTTTCGACTTCAGGTAGCTTTTCGCCACGCCGGCCGCCGGTTCGCCGTTGATCTGGATGCGCGCGTTCAGCGTCTGCAGCGTCTTCAGGTCGAGGCTCGCGAACACGGGTTTCAGGAAGTCGGCGATTTGCGGATGCGCGTTCAGCACGGCTTCGCGAATCACCGGCGTCGGCGCATAGACGGGCTGCACGTGCTTGTCGTCGTCGAGCACGACGAGGCCGCTCGACGAGATGCCGCCGTCGGTGCCGTACACCATCGCCGCGTTCACGCCGTCGGTCTGGTTCGCGGCGGCCTTGATCGTCGCGGCCGTGTCGCCGCCCGACAGCACGACGAGCTGATCGGGTTTCAGCTTGAAGCCGTATGCCTTTTCGAACGACGGCAGCGCGGATGCGCTGTTCACGAACTCGGCCGATGCCGCGAGCTTCAGCTTGCCGCCGCCCGCGATCCACTTGCCGAAGTCGGAGAAGGTCTTCAGGTGCTGCGCTTGCGCGACCGGCGCGAGCACGGCGACGCCCCACGTGTTGTTCGCGGGCGCCGGCGTCAGCCAGACGAGATGGTTCGCCGCGTAGTCGAGCTTCTTCGCGGTGTCGTAGCCCTGGCTCGCGTTCTTCCACAGGGGATCGTCGGCCTTGTTGAAGAAGAACGCCGCGTTGCCCGTGTATTCGGGGTAGATGTCGATCTCGCCGCTCGTGAGCGCCTTGCGCACGATCGGGGTCGTGCCGAGCGCGATCTTTTCGGTGACGGGGATGCCGTGGGCCTTCAGCACCTGTGCGATGACGTTGCCGAGCAGGTTGCCTTCGGTGTCGATCTTCGATGACACCACGACGGGCGTGTCGGCATGCGCGCCGGGTGCGACGACTGCGGCGGCGAACGCGAGGCCCAGGATGCGGGCGGGCAGGGCGAGCTTCATCGGGGCCTTTCTCCAGAACGGGGACGTACGCCGAAAGTTACTTGACTGAGTCGGCTTTGGCAAACCGCGTGCGGCGGCACGTCCACAGCACGCGTGGGGGTAACCTGCACGCGTCGCGCGCCGTTGTTACACTGGAGCGCATTCCCGCCTGCGGACACTTGCTGACATGAAGCCCGAGCTGCTGGTCCTTATCGCGCTGCGCGACGACGCGCACCGCCAGATCGCCGCGTCGTACGACGTCCACCATGCACCGACCGCCGAGGAACGCGAGCGCGCGATCGCCGAACACGGCCGCACGATTCGCGCGGTGTTGACCAACGGCAGCACGGGCCTGACAGCCGCCGAAATCGATCGTCTGCCGCAGCTCACGTTCGTCAGCGCGCTCGGCGCCGGCTACGAGCACATCGACGTCGCGCATGCGAAGGCGCGCGGCATCACCGTGGTGACGGGCGCGGGCACCAACGACGATTGCGTCGCCGATCATGCGTTCGCGCTGCTGCTGGCGGCGGTGCGCAACGTCGTGCAACTCGATGCGAAAACCCGCGCGGGCGTATGGCGCGACGCGCTGCCGATGCCGCCGAACGTGTCGGGCAAGAAGCTCGGTATCGTCGGGCTCGGCAAGATCGGCGAGAAATGCGCGCGTCGCGCGGCCGGCTTCGACATCGAGATCGGTTATCACAACCGTTCCGGGAAGGATGTTCCGTATCGCTATTTCGAGCGCGTCGAGGCGCTCGCGCAATGGGCCGATTTCCTGATCGTCGCGACGCCGGGCGGCGCGGGCACGCGTCACCTGATCGACCGCGCGGTGCTCGATGCGCTCGGCCCCGGCGGGTTTCTCGTCAACGTGTCGCGCGGCAGCGTTGTCGATACCGCCGCTTTGGCGGATGCGCTGCGCGAACGGCGCATCGCGGGCGCGGGGCTCGACGTCTACGAAGGCGAGCCGGCGCCGCCGCGCGCGCTGACGGCGCTCGACAATATCGTGCTGACGCCGCACATGGGCGGCTGGTCGCCGGAGGCGCTCGATCGCTCGGTCCAGCAGTTTCTTGATAATGCCGCGCGGCATTTTGCCGGGGAGCCGGTGCTGACGCCGCTGTGAGTGCGGTCCGTGCGGCGCGCGGGCATGTATCCGCAACCCGCACGCGAAAATGAAAGAAATTCGCTTCACGGCCGGCCATTCGGCGCCGGAACATCGATCCCGCTGCAATGACATCGCACTCCATGCCGTCCGGCCGCTGCCGGACGTGTGCCGTTCATGGAGACGATCGATGACTATCGCTGCCGTACCCTTCGTGCCGAGCCGCGGCGGGATCAGCCGCAACCCCCGCGAACATGCCGGCGGCGATCAGCTCGTCGAGCGCGCGAACGTGTTGCCGGATGTCGTGCTCAGGTGTCTTGCGGCGGGCTGAGCCGCGTCGCCGATGAAGAACGGCGCCACGCAACGGTGCAGCATCGCCGCGTGGCGCCCAGGGTACGTTTCCTTTGGATTCGGGCGCGTGCGATCGTTCGCGATCGCACGCGCATCCTTCGGACCACCGCGCCCGTTTTGCGCGCTCCGGGTCAGGACGACACCAGCGGCACCGTCACCGACGTTCCTGCCGGGTCGAGCGCGAGCCCCGTGCCCGGTGCCGGCCGCAGCGTCGCCTCGTTGTCGCTCGACAGCACGACGAGGCCGAGCTTGTGACCCGCTTCGAGCGTGTAGTCGCGCGGCATGAACGTCAGCTTCAGGTCATACGGCATCCCCGGCAGCACCGGCGCCGAGATCCAGTCCGACACGCGGTTGCGCGGATCGGTCCATGCCCGCGAGACGATCGTCGCCGTGCCGTCCGGCGCGCGGTCGACCAGCAGCGCCGTCACGTTCGCGACGCCGGTGAAGGTCAGCCGCACGCGGGCGGTCGCGGAGCCGGACAGGCGCGTCGCGGCCGGGAACGGGGTCGTCTCGAAGCGGCTGCGATGCTCGCCGGTCGGTGCGTTCGCCAGCGTGAGCGGGGGAATCGACGCATCGTCGGTGAAGCGCGCGAGCGGGCCGCCGCTCGGCAGCCGCGACAGCGTGCCGGTGCCCGTGCCGTCGCCGCCCGCGAAATACGCGACCGGCGTGGCGCGCCGCGCGGCCCAGTCGGTTTCCTTCAGCAGCGTGCCGTCGGCCTGCGCGACCACCGCGCGCGGATCGCGTTCGACGCCGTTGTCGACGCCGATCAGGTAACGCGTGAACCAGCGGTTCACCTCGGCGGTCCACGCATCGGCCATCGCCGGCACGCGGGTCGGATCGGTGTGTTTCAGGCGATGCAGCCACAGCTGCGTCGGCACGCCCTGACGCCGCATCGCGAGATACCACGATGTCGACTGGTCGACGCGCACGTTGTCGTCGGTCAACCCCTGCGCGACGAGTGCCGGCGCGACGGCGTGCTCGGTCGGGATGTCGCGCGCCGCCCAGAACGGCGAATAGTCGCCCGTCTTGCGGTCTTCCTGCTGCAGCGCTTCGTCGATCAGGTGCGTGCAGCGCTCCGGATGCGCATTCGTCAGCAGCGCCTTGATATAGACGTCGACGTCCTCGCCCTGATAGCCCTCCGGCGCGCGCACGAGGCCGCCCGAGCGATAGTAGCCGTACATGTTCGACAACCCGGCGATCGGCACGATCGCATCGAGCCCGCGCGTGCGCAGGCTCGCGACCATCTTCGGCAGCGTGCCGTCGTACGACACGCCGTACATGCCGACGTGGCCCGTCGACCAACTCGCGACGACTGCCTTGCCGCTCGCATCCTTCGCGGTCGCATCGCGGCCGAGCCAGCGGATCACCGACGCCATCGCGACGGATTCGTCGCGCGTGAGGATCGTCGGGCAGCCGTCGGAGCCGGCGGTGCCGAGCGAATCCGCATAGACGATCGTGAAGCCGCGCGGCACGAAGTAGCCTTCGATCCATGAACGGCCGGCGGCGGCCGCCTCGAGCTGCTGCAGCATCCGCACTTGCGGCGCGGCGGCCATGATCCGCGTGGACGCGCCGCCGGGGGCGGCGGCCGTCGCAACGGGATGCGGCGAGCCGTCGAGTTCGACGTCGACGTCGTGGTTCGGACTGTCGGCAAGCCCCGCGTAGTACGGGCTCGCGAGCACGATGACCGGCGTGCGCGCGCCGTTGGCGGTCTCGGACGGACGCACGACGCGCACGTGAATGCGGTCGCGCGTACCGTCGCCGTCGGAGTCGACCGGCGTGTCGATCCACGCGTTTTCCTCGATCGTGCCGCCCGACAGCGACGGCTGTACCTGGCCGTTGCTGATCACCGGTTTGTAGCGTCCGCCGCTCGCCGGGTTCGCGTACGGGACGCCGGACGGTGACACGCGCGCTGCGAGCGATTGAGCGCCGGCCGCCGATGCAGCGGCCTCGTCCTGTTGATTTTGCGCGAGCGCGGAGACGCCCGCCACGCTGCCGCCGTCGTCACCGCCGCACGCGGCGAGCGTCGCGGCTGCAACGAGCGCGGGTAGCCATGCGCTGCGTGATCCTCTGATATGAAATTGCATTGCCGACCTCGTTCTTTTGATTGTGTGGATACGACCGTTCCGCGATACGCCCCCTGCGGGCCGGGCCGATTACTGCATGCGACGAAGAGGAAACTGCACCATCGGGACAACGACGGGCGCGATTCCGGCCGGAAAGCGGCGGTATCGCATTGCCAGTCATGCAGGACTGCAAATCAAATGCGCGCATGCCGCGCGTCCTTCCAGATGAAACGGAACGACATCATTCGATGAGACGGGGATGTTGCGAGCTGCGGTGCTGCGCTGCGAAAAAACACGACGCGACGCGCGTGCGGCGACGGAATGAAACGGATCGGCGGTTTCGGCCGCGCCGCGCATCGTGATGGCTTGCCGGTTCGCGTTTGCTTTCCGGAAGCTTGCGCAAAAGTTATCTCAGCGAAAACGGCGTGTCAAACTTTTTTAACCATAGGTAAAAAAATTTCGAACCGGATGCCGATGCAGCGCGCGTAGTGCGATGACATCGCGCATGTCCGGCGACGCGCTTGCCGTTGCTTCGCGTCCTGTCGCCCCATGCAAAACGGGCGGTGACGAATCGTATTCGCCATCGCCCGCATCGCCGGATGCTCTCGGTCTTCCTTCCATTCATGAACGCCTGCGCGCGCCGTCACCCGTCGTCGGCCTTCGCCTGCAGATCCTTCAACCCTTGAATCACGACCAGCAGCGCGCGCCCGTGCTCGTCGGAGCCGTCCCACGCGTCGACGATCGCGTCGCGCAGCAGGTCGTTGTAGCGGCGGCGCGCCGGGCTGGTATCGACGCCGTAGAAACTGCATAGCTTGTTGAATGGCGCGCTGCGCCGCAGCCGATGCCCGTTCGACAGCCGCAGGCGCGACACGGTCGGCTGGCTGACCCCGGAAAGTCGTGCAATTTCGCTGGACGAGCGCGTGTCCGCCATCAGACGGCGCAACAGGTCTTGTACAGGAAAATCGTGATCCGGGGCTTCCATGCGATGCATTATACCTATACAGTTACGGTTGTTGAATGGGCTTGCTGTCACCAGCGAGGCTGTATCCCGAGAAAGTTGATGACACTGAAACACCTCCCTCCCACGTTCTGCTGGACGAAGATCGGTACCGAGTCCGGCGAGGAACTGCCGACCGTCGTGCTCCGCAAGGAATGGGAGCGCCGGCTCGGAGGCGGGCGTTTTCTGTGGGGCATCAACCAGCCGCTCGGCAGCAGCGCGCAAGTCGCCGCGCATCGCACGGGTTCGCTGCTCGCGCTGTTCTCGCCGGTTGCGTCGCGCCCGCGGCCGGGCGAGCGCAAGCGCGAGGACGCGCTGCTGTGGAATGCCTGGGTCGACGCCAGCGGCCAGGTGCGGCCGCTGCCGCCGCACACGTTCATCGCGAGCCGCGCGACGCTGCCGTCGGGCCGGCGTCGCGAACAGCACTACGCGCTCGTCTGCGCATCGTCCACCGCGCTGACGATCGGCACGCAACTGCGCGTGTGCCCCGATCACCTGCGCAGCGTGAGCACGGGCAAGCCGCTCGGCGTCGCGCAGGGCGCGGCCGTGGTCGACTGCATCGGGCGTGCGAAGGAACAAACCGGCAAGAGCTATCCGCTCGCGCTGTCGGTCGAACTCGAGGCACCGTATTTCGTGCGGCTCGCACAGCCGTGCGTGCTGAAGGCGCGCGATCTCGCCGAAGTGAACAAGGCGACGCGCGCCGGCGATTTCGATCGCTTCGTCGAACTGGTCGCGCGCTTGCGCGGCCGTTCGCCGACGGATGCCGTGCGCGGCGTCACGCGCGACCTGTTCGACGTGCCGCCGATCGAAACGGCGGCTGCCTACGTCGCGCCCACGCATGTCGCGCGGCTGCGCAGCCGGCCCGCGGCCGAGCATCCGCACGAACCCACCGGCGATCTGTTCGATCTGTCGCCCGCTGAAGCGGCCGCGTTCGGCGGTCTCGCGCATCCGCGCATCGGGCGCGCATGACGTTCGCGCCGCCGATGCGCGGCGCGTGACGCCAGGCAGGGCAGCTGAATGCGCGTGCAACGACGCGCATGCGTGTGGCCGCCATCTCGGCGCGCGCAAGAATTTGTTGCAATCTCGCCGTAGCGGATCGGCGGGTGCGGAGCGACAATCGCCACGAAGCGTGCCGCGCGGTGGCCGTGCATCGACAGGCTGCTTGCCGTCGTTCACGCCGCCGACATGCGCACCACGCACACTGGGCGTCGGCTTGCTTCACACAGCAACCCTGAGGGAGAAGTGTCGATGTCGACCCACACCTGTTCGCGGGAAGCCCGGGCCGCGCAACGCTTCGTCGAAGCGACGCGCAACGTCGACCAGGCGTTTCGCGCCGTGCGCGGCGAAAGCGACGACGACATCTCGTCGGCCGACTATGCACTTGCGATGTCGCGCCTCGATCGCGCGCTCGACGAACTGGCGCGTGCGCAGGAATTCTTCGATCGCGTGGTGGGCGCCGACGCAGCGCACGGCAACTGAACTGAATTCGCAGCTTCTGCTTTCGCTTCGGCCGCGGTCGTCTTCCGTTTTTCGTTCTGATCGTTTCGCCGCGTCATTCGACGTTCGGCGGCGTGCCGACGTACCAGCTTGCCGGACGACAACGTCCGGCATGTCAGTCGCTCATTCTCCGCCAACCTGCCATTGCACCCGTCGCATCATGCAGTCGGGCGGCGCGCACCCGGTTTCAGCAGACGAACATCAAACCTTCCGCCCTTCGACCGGATAGCCGGGATCCGTGTATCCGTGTGTCGACGCATGTCCGGGCGGCACCAGCGAATCGACGAAGCGTTCGTCGTCGGGGCCGAGTTCGAGCGTCAACGCATCGATGTAGCTGTCCCAGTGCGCTTCGGTGCGCGGCCCGGCGATCGTCGAGCTGACGATCCGGTTCTTCATCACCCATGCGAGCGCGAACGCGACCGACGTCGTGCCGCGCGCGGCCGCGTGCTCGGCCACCTGCCGCGCGATGTGCAGCGACTCGGGCCGCCATTCCGTCTGCTGGATGCGCCGGTCGCCACGGCCCGCGCGCGAATCGGCGGGCGGCTGTGCGCCGGGCGCGTATTTGCCGGTCAGCACGCCGCGCGCGAGCGGGCTGTACGGCACGACGCCGATGCCGTAATGCGCGGCCGCCGGCAACTGTTCGACCTCGGCCGTGCGATCGACGAGGTTGTACAGCGGTTCGCTCGCCACCGGGCGATCGATGCCGAACTGGTCGGCGAGGCGCACGATCTCGGCGATGCGCCAGCCCTTGAAGTTCGACAGCCCGACGTAGCGCACCTTGCCTTGCCGGATCAGGTCTGCCACCGCGCGCATCCCTTCTTCGAGCGGCGCATCGGTCAGCGTGCGGTGGAAATACAGGATGTCGATGTAATCGGTGCCGAGCCGCTTCAGGCTCGCGTCGACCGATTCGTAGATCCATTTGCGCGACTGGCCCTGACGGTTCGGCCCCGCGTCCGGACCGGCCGGAAAGCCGAACTTCGTCGCGACGACCCAGCTGTCGCGATGCCGCGCGATCGCACGGCCGACGATTTGTTCCGAGCGTCCGGCGTGATAGACGTCGGCCGTGTCGATGAAGTTGATGCCCTGGTCGAACGCCTTGTCGATGATGCGCGTCGACGTCGCTTCGTCGGTCTCGCCGCCGAACATCATCGCGCCGAGACACAGCGGCGACACTTTCAGCGCGCTGCGCCCGAGATAGCGGTAATCCATGGTGAGGCTCCATGCGGGCGAGCGCCCGCGTCGATTGACGTCGGTTGAATGAGCGTGCGGTCCGGATGTGGCGCTCACACGCCTGCTTCGTCGAACACGCGCTGCGCGATCGGTAGCGCCGAACTGGCGGTCGGCCAGCCCGAATAGAACGCGAGATGCGTGATCGCCTCGGTCAGCTCGTCGCGCGTGATGCCGTTGTCGAGCGCCTTCTTCAGATGGAACGGCAGTTCGTTCACGCGATACAGCGCGACGAGGCTCGCGACCGTGATCAGGCTGCGATCGCGCGGCGGAAGTCGGTTCGGACATCGAGGGCTCCGGAGGACATGGAAGACATCGACGATGGTAGCCACCGACGCGCTTATCGATAATCCCCAGGAATGCGCATGCACTTATCGAACCGGTTCATGAATGGCCGGGATGGCGCAGCGCGTCGACGATCAGCGCGAAGGCGCGCGACGATTGCCGCCGGCTCGCGTAGTACAGGTGGTGGCCGGGAAAGGTGGGACACCAGTCGTCGAGCACGCTGACGAGCCTGCCGGCACCGACGTGCGGCGCGGCGAGTTCGGCTGGCACGTACGCAAGGCCGTAGCCTGCGAGCGCCGCGTCGAGCATTTCATAGGTGCCGTTGAACGTGACCTGGCCGTCGACGCGCACCTGCAGCGTGTCGTCGCCGCGCGCGAGTTCCCACGCGTACAGCGCGCCGTGCGTCGGCAGCCGCAGGTTGATGCAGTCGTGCGCGACGAGATCCTGCGGCGTCGCGGGGTGCTCGCGTTGCGCGAAATACGCGGGCGCGCCGACGATCGCCATTTTCAGGTCGGGCGAGATGCGCACCGCGATCATGTCCTTCGCGACCTGGTCTCCCAGCCGCACGCCGATGTCGAAGCGTTCCGCGACGATGTCGGACAGCCCGTAGTCGGTTACGAACTCGACCTTGAGGTCGCGGTAGTCGCGCAGGATCGGCGACAGCTTCGGCCACAGCAGCGTGCGGATCACGTAGTCGGTTGCGTTGATGCGCACGGTGCCGGCCGGTTTGTCGCGCAGTTCCGCGAGCGCCGACAGTTCGGCCTCGATTTCGTCGAAGCGCGGCGCGAGGTTGAGCAGCAGGCGCTCGCCGGCTTCGGTCGGCGCCACGCTGCGCGTCGTGCGCGTGAGCAGCCGCACACCGAGACGCGTCTCGAGCGAGCGGATCGTATGGCTGAGTGCGGATTGCGACACGCCGAGCCGGGCGGCCGCGCGCGTGAAGCTGCGCTCGCGCGCGACGGCGATGAAGGCGAGCAGGTCCGCAAAGTTGTCGCGCGGCATGGAGGAAGTCGGGTGGTCGATGCCTGCGCATCCTACCATCGGGTCCGTCGCGCGCTGCGACGACCCACGGGCGCGGCAGCGCGATGCGCGTCAGGCTGCCCGCGTCACGCCGGCCGGATGGCGCGCGACGCGGGTGGGCGGATCCTACGCGTAGCCGCCGTGCTGGAACGACGTCGCGAAGAACTGCATCTGGTAGCGGATCGCATGCGCCCAGTAGTCCCACGTGTGACCGCCCGGACGCTCCGCATAGTCGTGCGGCACGCCGAGTGCGACGAGTCGTTGATGCAGCGTGCGGTTCGAGCTGACGAACGAGTCGTCGCGGCCGCAGTCGATCGTCAGGTCGAGATGCGCGCGGACGAACGCGCGCGCGCTTTCGACGATCGCGTTGCGGTTCCAGAACGACGGATGGCGGACGGGATCGCCGAACACGTGGTCGATGCCGGGCTCGTCCTCGCAGCAGCGCGGATCGACGGCGCCGCTGATGCTGCCGACCGCGCCGAACGTGTCGGGCCGGTCGAGCGCAATGCGCAGCGCGCCGAAGCCGCCCATGCTGAGCCCGGTGATCGCGCGTGCGCCCTTGGTCGCGATGGTTCTGAAGTGCATGTCGACATACGACACGACTTCGTCGCCGACGAAGGTTTCGTAGCGGCTGCCCGAGTCGAACGGGCTGTCGATATACCAGCTTTCGTGTCCGCCGTCGGGCATCACGAGGATCACGTGATGGCGATCGGCCAGCGCGGCGATCCGCGTGTTCGCGGTCCAGTCGGTGTGGTCGCCGCCGGAGCCGTGCAGCAGGTAGACGACCGGAAAGCGCTCGACGGCGCGTTCAGGGCCGTGGCGCAGGCGCGCATAGTCGTCCGGCAGCACGACGGTCGCCTTCAGCGTCTCGTTCATCGCCGCGCTCGGGATCGCGACCACCCGCGCCTGAAAGGCGAGGGCCGGGCCCGCGACGGCGAGCAGCAGCAGTAGCCAGAACGTGCGTATCAGGTTCATGGAGCCTCGCATGTGTCGTTTCCGTTCGGCAGTCGGGCATCGGGAAAACCCTGTTTGGCGACTCTAGCAACCGTGCCTTTCAGCCAAATTTCGGCGAATCCTACGAGTTGTCAGGTGGCCGGCGCGCAGGCCGGCGGCCGCGCGCGTCAGCCGAGACAGCGCGCCAGCGCCTCCCGGAACGCGGCGGGCCGCTCTGCCGGTATCAGGTGCCCGCAGCCGGCGATCGTCTCGAAGCCGGCGCAGCGCGCGAGCGCCCAGTCCGGCACATGCCAGCCCGCGCGCGAGCGGTCGCCCGCGACGAGCCACACCGGATGGCGCTCGAAAACTTCGGCGAGCGCCTGCAGATAGCCGGGTTCGCCCGTCGTCGCGACGACCGAGCGTCCCATCGCGCGCAGCGTCGACGCCGGCTGATGCCCGAGCCAGCGGCGCGCGTCGTCGAGCTGGCGCGGCGACGGTTCGTCGATCGCGCCGCGCAGCCAGCCGGCTGGATCGCTGCGCAGGCCGTCGAGCATCGCGTCGGCTTGCGCGGGCGACATGCGGCCGACCGACGCCGACCAGAATGCGTCGTCGAGCGTGAAGTTGCCTTCGACGTTGACGATCCGGCGCACGCGCGCCGGGTGGGCATGGGCGAACAGCATCGCGATCGCACCGCCGACCGAGTGACCGACGAGATCGACCGGCTGCGCGCCGTAGTGCGTGTCGACGGCCTGCCGCAGATGCTCGACCTGCGCGGCGAGCGTGATCGCGTCGAACGGCACGCTGCGGTGGATGCCGTAGCCGAGCAGGTCGGGGGCGAGATGCGGGCCGGGCCATTCGGGCACGGTGAACGTGCCGAAGAAACCGTGGACGAAGACGACGGGCGTGGTGGGCTGGCTCATTGGGCGGTCGACGACGGAAGGGGCGGCAATTCGAGTTCGGCGAGCAGTTCGTCGAGTTCGAGCACGTGGGTGCGATCGTGGTCGAGCAGTTCGCGCACGAGTTCGTCGAGCGACATCCGGCGGACGCCGTCGCGCAGCCCGCAGCGTGCGAGTTCCGGTGGCTGCAGCGCGGCGGCCGTCGCGCACAGCGCGGTGCGGCCGGTGCGGAACGCGGCGAGCGCGTCGTCGAGCGGTTGTGCCAGGTAGTCGCGCTGCGCGGCGAGTGCCGTCCCGTCGACGGAGGCGATCACCGGCAGCTCGTGCGTGCGCACGATCTCGATGCGTTCGGTGAACACCGCGTCGAGGTCGCGCAGGTGGCATGCGTGCTCGACGAGCGAGAAGCCCGTGCCGGCCGGGCGGCGCGTGACGAGCACGGCGGGCAAGTGCGCGGCATACGCGGCGATCCGCGCAGGCATCGCGGCCAGCTCGGCGACGACGTCGGCGAACGGCAGCACCTGCGGAAATGCGCTGAATACCGCGCCGTAGCTGAACAGTGCGCCGCCGATCCGGCCGCGCGCCTGCACGACGTCATGCCCGTGGCGGCGCATCACGTCGGCGACCATCGCGCCGCAGAACTGCCGGGCCGTCGTATCGGCTTCGATTTCGGGGAATTTGTGCGCGATTTCGTGCTGGATCGCGCCGATCGCGGCGACGCCGACACGCGACAGCGCCGCGAATTCGACATAGCGCTCAGGCTGCGCGATCAGCGCTTCGAGTTGCGTGCCGAGCGGCGTCGCGCGAAAACGGTCGAAACGGGAATGCATGACGACAAGGCCTCGCCTAGTAACGTATCAAAACGATACGTTACTAGGCGAGGTGCCGTCAATCCGTTTGCAATCCGTTTGTTCGGAGGATTCGGTCTGGGCGCCTGCGTCGATCCCGCGTCGGCACCGCGGCCGCGGCCGGCTTACGCGTCGTGCTTGCCGTCCATCTCCGCGCGCAGCCGCGCTTCCTGTTCCTGCAACTCCGGCGTGAATGCCTCGCCGAAGTCTTCAGGCGAGAAGACCTGACGGATCTCGATGTCCGATTCGGTCGGCATCGGGTTCGGACAGCGCTTGACCCATTCGACGGCTTCTTCCATCGAATTGACCTGCCACAGCCAGTAGCCGGCAATCAGTTCCTTGGTTTCGGCGAACGGGCCGTCGACGACGGTCCGGTCCTTGCCGGAGAAGTGCACGCGCTTGCCGCGCGAACTCGGGTGCAGCCCTTCGCCGGCCAGCATCACGCCGGCCTTCACGAGTTCCTCGTTGTACTGGCCCATTGCGGCCAGCAGTTCGGTATCGGGCATCGTGCCCGATTCGGAAAAGGCCGTTGCCTTGACGATTACCATGACGCGCATCTTTGTGACTCCTTGAACGGGAAAGGGAAAATCCGCGACCGGCCGGCCGTGCGGACGGCAAATCGATCGGTTACGACTCTACGACGCGCGACGATCGCGCGAATCGACATCGCGCGAAAAAAAATCTTGAGGCCGATGACGCGGCGAGTCGCGCAAGCCGGTTGATTCCGGTACGGGTCGATCGCGCCGCGGCGCGCCGGAATCGCCGGTCAAAGCTGGTATGCTGATCTGCATTACGTTCATGCGGAGGGCGCCATGGCAACGAAGGAAGTCTCGAAGAAAAAGTACTTGAAGATTCTGAACAAACGCCTGCGGGCCGAGCCGGATGCGCCGGCCGGCGCGTCGTTCGTGTTCTTTCCGCTCGGCGCGAAGGCCAAGCATGCGACGGGCGTCGTGTCCGGCGAGCCGCGCAGCAAGCGCGAACTCGCGGTGATGGCCGCGATCCAGAGCAAGGCGTCCGCCGAATTCGTCGTGACCGGCACCTGACGGGCGACGGGCCGCCGGCGGCCGGCTGCCGCACGCGACGGCGCGTGCGCTATGCCGCGGCCGCGTCGCAATGGGCGATCACACCGGCGATCACGCGCGCAATGTCGTGCGTGATCGCCGGGCCGTGCATCGGCAGGATGATGTCGAGATCGAGCGCCTGGATGCGGCGCAGCGCGCTCGCCAGGTGCGCGAGCGACGGCAGGTAGTCCGAGCGCGTGATCGCGTCGAGGATCGCGGGCAGCGGATCGTCGGCATCCTCCCGGCCGAAGCGCATCAGGATGTCCGACGACAGCAGCGCCTTGTACGCCGGCAGGTACACCACGAGCGAATCCCACTGATGCACGTGTTTCGTGAAGACCGGCACGACGTCGATGCCCGACAGCGTCCTCGGTTCACCGTCCGTCAGCGGAACCGCATGCACGCCGAACACGTCGGCAAGCCCCCATGTACACATCGGATGCCCGTACGCGACGAGCGCCGGGTTGGCCGCGAGGAAGTCGGGCAGCGCGCCCATTTCGTCGGCCTCGAAGTGCGGGACGATCACGCTGCTGACCATCGACGGCGCGATGCCGATGGTATTGAGTGCCGCGCTCAGTTGCGTGAAATTGGAACGGGTGCCCGTTTCGACGCACAGCACGTCGCCGTGCGGCGATCGTACGAAGAACTGGCTGAAGCTCAGATTCAACGTGTCGACGTAGGACGTGGCGCGAAACAGGCCGTCGCGGACGACGTCGATTCGGGAGGCGCTCATCGGGGATCCTCGCGCAGGGAAGGGAGCCGGGCCGTCTGCGCGTCGCGGGTTGCGGTGCGGCAGACGGCAGCAGTCGATCTTCCGATCCAGTCTAGCAGCGCGGCCCCGGATCCGCGAACCGGGGCGACCCCTCGGCCGAGCCGCGTCAGTTCTTCAGCTTGTAGCCGGTGCGGAATATCCACGCGACGATTGCAAGCAGGATCGCGAGGAACAGCGAGGTCGCCGCGAGGCTGATCCCTACGTGCACGTCGGCCAGCCCGTAGAACGACCAGCGGAAGCCGCTGATGAGATAGACGATCGGGTTGAACAGCGTGACGATGCGCCACGCGGGCGGCAGCATGTCGACCGAATAGAAGCTGCCGCCGAGGAACGTGAGCGGCGTGATGATCAGGAGCGGCACGAGCTGCAGCTTCTCGAAGCTGTCGGCCCAGATGCCGATCACGAAGCCGAACAGGCTGAAGGTGATCGACGTCAGCACGAGGAACAGCACCATCCAGAACGGATGCAGGATGTGCAGCGGCACGAACAGGCCGGCCGTCGCGAGGATGATCAGCCCGAGCAGCAGCGACTTCGACGCGGCCGCACCCACATAGGCGATCACGATCTCCCAGTACGACACGGGCGCGGACAGGATCTCGTAGATCGTGCCCGTGAAGCGCGGGAAGTAGATGCCGAACGACGCGTTCGAGATGCTCTGCGACAGCAGCGACAGCATCACGAGGCCCGGCACGATGAACGACCCGTAGCCGATGCCGTTCACGTCGCTGATGCGCGAGCCGATCGCCGAGCCGAACACGACGAAGTACAGCGATGTCGAGATCACCGGCGCGATGATGCTCTGCATCAGCGTGCGGCGCGTGCGGGCCATTTCGGCGCGGTAGATCGCGCGGATGCCATGCAAATTCATGTTCGCCATGTGCGTTAGGCCCCTTGTGCGCCGTTGCGGCGGTTGTCGATCAGGCTGACGAAAATGTCCTCGAGCGAGCTCTGCGTCGTATGCAGGTCGCGAAACCCGATGCCGGCCGAGCCGAGCGCGTTGATCAGCTTCGCGATGCTCGCGTCGTCGCGCTGCGAGTCGTAGGTGTAGACGAGCGCGGCGCCGTCGTCCGCGCGTTCGAGCCCGAACGCGGCGAGATCGGCCGGCACGGTCGCGAGCGGATGCTCGAGCTGCACGGTCAGCTGCTTCTTGCCGAGCTTGCGCATCAGCTCGCGCTTCTCTTCGACGAGCACGAGCTCGCCGCCGAGGATGATGCCGATCCGGTCGGCCATTTCCTCGGCCTCCTCGATGTAGTGCGTGGTCAGCAGGATCGTCACGCCGCTTTCGCGCAGCGAGTCGACCAGCTTCCACATGTCACGGCGCAGCTCGACGTCGACGCCGGCCGTCGGCTCGTCGAGGAACAGGATGCGCGGCTCGTGCGACAGCGCCTTCGCGATCATCACGCGGCGCTTCATGCCGCCCGACAGCGTCATCAGCTTGTTGTCGCGCTTGTCCCACAGCGACAGCGCCTTCAGCGTCTTCTCGATATGCGCGGGGTCGGGCGCCTTGCCGAACAGGCCGCGGCTGAACGATACCGTCGCCCAGACGGATTCGAACGCGTCGGTGGTCAGCTCCTGCGGCACGAGGCCGATCATTTCGCGGGCGGCGCGGTACTGATCGCGGATGTCGTGGCCGCCGACCGTCACGCGGCCTTCGGTCGGCGTGACGATGCCGCAGATCGAGCCGATCAGCGTGGTCTTGCCCGCGCCGTTCGGGCCCAGCAGCGCGAAGATCTCGCCGGGGCGGATGTCGAGGGTCACGTGCTTCAGCGCCTGGAAGCCGGACGCGTATGTCTTGGAGAGGTCGGAGACGGAAAGGATCGGTTGCATGCTCACGGATGGCACGGCCGCTCGGTCCGACGCTGCGCGCCGCGCGTGCCCGGAGCCGCCGCCGCGAAGCGGCCGGGGGCAGGGGCGGCATGGCGAACGGGCGTCATGTCGAACGGCGTTGTGGTGCGGGATCGCAGGACCGCCATATTAGCAATCGGAAGATGGAAATGCATTTCGACGGCAAGGACAGGCGATGCCGGTGCGGGATTTGCGTGAAATGCGCGTGCTTGATTCAATAAAGTGACGCTTTATTGGAATCGAGTGAACAATGCGTGCGGTTTTCGGGCAATCGGATCGCGATCGCGTGTGCGCTTGGCGGCCGGCCGACTGTGCTGCCCGGTCGACGCCGCGCCGTACCGGGACGGCGTGCGCCGCGCTCGCGATAATGCGTTCCTCTCATGTTCCCGGAGCGGTGCGCATGTCTTTGATCGATTTCAAGTCCATCGCGGCCGCCCAGGCCGTCGCGTGGCAATCCACGATCGTCGGCGAAGTCGGGCCGGCCCGGATCAAGGTGCTGCGCATGGACGCGCAGCCGTACGAAGCGGAAGTGCACGACTACAACGAGGGGCTGCTGGTGCTCGACGGCCGGCTGATGCTCGAGGTCGACGCGCAGACGGTCGTGGTCGAGGCCGGACAGATGTATCTCGCGGTCGCCGGCACGCGTCACGCGGTGCTGCCGGGCAGCCACGGCACGCTCGCGATCATCGACGTGTAAGCGTGCGCCGCAGTGGGTGTGGGCCGCCGGAGGCCTGCACGCCGGGCCTCGCGCGAGTCGAGCGCCGTCATTCGAACGCGCGTTGTACAGCCCCGGTATTTGTCTGAGCAAATAAAATGAAGGCCGTTTGAAAAATTGTCAAACGCCCTGCTCGCACTAGGCGTGCGCGGTTCGGCGCGTTTGGAACTCTGCATCCATTTACTTGTGCGTATCGTCCGATCATAGTCTCGACCAACGACGCATCACGATAACGAATCAAGCGTACGTATGGAGACCACACCATGAGACGCCTTTCCGAGGGGCCGGCCGGACGGCCGTTTTGCTGCTTTTCGCCGGATGCGGGCGCGACGCGAGTCGCGTGCCTGCGTCATCACATCGCGTTGCCACTGTAGCGACGCTCCACCTCCCGTTTCGATTGCTCCGACGGTGCCGTGCCGCATGACGGCGCCGCCGGAGAGCGCGTGCCTGCCGCGGCGGTCCTGATCGCATTTGCCCGACCGGCAACGCGGCGCGCATTGCGCGCATCGTCATGCGCCGCGCGCTGTCGCGGCGGCGCGATACCAACCGGCGGGCCACGCAGCTCGTCCGGACGAGACCTGTCGTACCTAAAAAGGAGGGGTTGATGCTTTGCATTCCTGAATGGCGGAAGGCGATCCTGTCGTGCGCCGTGCTGGCGCTGCCGTTCGTCGCTGGTTGCGGCGGCGGCGACGATCCGGGCCCGATCAACGTGCCGCAGTGCTCGGGCAGCGCATGCGGGCCGAGCGGCGCCGAGACGACACCGCCCGTCGTGACGAAGCTGTGTCCGGACTCGCTCGACTACACGACGACCTACACGGGCGGCGCCGGCAGCGGCGAATACGTGAAGGTGAAGTTCGACACGACGAAGCTGACCTACCAGATGCAGTTCATCGAGTCGTCGGTGCCGACGTCGGCGGGGCAGGTCAACGACACGCGTGCGGGCCTGACGATCAGCGGCGCGTTCCACCATCCGGCCAATCTGCCGACCGCCGAGCAGAACCGCTGCGCGTTCGTGCTCGACAGCGGCGCGACGAGCGACGGCGCGTATGCGGTGACGATCAATCGCGCGGACCCGCCGATGCTGTTCGTCGGCAACGGAGTGATCGGCGGCGGGATTCCGGGTGCGACGATCGCGTTCAAGGGCCTCGAACCGTTCCCCGGCTTCGTGCTCGGCGTGGTGCCGTCACGCACGTTCGACTTCTATCCGTTCATCGGCTTCACCGAAACGGAAACCGACTTCACGAAGGTCGCGGGCAACTACAACGAAGTCGGCATTCACCTGTCGCCGGTCGGCGGTACCGCACAGAATGCGAACGGTGCCGTCGGCTGGGAGCCGGACGTCGTCAACTGGAACCAGACGTTCAATGCCGACGGCTCGTGCACGATCACGCCAGGCAGCGACTACTCGTGCCAGACGACCGGATCGCGGTGGACCCTGCGCAAGCATGCCGACGGATCGGCCGACAACGTGTTCGTGAGCAACGCGGTGGCGAATCAGTTCGGCACGATCGTGTATCCGGTCGCCGGACCGGCGCCGGGCATCGTGATCCTGACGCCGAGCCAGGCGAAGGGCATCATGATCGTCGGCAAGCTGAACGGGGTGCGGGTGCCGATCGTGATTCGCGTCGGCTATACGCACGTCGACGAGAGCAATGCACTCGCATCGGTTGCCGATGCCGAAGTCGGGATCTCGATGCTGTCGTCGACCACCGCGATCGCCGCGAATTCCCTGAAGGGTGGCTACATCGGCGCGACCAGCGCGTCGGCGTGCGGCGTCGTGACGTCGACCGGCGTCGGGAACTCCATCGCGCAGCCGGGCCCGAGCTTCAATCCGAACATCCCGCACCCGGATCTGCCCGGCACGTTCAACGGCACGTTCTTCATGCCGGAAGCGGGCAGCTGCAACGACGGCACCGCCGTGTCGACGATGGCCGCGAACTATACATCGACGCTGTTCCAGGGCGCCACCGCGGCGTTCATCGATCCGCAGACGTCGTCGGTCACGTCGCTGTTCGCGCTCGACTACACGCAGGCCACGCCCGGCAAGATCAAGGTCACGGCCTCGCAGGACTTCAACGCGAAGGGGGCGAACGGCAACGTGGCGATCTTCAGCAAGGGCGACACGGGCTGGCTCGTGACGGCCGGGAACGTCTACGCGATGGTCGTCAACAACAACAAGGTCAATCCGTTCTTCACGGTCGGCGCGTTCGTCCAGTAACCGTGGACTGAACCCGGAACACCGGCGGCGCACGCGTCGCCGCCGGCGAATCTAAATTCAAGAGGATTCCTATGAATGTGAAGCATTGGATGGCCGCGGCGTCGCTCGCGCCCGTGCTGGCTGCCTGCGGCGGCGATGGCGACCCGCCGCCCGCACCGGTGGTCCGGCTGTGCCCGCAGGCCATCGACTACGGCACGGTGTTCGTCGGCGGCTCCGGCTCGGGCGAACTCGTGAAAGTGCAGCTCGACACGACGAAGATGACGTACCGGATGACCTACCTCGCATCGCCGGTGCCGACCACCACCGGCACCGTGCAACCGACGCGCGACACCGCGCCGGCCAACGTCGTCGACGGCACGCTGGCCGACGAAACGGGCCTGCCGACCGTGAAGCTGAACCAGTGCACGTTCCGGATGCAGAACGCGAGCCTCGACCCGAGCCGTCCGGCGCGCCTGTTCCTCGGCGAAGGCGTGCTGGGCGGCGCGATTCCCGGCGCGACGATCCAGTTCGACGGCGTGATCGGTGTCGGCAGGATTCCGAAGACGACATTTCCGTACTACCCGTTCATCAGCTTCTCGTCGCTCGAAACCGATCTGTCGAAGATCGCCGGCACGTACAACCAGCTCGGCTATCACCAGGTGCCGTCGCAGAACTTCCAGCCGGTGGCGCTCGACCAGCAGGTGACGATCCACGCGGACGGCAGCTATGTCGAGACCGACAACTTCGGCAAGAAGAACGGCGGTCAGCCGCTCGCGTCGAGCGCGACCGTGAACCAGGCGTTCACGCTGCGCCCGGACGCCCCGGCGTTCCAGTCGCTGAACTACCAGCCGCAGATTGCGCCGACGCTCGCCGCGCTCGATCCGGCGAAGGCCGGCAAGGGGATCCTGATCGTCGGCAAGCTGCGCAACCAGCTCGTGCCGGTTTTCATCCGCACGGGCGCCGCGAACGCGGACCTCACGCAGGGCCCGCCGAGCGCCGACGACGAGTCGGGCATCTCGTTCCTGAGCCCGCAGGCGGCGATCGCGCAGGGCTCGCAGAACGGCGAGTACACGGGCGTCGACAGCGCGTTCAACTACCGCGCGACCGCGCTCGTCGGTGCGCAGGCGACGCTGCTCGATCCGTTCAACGCATCGCAGGCCGCGCTCACGCGCGCGCTGAACCTCGATTACACGCAGAAGGTGCCGGGCGTCGTGACGACCGTGCACGCGGACGCGGCGTCGGGGCCGGCGACCGGCAAGTTCGTGTTCACCGGCGGCGTGTTCGGGTTCCTCGACATGGCCGATACGCGCAATCCGTACTTCACGGTCGGTGCGTTCGTGCAGTAACCGCGCATGGATGGAGACACGGCGGCGCCGCGCGCAACGGCGCGGTGCCCGGACGGAATGAGGGGGAGACTTGATGAAGAAGCTGATTGTCGCGGGTGTCGTCGCAGGCGTGTCGACGCTCGCATCGGCGCAGCAGGCGGGCGACAACGTCGCGACGCTGGGCTGGCTGCACATCATGCCGCAGGATTCGACCAACGGGCTGACGACGAATCTCGCGAGCATGCCGATCAACGGGCCGCTGCGGCTGCCCGGATCGTTCACGTCGCCGGGCACGAGCCTGACGGTCAACAACGCCGATACGGTCGGCCTCACGCTCACGCACTTCTTCACCGACCACATCGCGGTGACGTCGGTGCTCGGCGTGCCGCCCGAGTTCACGCTGACCGGCCACGGCGTGATCAGGCCGCCGGGCCCGGCCGGTTCCCTCGGCAACGTCGACATGGACAAGTCGGCGAACCAGCCGGCCGTGAAGAATGCGCGGCAATGGAGCCCGACGATCATTCTGCAGTACTACTTCAATGCACCGACCGCGAAGTTCCGTCCGTTCGTCGGGATCGGCGTGGCCTACAGCTGGTTCAGCAACATCGAACTGAACGGCAACTTCGCGAAGGACATCAACGAGAACCTCGGCAGCGTGCTCGCGGCCGGCGCCGGCAAGCCGGGGCCGACGTCGGTGGAGGGCAAGGCGTCGTCGTCGTTCACGCCGGTCTACAACGTCGGCGCGAGCTATGCGATCGACAAGCACTGGGGGCTCACGGCGACGCTGACCTACATGCCGCTGAAGACCTACTCGTCGCTCGTGATCAAGGCCGCCGACGGTTCGACGCTCGCGACCACGCGCACGCGGCTGAAGGCGGACCCGCTGATCACGTTCGTCGGGATTTCCTACAGGTTCTGAGCCGTCCGGCGTGCATCGCGCATGCCGGCGGCTTCCTGCGACCGGGCGGCCGGGCGAATCCGGCCGGCGTGTCGCGTTCCTGGCGGCGTGCCGCCATTTGTGAAGAGAGAGGGGGCAGTTCAAATGAGCATTCGCAAAATCGTATCGCTTGTTGCTGCAGTGGCATTCACCGTGGTTTCGGCCGCGCCTGCTTTCGCCGTGACCGTTTCGCGCGTCGACGGGCATGCGATGAACCCGAACGGGGAGCCGTTCTCCGCGACGGGCCTCACGGTCCTGGCCAAGGGGGCGATCAACGCGAGCTGCAACGCGACGTTCAACGGCACGATCAGTTCGACGGGCATCGTCAACATCACGTCGACGACGTTCGCGGGCGGCGCGACGTGCGGCCTGATCAGCGGCAGCGCGACCAGCGCGGCACCGTGGACGGGGCAGGCCGACAGCACGACGCAACTGTCGATCAACAACGCGAAGGTGACCGTGACGCTGCTCGGTACCTGCGGGCCGAGCAAGATCGTGACGACGTGGAGCGATCCGAACTCGTCGCTGACGTTCAACAACGCGGTGCTGACGCCGGACTGCACGGTCAGCGGCACGGTTGCCACGTCGCCGAAGTTCCACGTGCAGTAAGCGGCACCTGAGCGAGGCCGGACGCCCGCCATGGACGAGGGCCGTGCAGGGATGCGCGGCGGGCGTTCCGGTTTCGCGATGCATCCGCGTCGTCGCGCGTAGCGGCGCGACGACCGACGGGCCGCCTGCCTCGCGATCCGAGGCGGGCGGCCGTGCAGGGGGCCGGTGCGGCGCACCGTGCCGCCTGCTTCGGCCGACACAAGACAACCATTTCGGACGCCCCATGCTTACCGACCCAGCGAAGTATGGCGATGCCCGCGGTGCGACGCCCGACCGGCTGCGCACGGCCGCGTGGCTGCAGTACCTGATCGAACACCTGGACGAAGCGGCTTGCGTGGCGACGGCCGACGCCGGCGCAACGGCCGTCCTGCCAGCACGCGCGGCACGCGGGCGAGCCGGCGTGAACCTGTCGCACGAAGCGATCGCCGTCCTGCACGAACTCGCGCCGTGGATTGCAACGGACGGCGGCGGTTGCGCGTGCGACGCGAGCGATCCGCTCGGCGCATGCCTGCACGTTCCCGACACGGCACAGCTCGCGCATGCCGAGCGACGCTGCCGCGGATCGCGCGCGGTATTCGAGTCGGCGCACGGCTTCGTCGATGCATGGGCGTTCGACGATCCCGACGACGGCTGGGCCGCGCTCGAGCGGATTGCCGGCGGTGTCGAACCCGGCGGTGACGATGGCGGCGAGCACGAAGTACGGGAACCATCCGCGAACGGCGAAGCACCGCCCGCGAAGAACCTGAGAGAGCGACGCGCGGCCGTCGCGGCGGCCTGCGTGGCGCCGTCGGCCCGGCCCGGGGCGATCATCGACGCGATCGTGCTGCGCGTCTGCGGGCCGTGCGACGATGCCGCGCGCGTCGACGAGATGGCCGCGCTCGCGATGTTCTGCGCGGAGCTTGCCGCCGGCAACGGGGTGTCCTTCGCTGCGTACGGCGGTCGGCACAATCTCGTTGCACGCGCGATTCGCGAACGGCGCACCGATCTCGCGTCGATGGACGGTCTGCTCGCGGCGGTGTCCGTATGCCGGCTCGACCGGCTCGTCGGCGCGGGCAGTTTCTGGGCGTATTACCTGCTGGCTGGCATCGTGATTGCGGCGCCGGGCATCGTGCGCGAATTCGCGCGCCGCTTTCACGGCGACGCGTGGCAGACGTGGCTCGATGAAGCGCTCGCGTGGCCGACGGTCGGCCGCTTCGGGCCGACGGAGAATGTCGCGTTCGATCGCTTGCGCGGCGCGATGAGCCTGACGTCGCGATCGAATCCGATCGTGCGCGCGAAACGCGTGCGGCCGAGGGCGGCTGCGACCGCGCGGTTCAATACGGGCGGCGAGCGCCCGATGAAATGAAAAACGGCTCGCGGCGAGAACGCCGCGAGCCGTGCAGGTTGCTGCTGCGCCCCGGGGAGGGCGCTTGCGCGGTTACGCCCGCGGTTACGCCGTTTCCGGCTGCCGCACCGCCTTCGCGACATTGCGCGCCATCGCACCGTTCGCGACGAAGTAAGGCACGTCGACACGCGCGAGCGGCTTGCGTCCGCGGATCTTGTCGGCGATCTTCTCCGCGATCATGATCGTCGGCGCGTTCAGGTTGCCGGTCGTGATGATCGGCATGATCGACGCATCGACCACGCGCAACCCGTCGAGCCCGTGCACGCGGCCTTCCTCGTCGACCACGGCCATGTCGTCATAACCCATCTTGCACGAGCACGACGGATGGAACGCGGTTTCCGCGCGGGCCCGCACGAACGCATCGAGTTCCTTGTCGCTCTTGCAATCGGCGCCCGGGTTCAGCTCGCGGCCGCGATAGCGGTCGAGCGCGGGCTGCCGCATGATCTCGCGCGTCGCGCGGATCGCGTCGCGGAATTCGCGCCAGTCGAGCGCTTCGGCCATGTAGTTGAACAGGATGCTCGGATGATCGTTCGGGTCGCGCGAGCGCAGCTTCACGCGGCCGCGGCTCGGCGAACGCATCGAACCGACGTGCGCCTGGAAGCCGTGCATCTCGATCGCGTTCGAGCCGTTGTAGTTGATCGCGACGGGCAGGAAGTGATACTGGATGTTCGGCCACAGGTCGTCGTCGCGCGTGCGGATGAAGCCGCCCGCCTCGAAGTGGTTGGTCGCGCCGAGGCCGGTGCCGTTCAGCATCCATTCGAGGCCGATCTTCGGCTGGTTCCACCACTTGAGCGCCGGATACAGCGACACCGGCTCCTTGCACTCGTACTGGATGTACATCTCCAGGTGATCCTGCAGGTTCTGGCCGACACCGGGCAGGTCGAGCACGACGGGGATGTCGAGTTCCTTCAGCCACGCGCCGGGGCCGACGCCCGAGCGCTGCAGCAGCTGCGGCGATGCGATCGCGCCGCTGCACACGAGCACTTCGCGGCGCGCATGCGCGGTCGCGCGCTCGCTGCCGCGCAGGTACGTGACGCCCGATGCGCGCTTGCCGTCGAACAGGATGCGGTCGGCGAGCGCGTGCGTGACGATCTCGAGGTTCGGCCGCGCGCGCGCCTGGTCGAGGTAGCCGCGCGCGGTGCTCGCGCGGCGACCCTTCGGCGTGACGGTGCGATCCATCGGGCCGAAACCTTCCTGCTGATAACCGTTCAGGTCGTCGGTGCGCGGATAACCGGCCTGCACGCCCGCATCGACCATCGCCTCGAACAGCGGATTCACGCCCGGCTTGCTGGTCGTGACCGACACGGGGCCGTCGCCGCCGTGGTAATCGTTCGGGCCGACGTCGCGCGTCTCGGCCTTCTTGAAGTACGGCAGGCAGTCGAGATACGTCCAGTTCTCGAGCCCCTTGTGCGTCGACCAGTTGTCGTAGTCGAGCGCGTTGCCGCGGATGTAGCACATCCCGTTGATCAGCGACGAGCCGCCGAGCCCCTTGCCGCGGCCGCATTCCATCCGGCGGTTGTCCATGTGCGGCTCGGGGTCGGTCTCGTAGGCCCAGTTGTAGCGACGGCCCTGCAGCGGATAGGCGAGCGCCGCCGGCATCTGCGTACGGAAGTCGAAGCGGTAGTCGGGGCCGCCCGCTTCGAGCAGCAGCACCGTGACGTTCGGATCTTCCGTCAGGCGCGTCGCGAGCACGTTGCCCGCGGAACCGGCGCCGCAGATGATGTAGTCGTATTCGCGTGTCGTCATGACGGGGAATCTCCTCTCGTTCTCAAAACACCGGGTTGTAACGGCCGAGCTCGACCTGTACCGACTTGATTCGAGTGTAGTGTTCGAGCGTCGTGATGCCGTTCTCGCGTCCGACACCGGATTGCTTGTATCCGCCAACCGGCATCTCGGCCGGCGATTCGCCCCACGTGTTGATCCAGCAGATGCCGGCTTCGAGGCGGTGGATCGTGCGGTGCGCGCGCGACAGGTTCTCGGTCACGACACCGGCCGCGAGGCCGTAGTGCGTGTCGTTCGCGCGGGCGATGACTTCGTCCTCCGATGCGAATTCGAGGATGCTCATCACCGGCCCGAAAATCTCCTCGCGGACGATCTTCATGTCGTCGCGGCAGTCACCGAACACGGTCGGCGCGACGTACTGGCCGCTGCCGAAGTGGCCGTCGGTCAGGCGCGTGCCGCCCGCGAGCAGCTTCGCGCCTTCGGCCTTGCCGCTCTCGATGAAGCCGAGCACCTTGTCGAGCTGCGCGGCCGACACGAGCGGGCCGAAGTTGGTGTCGGCATCGGTCGGCTTGCCGACGCGAATGCGCTTCACGCGTTCGAGCACCTTCTGCGTGAATGCGTCCTTGACCGAGCTGTGCACGAACACGCGCGTGCCGTTGGTGCAGACCTGGCCCGAGCTGAAGAAGTTGGCGGTGACCGCGATGTCGGCCGCGCGGTCGAGGTCGGCATCCTCGAACACGATCAGCGGCGACTTGCCGCCGAGCTCCATCGTCACTTCCTTCAGCGATGATGCGCCGGCCAGCGACATCACCTTCTTGCCGGTCTCGACGCCGCCGGTGAACGACACCTTCGCGATGTCCGGATGGCCGGTCAGCAGCGCGCCGACCGAACCGTCGCCCTGCACGACGTTGAACACGCCGGCCGGCACGCCGGCTTCCGTATAGATTTCCGCGAGTTTCAGCGCGGTGAGCGGCGTGACTTCGCTCGGCTTGAACACCATCGCGTTGCCGGCCGCGAGCGCGGGTGCGGTCTTCCAGCAGGCGATCTGGATCGGGTAGTTCCATGCGCCGATGCCCGCGCACACGCCGAGCGGCTCGCGGCGCGTATAGACGAACGACTCGGCGCGCAGCGGCACCTGCAGCCCCTCGATCGCGGTCGCGAGGCCCGCGTAGTACTCGATCACGTCCGCGCCGGTGACGATGTCGACCGCGAGCGTCTCGCCGATCGGCTTGCCGGTGTCGCGCGTCTCGATCGCCGCGAGCGCGTCGTTGCGTTCGCGCAGCAGGTCGACCGCGCGCCGGAGGATGCGCGAGCGCTGCATCGCGGTCATCGCGGCCCATTCGCGCTGGCCTTCCTGCGCCGATGCGACCGCGCGGTCGACGTCGGCCGCGCTCGCCTGCTGCACCTGCGCGAGCAGTTCGCCGGTGGCGGGATCGAAGGTGTCGAAAGTCTTGCCGCTGGTGGCGTCGACGTAACCGCCGCCGATGTAGAGGCGCTGCAAACCGTATACGGACATGAGGATCTCCTTGAGGGCGAGTGCGTGACGCGTCAGTCGGACGCGAGCAGCAGGTCGATGTAATCGTGGGTGAGCTTCAGTGCAGCCCGGGTGTCGATCGGGCCGCCGGCGAGCGCGCCGCGCAGCCACAGGCCGTCGATCAGCGCGGCGAGGCCGCTGGCGGCTTGCCGTGCTTTCGCGCGCGGCAGCGCCTTGGCGAATTCCGCGCACAGGTTCGAATGGAGGCGCCGCGTGTTCACGTGCTGCAGGCGCTTGAGCATTGCGTCGTGCATGCTCTGCGACCAGAACGCGAGCCAGGTCTTCATCACGGGCGTGCTGACCTGCGTGACGTCGAAGTTCGCGGCGGCGATCGCGCGCAGCCGGGAGCGCGGGTCCTTGCGGGCGGCGACGCGGCGGCGCGTGGTGGCCGCCCACAGATCGCGCAGCACGTGCCGCATCGTGGCTTCGAGCAGGCCGTCCTTGTCGCCGAAGTAGTGGCTGACGATACCCGTCGAGATGTTTGCGCGCTGCGCGACCGAGGCGAGCGTCGTGCCGGGCAGGCCGGCCTCGTCGATCGAGCGCAGCGTCGCGTCGATCAACTGCGCGCGACGAATCTCCCGCATTCCGACTTTCGGCATCGCGACTCCTTCGCCCGGACGGGCCGTTCCTGGAAGTCGAGAGCTTAGCGGTTTTTTATTGACCGTTCAATCAATAAAAAAGCAGGGTCGGACGGTAGATGGAAGGACGGAGGAAGCAAGCCGATGATGCCGCCGCGATTGTGCAGGTGCGGAAAAACCAATTGAAAGGTGGTTAAATAATTTGAAGTTTGTTTAAAACGATTTCGGTAAAGAGTTGCGAATGTTTCCGGATTCGATTTATTACTGGTCGAAAGAATGTCGAGCTATGTGAAATTCGCGGAAATCCGGGAATTCGAATGTCTGGCGCTGGGAGCACTATTTTCCGAAAATTCGTTTCAATCGGTCGATTTAAACTTTATATCTATTTGAATTTAAAGGAAATGATTGGGTCGCATGGCTGATTGGGGGCTCGCTCGCAAACGATTGCCGACACGTTTCGATCGATTCTGCATACCATAAAAAATGCCAAAAATATTCGAATCGGGCGTATTTCCAGATGGAGTAGAGGGGATCGTTGGAATGACTTGAGTAAGTAATATTGCCCGTATTAGTATGGCGCCGCACCACAAGGAATGAATCGGCGCCGCGGGTTATTTCCGCGGTGCGTCGGCAATGGGCGCGGCCAACGACCGCGACCGGGCCGGCGCCCGCCATTGCGCACCTGCAGCATGCCGCGACGCCGAGACGCCGCATCCACCGGAGAACGACGATGCCGACCGAAAAACACGTGGTCCCGCTACCGAATGGTCTGAAGGTCTACGTCGAACGGAACGTGTTCGATCCGTCGTTCGACACGACGATGCTCGTCAACGGCGCGCTCGCGACGACCGCCTCGTTCGGGCAGACCGTCCAGTATCTCGGCGAGCGGATGAACACGATCTGCTTCGACCTGCCGTACGCGGGGCAGTCGCGCCAGCACAACCCCGGCTGCTTCATCCTGACCAAGGACGACGAGGCCGCGATCCTCCAGCATCTGGTCGAGCGTTTCGCGCCCGCGTTCCTCGTGTCGGTATCGTGGGGCGGCGTGGCGTCGCTGTTCGCGCTCGCGCGCGGCTGCCCGAGCGTGCGGCGCGCGGCGATCTGCTCGTTCTCGCCGTTCCTGAACGACGCGATGGTCGACTACGTGACGCGCGCCCGCAACCACATCGCGGCCGGCGAGAACCTGAAGGCCGCGCAGCTGCTGAACGATACGGTCGGCCGCTACCTGCCGCGCATCATGAAGCTGTACAACTACCGGTATCTGACGCGCCTGCCGCGCGACGAGCAGGACCAGGTCGCGTTCCACGTCGACCAGATCCTGTCGCTGCAGCCGGAGCGCTACCTGAGCGAGTTCTCGAACATCGGCTGCGAGCTGCTGTTCCTGAACGGCGAGCGCGACGAATACACGACGCCGGCGGACGTTCGCCAGCTGGCTGCGCACGTGCCGCGCGCACGCTTCGCGACGATTCCCGACGCCGGCCATTTCCTCGACATCGAAGGCCGCGCGCAGCGCGAAGCCACACGTGCGGCGCTGCTCGACTTCTTCTGCGACGCGCCGCCCGCTGCCGCGGGCATCGCGCTCGGTGCCGCGCATGCGTGCGTGTCCGCGCAGATGCCGGCGCTGTCGTCATGACGCAGCACGTCGCGCACCGGGCGCACCGGCTACATCCGAATTCTCATCCACACGAGGCAGGCCAGCCGTGAATATCGTTCAGACCATCGCCATCGTCGTTCCGTGGGCCGTCTGGCTCGCCTACTGGATCGCGACGTCGCAGGCCGTGAAGACGACCGTGCGCAAGGAGGCGTCGCGCTCGCGCACGCTGCAGTCGATTCCGCTGATCGTCGGCGGCGCGCTGATCATCCTGCCCGATCCGTCGTGGCAGGCGCTCGTGCCCGACTGGCAGCGCTTCGGCCTGCAGGCGCAATGCGGGCTCGCGGTGCTCGTCGCGGGGCTGCTGTTCTCCGTGTGGGCGCGGCTGCATCTCGGCACGAACTGGAGTGTGTCGGTCACGCTGAAGGAAAACCACGAACTCGTTCGCACCGGCCCGTACGGCCTCGTGCGTCATCCGATCTACACCGGCTGCCTGATCGCGCTGGCGGGCGCCGCGCTGATCGGCGGCGAGTGGCGCGGCGCGCTCGGCGTCGCGCTCGTGTTCGCGTCGCTCGCGTACAAGGTGCGCGTCGAGGAGAGCTGGCTGACCGGCCATTTCGGGCCGGCGTACGCGCAGTACCGCCGCGAGGTCGCGGCGCTGATCCCCGGCTTCTACTGACTCCCGCGAGGCGCGCGATGGCGAAGGTGATCGTGACCGCGATCGGCTCGGCGGGCGACGTGCACCCGCTGCTCGGCGTCGCGCGCGCGCTCGCGACGCGCGGCCACGACGTCGTGTTCTGCACGCATCCGCCGTTCGAGGCGGCCGCGCGCCGCTGCGGCTTCACGTTCGTGCCGGTCGGCACCGCGGCCGAGTACGAGGCCGCGATGGCGAACCCGGCACTGTGGGATCCGCGCACGTCGTTCCGCACGCTGTGGCAGGTGATCGCGCCCGTGCTGCGCCCGCACTACGACGCGCTGCGTGCACTGACCGATCGCGACACCGTGCTGGTCGGCACGCTGTGGGCATTTTCCGCGCGCTTCATGCAGGAGCTGCACGGCACGCCGTACGTGTCGGTGCAGGTGTCGCCGTCGACGCTGCTGTCCGCGCACGTGCCGCCGACGCATCCGCGCCTCACGATCCCCGCGCGCTGGCCGCTGCCGGTGAAGGCGGCGCTGATGACGCTGATCGAGCGGCAGGTGCTCGACCGCGTGTGCGGGCCGGCGCTCAACGCGGTGCGCCGCGACCTCGGGCTCGCGCCCGCGCGGCGCGTGCTCGGCCGCTGGCTGCATTCGACCGACGGCGTGCTGTGCCTGTTTCCCGACTGGTTCGCACCGGCGCAGCGCGACTGGCCGGCCGGTCTTCTGCAAAGCGGCTTTCCGCTGTTCAACGACATTGCGACGCCCGACGACGATCGCGCGCTCGACGCGTTTCTCGCGGCCGGTGAGCGGCCCGTCGTGTTCACGGCCGGGTCGACGCGGGTGGATCACGCCGCGTATGCGCGCGCGGTCGCGGACGCGCTGCATGCCACCGGCGCGCGCGGCATCCTGCTGAGCCCGCACGATGCGGCACCGGACGGCGACCGGCTGCTGGTGCGCCGCTTCGTGCCGATGCGCACGCTGCTGCCGCGTTGCCGCGCGCTCGTGCATCACGGCGGGATCGGCACGGCGGCGCTCGCGTTCGAAGCCGGGATCCCGCAGGTCGTGACGCCGTTCGCGCACGACCAGTTCGACAATGCGCAGCGCGTCGCGGCGAGCGGCGCCGGCGTGCGCATCGACGGCCCCGTCGACGGCGCGCGTCTCGGTGCGGCGCTCGCGCGCGTGCTGGATGAGCCCGAATTCGCGGTGCATGCGGAACGCACGCGTGCGCTGATCGATGCGGCGCCGGACGGCTGCGAGCGCGCCGCCGATTTCATCGAGCGCTTCGCACCGAACCACGGACGCGCGCGGGTGCAGGCCTACCTCGCGACGGCGGGCGCATGAGCACCGCAGCGCCGCTTCAGGACGCGCCCGCCGCCGTCGATGCACGCGAACCCGCACCCGCCGCACCGCCGGTGCGCGGCGCGCGGCTCGCGCTGCTGACGTTCGCGCTGTCGCTCGCCACCTTCATCGAAGTGCTCGACTCGACCGTGACGAACGTCGCGGTGCCGGCGATCTCCGGCAGTCTCGGCGTCTCGAACAGCCAGGGCACGTGGGTGATCAGCTCGTATTCGGTCGCGGCCGCGATCGCGGTGCCGCTGACCGGCTGGCTCGCGCGGCGCGTCGGCGAGCTGCGGCTGTTCGTCGGCGCGGTGCTGCTGTTCACGCTGACGTCGCTGCTGTGCGGGCTCGCGCGCGACCTGCACGTGCTGGTGGTCTGCCGCGCGCTGCAGGGGCTGTGCTCGGGGCCGATGGTGCCGCTGTCGCAGACGATCCTGCTGCGCACGTTCCCGCCGGACAAGCGCACCGTCGCACTCGCGCTGTGGGCGATGACGGTGCTGCTCGCGCCGATCTTCGGGCCGGTGGTCGGCGGCTGGATCGTCGACAGCTTCTCGTGGCCGTGGATCTTCCTGATCAATTTGCCGATCGGGCTGTTCTCGTTCGCCGTCTGCACCGCGATGCTGCGCCCCGACGCGCAGCGCGGCGCGGCCGGCCCGATCGACGTGCCGGGCATCGTGCTGCTCGTGATCGGCGTCGGTTCGCTGCAGGCGATGCTCGATCTCGGCCACGACAAGGGCTGGTTCGATTCGCCGCTGATCGTCACCCTCGCGGTGGTCGCGGGGCTCGCGATCGTGTCGCTGCTGATCTGGGAGGCGGGCGACGCGCATCCGGTCGTCGACCTGAGCCTGTTTCGCGACCGCACGTTCTCGTTCTGCGTGCTGATCATCTCGCTCGGGATGATGAGCTTCTCGGTGGTGGGCGTCGTGTTCCCGCTGTGGATGCAGGCGGTGATGGGCTACAACGCGTTCCATGCGGGGCTCGCCACCGCGTCGCTCGGCGTGCTCGCGCTGGTGTTCTCGATTCTCGTCGGCCTGCACGCCCATCGCTTCGACGCGCGTGTGCTTGCGACGTTCGGATTCCTGATATTTTCGGCCGTGCTCGCATGGGACGCGCATTTCACGCTGAAGATGACGTTCGCGCAGATCGCCGCGCCGGGGTTGATCCAGGGGATCGGGCTGCCGTGTTTCTTCATTCCGCTGACGGCCGCGACGCTGTCGCGCATCCCGGACGACCGGCTCGCGGCCGCGTCGAGCCTGTCGAACTTCCTGCGCACGCTGTCCGCCGCATTCGGCACCGCGATGAGCGTGACGCTGTGGGACAACCGCGCGACCTATCACTACGACGTCGTGTCGCAATCGGTCACGCACGCGTCGGCGAACACGCAGCGCTTCGTGCACACGCTGAACGCGATGGGCGTGGACGGCGTGCGCGAGCTATCCACGCTGCATCAGGTCGTGATGCAGCAGGCGTACATGATGGCGACGGGCGACATGTTCTGGATGGCGAGCATGACCTGCCTCGTGCTCGCCGCGATGATGTGGCTGACGCGGCCGAAGCGCGGCGCGGCCGCTTCGTTCGGACATTGAGGAGAGCGGCATGACGACACTCGGCGCACTCGTGATCCTGTATCACCCGACCGAAGCGCAGCTCGCGGCGCTCGGCGCGTGGCGGCATGCATGCGACGCGCTGCTGGTGGTCGACAACACGCCGCAGCCCGATGCGCGCGCTCGCGAGGTGTGCGCGCGCGGCGGCATCGCGCTGCTGCATCACGGCAATCGCGGCGGAATCGCGGGCGCCTACAACGCCGGGCTCGCGGCGCTGTTTCGCGACGACGTAGACGCGGTCGCGCTGTTCGACCAGGATTCATCGGTGCCGGCCGGTTACTTCGCGACGATGCGCGACGCCTGCACGGGGCTCGCGGGGCGCGCGTTCCTGGCCGGCCCGCGCATCTTCGACGAGAACGCGCGCAGCTTCCTGCCCGAACTCGCGACGGACGGGATCGCGTTGCGCCGGCTGCGTCTCGCGCCCGACGCGCCGCCGCAGCGCTGCGCGTTCCTGATCTCGTCGGGCTGCGTCGTGTCGCGCGCCGCGTTCGACGTGCTCGGCCGCTTCGACGAGACGCTGTTCATCGATCACGTCGATACCGAGTACAGCTTCCGCGCGCTCGCGCGCAACGTGCCGCTCTACGTCGTGCCGTCGCTGGTGCTGCCGCACCGGATCGGCGCGAAGCAGCGGCACGCGTTCGGCCCTTTCGAAATGACGTCGATGAATCACTCGTGGCAACGGCGCTACTACAGCGCACGCAATGCGGTGCAGCTCGGGATGCAGTACGGGTTGCGCTTTCCGGTGGCGATCGTGCCGAACCTGCTGACCGTGTGGCAGGTCGTGCAGATCGCGCTCGTCGAGCGCGACAAGCGCGCCAAGCTCGCAGGCATCGCGTTCGGCATCGCCGACGGCCTGTTCGGGCGGCTCGGTCCGCTCGAGCGCACGCGGCCGCGTCTCGCCGCACGCGCGCGGCGCGTCCAGCAGGGGTGAGGGCGGCGATGGAACGCATCATGAAAGCGGCGCGAGCGGCCCGGCCGGCGCGGCGCGGGCAGGGCGGCTGCGCGATCGTCGCGGCCGCCGCGCTGCTGGCGCTGGGCGGCTGCGTGCCGTCGGGGTTCCTGCCGTCGCTGTCGCTGCGCGCACCGGTCGGCGACGCGCTTGCTCGCACCGCGGGGCCCGGCGCGGATGGCGCATGGCCTGCGCCCGACTGGGTGAAGCAGCTGCAGGATCCGCAGCTCGACGCGCTGGTCGCAGAGGCTTCGCAGAACAATCCGGATCTGCAGGTCGCGCAGGCGCGGCTGCGGATCGCGCAGTCGCAGCTTCAGCAGTTCGATTCGCTGACGGGCTTGACGGGCACGGCCGGCGCGACGGTCAGCCGCGCGCGGATGCCGAAGCCGGGCGACATCGCCGACGTGACGGCGGGCGGTTATCGCGTGCCGGTCGAGATCTTCGGCGATCCGGTCGTGTCGCCGTCGTCGGTGTTCGTCGGGCTGAACTACCAGCTCGACCTGTGGGGCAAGAACCGCGCGGCGACCAAGAGCCTGATGTCGCTGCGCGACGCGGCCGGTGTCGAGGCCGAGCAGGTGCGGCTCACGCTCGCGGTCGCGATCGTCACCGTGTATTGCCAGCTCGACCAGGCGTACGCGGTGCGCGACTTGCTGCAGCAGAAGCTGAAGATCAGCCAGCGCGTGACGGCCGTGCTGCGCGAGCGCACCGCGCGCGGCCTCGACAATGCGTACGACGCGAGCGACGCGTCGATCAAGCGCAGCCGTCTGCTCGAACAGATCGCGCTGAACGACGAGCAGATCAAGCTCGCGCAATTGCAGCTCGGCGTGCTGTCCGGCCGTGGGCCGGAGCGCGGGCTCGCGTTGCAGCGGCCGCGCGTCGGCGCGTTCCCCGGCGGCGCGCTGCCCGCGCGGCTGCCGGCCGATCTGCTCGGCCGCCGGCCCGACATCGTCGCCGCGCGGCTGCGCGTCGAAGCCGCGTTCGCGAATGCCGATTCGACGCGCGCGCAGTTCTATCCGGACGTGAACCTCGTCGCGCTCGGCGGCGTGTTCGCGCTGACGCCCGCGTCGCTGTTCTCGCGTGATTCGCTCGCCGGCTCCGTCGGCCCGGCGATCTCGCTGCCGGTGTTCGATCGCGGCCGGCTGAAGGCGAAGCTCGGCGCGGACGTCGCGCAGGCCGATGTCGCGATCGGGCTGTACAACAAGACCGTCGACGACGCGCTCGGGCAGGTCGCGCAAATCGTCACGTCGCTGCAGACCGCGCAGACGCTCGTCGTGCAGCAGCAGGATGCCGTCGCCGCCGCGCAGAAGATCGTGCAGATCGCGGCCGACCGCCATCGGCGCGGCGTGCTGATGCAGAAGGATGTCGATGTCGCGGACCTTACGCTGATCGACGAGCGCGCGCAGCTGATCGCGCTGCTCGGGCGGCAGCGGACGCTGCGCGTCGGGCTGGTCGGCGCGCTCGGCGGCGGGTTCGATGCGAGCGCAACGACTGCGGGTGCGGCGATGCCCGCAGCGCGTACCGCGCAAGGCGCGCGGACGAAACGCGGCGCGACGGCGAATGCCGCTGCCCGCGGCAACGCGGCGGACACCAGTGCGCAAGTGCGGCGCGCGGCCCCCACCGTCGCCGCCGACACGCGCGCGTCCGCGCTCCCCCTGTTCCAGCATGACCGCCTGATCGTTACGCAAAGCGACTGATGCACCACGACAACCTTCATACCGCCGCGCAGCCGGCCGCCCTGGACGCCCCGGCACTCGACGCACGCCGCGCGACGCGCCGCAAGCGCTTCATGCTGTTCTTCGCGGTCGTGATGCTCGCTGCGCTCGTCTGGATCGCGTTCTGGCTGCTACGCGACCGCTATTACGAGGACACCGACGACGCGTACGTCGCCGGCAGCATCGTGCAGGTCGCCGCACAGATCCCGGGCGCCGTGACCGACGTGCTGGTCGCCGATACGCAGGCCGTGCGCGCCGGGCAGACGCTCGTGCGGCTCGACGACACGGAAGCGTCCGTCGCGTTCGCGCAGGCGAAGGCGCAGCTCGCGCAGGCCGTGCGGCAGGTCGCGAACGCGAAGATCTCGAACACGATGTACGTGGCAGCCGTGAACGCGCGCCAGGCCGACCTGTCGCTCGCGCAGCGCGCGCTTGCCGCGCGTTCGGGCGCGTCGGTCGAGATCGTCGCGCCGGAGGAGCTGGCGCGCGCCCGCGCGGCGGTCGCCGGCGCCCAGGCGAACCTCGCGGCCGCGCAGGCGCAGCTCGACGCCGCGCGCGCGCTCGGCAGCAAGCTGCCGTTCGACGAGAACCCGGCCGTCGTGCAGGCGGCCGCGCAGTTCAAGCTCGCGTACCGGAACCTGAAGCGCACGACGATCGTCGCGCCGGTCGACGGCACGATCGGCCAGCGTTCGGTGCAGGCCGGCCAGCAGGTCGGGCCCGGCGTGCCGCTGATGTCGATCGTGCAGCTGAACCGGCTGTGGATCGAGGCGAATTTCAAGGAAGGGCAGATCCGTCACATGCGCGTCGGCCAGCCGGTCGACGTGGTGTCGGACCTGTACGGGTCGCGCGTCGTCTATCGCGGCCGCGTGCAGGGCTTCTCGGCCGGCACCGGCAGCGCGTTCTCGATGCTGCCGTCGCAGAACGCGGCCGGCAACTGGATCAAGGTCGTGCAGCGCGTGCCGGTCGTGATCGCGCTCGATCCGCGCGATCTGGCCGCGCATCCGCTGCGGGTCGGGCTGTCGATGCGCGTGACGGTCGATACGCGCAACCGCGACGGCCATGCGCTCGACAGCGAGCCGCCGACGCCGGCCGTCAGCACGCGCATGCACGACGGCGTCGCGAGCGACGCGGAAGCGGCTGCTGCCGCGATCGTCCGCGAGAATCAGGGCGGGTGACAGGCGGCGGGCCGGGGCGGGTGGCCGGCGCACCCGACCAACGCACGGATTGGCGGGTCGTTCGCGACGATCGGCGGCTCCGGCGGCCTCGCGGCCCGCATCCCCTGCAGCCCCCAGCCCGGCATCCCAGCCTTCCCCCCAACCCCCGCCCCGCACCCCTTTTCCGGCCCGACTTTCGCATTTCCGCCACCGATGTCGGCACCGATCAAACGCGTGTCGCGTTTGAGACATCGACGCCCCCACCTCCGGGACTACTCTCGAACAGCACGTTGCGTAGCACCGCATCTGCCGGCGCACAGCAGCGCCATCCAACGAGACATGGAGACAATACGATGAGTAGCAATCGAGGTGTCGTCTATCTTGGGCCGGGCAAGGTCGAAGTTCAGAAGATCGATTATCCGAAGATGGTCGATCCGACCGGCCGCGCGATCGGCCACGGCGTGATCCTGAAAGTGGTGAGCACGAACATCTGCGGTTCCGACCAGCACATGGTGCGCGGCCGCACGACCGCGCCGGTCGGCCTCGTGCTCGGTCACGAGATCACGGGCGAAGTGGTCGAGGTGGGCCGCGACGTCGAGACGCTGAAGCTCGGCGATCTCGTGTCGGTGCCGTTCAACGTCGCGTGCGGCCGCTGCGCGATGTGCAAGGACACGCATACGGGCGTGTGCCTGAACGTGAACCCGTCGCGAGCCGGCGGCGCATACGGCTACGTCGACATGGGCGGCTGGATCGGCGGCCAGGCCGAGTATGTGCTCGTGCCGTACGCCGACTTCAACCTGCTGAAATTCCCGGATCGCGACCAGGCGATGGCGAAGATCCGCGACCTGACCTGCCTGTCCGACATTCTGCCGACCGGTTATCACGGCGCGGTGAGCGCGGGCGTGAAGCCGGGCTCGACGGTCTACATCGCGGGCGCGGGCCCGGTCGGGATGGCGGCGGCCGCATCGGCGCGCCTGCTCGGCGCGGCGGTCACGATTGTCGGCGACATGAACGAGGAACGCCTCGCGCACGCGCGGGCGATGGGCTTCGAGACGGTTGACCTGTCGAAGGACGCGTCGCTCGGCGAGCAGATCGAGCAGATCCTCGGCGTGCCGGAGATCGACTGCGCGGTCGACTGCGTCGGCTTCGAGGCGCACGGCCACGGTTCGTCGGGCCATTCCGAGGAAGCGCCCGCGACGGTGCTGAACTCGCTGATGGAAATCACGCGTCCTGCCGGCGCGATCGGCATTCCGGGCCTGTACGTGACGGACGATCCGGGCGCGAAGGACAAGGCCGCGCAGCACGGCAGCCTGAGCATCCGCTTCGGCCTCGGCTGGGCGAAGTCGCATTCGTTCTTCACGGGCCAGACGCCGGTGCTGAAGTACAACCGCAACCTGATGCAGGCCATCCTGTTCGATCGTCTGCCGATCGCGAAGATCGTCAACGTCGAGGTGATCTCGCTCGATCAGGCACCGGAAGGCTACAAGAAGTTCGACGGCGGCGCGCCGCGCAAATTCGTGATCGATCCGCACGGCTTGCTGGCGGCCTGACGCACGAACGCGCGGAACATGAAGCGGGCGGCACCGGAAACGGTGCCGCCCGTTTTCGCTATGGGCGGGCGCTGCCGGCGCAGGCTAACCCCGATCGCCGCAGCCCGCGATTGCTGCGAAATAGCATGCGGCACGAGTACGATTGCCGCGACCAACCGGCTGCCGAACGCCGACACGAACGGCCGGACGCTCGCCGGCTCGCGCTTCGAGTCGTCTGCGGCGATTCCGTACGACAGCATCGCGGCCGCGATCGCGCCGAATTCCGGCGCGCCCGGCGCTCAGTGCGCGCGATAGACCATTGCCACTTGGGTCGCGCTTGCCGTCGCGCGCCGACCGTGGCGCGTATGCAGGCTTACGCGGCGGATCGCGTGCGCGTGTCGCGTCGCGGTAGCGCCGCCTTTCCAGTTGACGACGCGAGTACCGCTGCGCGCGCGCACCGCCGGTGCGTGCCGCGCGACCGTCGTTGCCGTGCGTCCGGTCATGTGTCGGCTCGTGCCGGCATAGCCTGCTCGATCGGTTGCGTCCAGCCGGTCAGCGGCGGCAAGCCGATCGGTGTCGAGCGCCGGGCGGTCGGCCGGATGAAACGCATAGACGGGCGCGGGCACGACCGGCAACGTCAGCGCATCAGCTGCATGCAGACTGGCGTCGTTTGCCGCTGGCCGCGGCGCGCCCTGGCCGCGACAGACCGGGTCGGCCTTGCACGTCCGGTCGAACGTCACATAGCCGCCGACCAGCAGCACGAGGGTCAGGATGCTCAGCAGCGGCGCGCTCGACGCGCTCGGCCGCCGGATCGCCGCGCTGCGCACCGCGGCGCCGATGCGCGACGACCATGTCGGGACGGCGAGCGCGTCGTGCGGAGGAGCGGCCGGCGCGGCCTGCGCTTCGTCGCTCCGGTTGCTCTGGTCGCTCGGTTCGCTCGGTTCGCTCGGTTCGCGCAGCGGCGCGAACGGCCAGTCCCCCAGTCCGCAGACGGGGCACTGCTCGGTGGCGCGGAATGCCATGAAGCCGCATTGCCGGCAGCGCTGGCTGACGGCATCGCGCGGCTCGGCGTGCAGGTTCAGTGCGCCGCGCAACGTGTCGCGCGTGCGGACTTTCCGGATGGGCAGGACTTGCATGGTCGTTGCTACCTCGTCTGTCGTTGCCGCCGCGCGAGCGTCCCGAGGGTCTGCATCGCGTCCTCGACGGCAGGGGTCCACGGCCGGCCGTAGTTCAGCCGGACGTAGCGGTGAAAGGCGCCCGTCATGGAAAAAATCGGCCCGGGCGCGAGGCTGACGCCGCTTTTCATCGCGTCGCCGAACAACTGCATCGCATCCACGTGCGGCGGCAATTCGATCCACAGGAAATACCCGCCGCGCGGGGCATGCACCGCCGTGTCGGGCGGGAAGTGCGCGCGGACGGCCGCCAGCATCTGCGCCTGGTGCGCGGCCAGGTTGCGGCGGAGCCTGCGCAGGAAGCGGTCGTACGCGCCGTCGAGCAGGTAGCGGGATACGGCCATCTGCGCGGGCACATCGGCCGCCGGTGCGCTCGCGTTCTTCACCTGCCTGATCTGCTTCACGTAGCGTCCGGCCGCGACCCAGCCGACCCGGAAACCGGGCGCGAGGCACTTCGAGAACGACCCGCAATGCAGCACCAGCCCGCTTTCGTCGTACAGCTTCGCGGGCCGCGTGGGCGTCGGGCCGAAGTGCAGTTCGCCGAACACGTCGTCCTCGATCAGCGGCACGCGGTGCGACGCGAGCAGGTCGATCAGCGCGCGCTTGCGCTCGTCGGGCAGCGTCGCGCCGGTCGGGTTGTGGAACGAGGTCATGAACCAGCATGCGCGCACCGGATGCGTGTCGAGCGCGTCGGCGAGCGCATCGAGATCGAGGCCGGTGCGCGGATCCACCGGAATTTCGATGGCCTTCAGATGCAGCCGCCGCACGGCCTGCAGTACCGCGTGGTAGGCCGGACGTTCGATCGCGACGATGTCGCCGGGGCGCGTGAGCGCCTGCAGGCTCAGCGTCAGCGCTTCGGCCGCGCCGGTCGTGATGACGATCTCTTCCATCGGCAATGACGCGCCCGCGTTCAGGTAGCGGAGTGCGATCTGGCGGCGCAGCGCTTCATGGCCGGGCGGCAGTCCGGCCAGCAGTTTCGTGCGGTCCATGTTGCGGGCCGCCGCCGCCGCATACCGCCACAGGCTGCTCATCGGAAACAGCGAATAGCTCGCGAATGCGGAACCCAGCGGCACGATGTCGTCGAATTTGAGCGAGTCGAGCAAGCGGAACAGCACATCGTTGTCGCCGGGCTGCGACGCGGCCGGTTTGCGCGGCGTGTCGTGACCCGCGCGCACGCGCTTGTCATCCAGGTTCGCAACGAAATATCCGGAGCGCGCACGCGCGGTGATCAGGCCCTCGCTTTCGAGCTTGTAGTACGCACGAAACACGGTGGATGGACTTACACGGTAAGCGCGGCACGCTGCGCGCACGGTCGGGATACGCGCGCCGGGCCCGAGGTCGCCACGCCGGATCGCGTCGCCAATCGTCTGAGCGAGCGCCGCATATCGCTTCATGCCTGCCCTCCGGCCGATCGCGGCCGTCGTGAAAAAAGAGTAGCACGGCCTCCGCCGCGTTCAATCCCGCCCTCAAACGTTGATTCGCCTGTCGCTGATCCGGTTGTTTTCGATTCACTTTGAGCCTTTTCTTCAGACGAGCGAGCAGGCATTCTGCGCAAGTTTCATTCCCGATGCGTGATCGATACCGCGTTCGCGCCCTCCGATGGCGGATCCGTGATCCCCGTGCACCGTGTGCGGGACCGGGGCCGCTGTGTCCTTACCTTACCCGGAAGCAATCAGCGTGAAATCGAAGTTCCTCGCTGCGGGCCTCGTGGCCGGCATCGCTCTCAACCTGTCCAGCGGTGCCGCCGAAGCGGCCTGCATCAGCAATCCCCCGACTCAATCCAACGCGTCGTTTCCCGCGGCGCTGACCGGCAAGCTCGTCTATCACAGCTACGTCAACTACGGCGACGGCACGAGCCAGCTGTTCCTGTACGATTTTTCGGCCCATACGCTCACGCAGCTGAGCAAGAGCGGCTGGGGCATCACCGATCCGATGAACGGCGTGTTCAGCCCCGACGGCAAGTGGCTCGCGTTCATGGGCATCAGCAACGGCGCATGGAACGTGTTCATGCTGCAACTCGGCGCCGGCACGCCGCCCGTCAACCTGACGAACAGCACCGGTGCGACGCGCAACGAAGATCCGAAATTCAGCGCCGACGGCAAGACGCTCGTGTTCAAGCAGAACGGCGACGTGAAGCAGGGCACGCTGTCGTACACGAGCGCGGGCCCGGTGTTCACGTCGGTCGTGAGCCTGACGAACGCACCGGCCGGCGCCGAATATTCGATGCCGTTCCTCGCGCCGGACGCGAGCGCCGTCTACTACGCGACGGGCACCGGCTCGAACATGGGGCTGATGAAGCGCACGATCGCGACCGGCGCGACCGCCACGTTCGATCGTCCGGCCGGTCTGCAGACCTACTATCCGATCGTGCGCGGCGACGGCATGGTGTTCTATGCGCGCTGGAAAGACAGCGGCGGGGCAGACCAGATCTATTCGAAGACCGCGGACCCGGCGTCGACACCGAACGCGTTGTCGCTCAACGACTGCGTGAGCAACAACTCGGACCCGGCGCCGGTGAGCGGTACGAACTACCTGTTCTTCTCGTCGACGACCGCGGGCGGCTACCAGCTCTACGTCGGCGACGTGACGACCGGCCAGCGCTGGAGCCTGTCGCAATTCGGCGTGAATGCCGACACGACCAAGGCCAAGCTCGGCTCGAGCTACTACGGCGGCCCGGCCGCCGCGCAGCCGACGCTGCTGTCGCAAGGTCGGCCGGCTGCTGCGTCGGCGAGCTACAACACATCGCTGACGGCGGACAAGGCGTTCGACGGCAACACGACCAGCACGCGCTGGGATTCGCCGGAAGGCACGGGCGTCGATCCGCAATGGATCTCCGTCGATCTCGGCGCGGTGAAGAAGATCAGCAGCGTCGATCTCTACTGGGACGCGGGCGCGCTCGTGTACCAGATCCAGACGTCGAACGACAACGCGAACTGGACGACGGTCTACTCGACGAACAACGGCGTGTCGTACGGTCACGTCACGCTGCCGAACCTGAACGCGCAGGGGCGCTACGTGCGGATGCTCGGTACGAAGCGGGCGACGCAGTGGGGGTACTCGCTCGACGAAATGCAGGTGTGGGGATCGTAAGCACCAGCAAAAAGCGGCCTTCGAGGCCGCTTTTTTTATCGCGCAACTCGAGCGTCACGCATGAATCACATGCGCCGGATACGCCGGCGCGGATGTCGCCGCGCCCTGCGCGAGCGGCGCGACCTGCTTGCGGCGTTCGCGCGTCGGCGCGACGCCGAACGCATCGCGATAGCTCTTGCTGAAGTGGCACGCTGACTGGAAGCCGCACGCCATCGTGATGTGCATGATCGACATGTCGGTCTGCAGCAGCAGCTCGCGCGCGCGGCGCAGCCGCAGCGTCAGGTAATAGTGCGTGGGCGTCATCCCGAGGTGTTCGCGGAACAGGCGCTGCAGCTGACGCTGCGACATGTTCGCGAGCCGCGCGAGCTCCTCGCGCGACAGCGGTTCCTCGATGTTGTTCTCCATCAGCGAAATCACTTCGAACAGCGACTTGTTCGCCGAGCCGAGCCGCGCGACGAGCGGCATCCGCTGTTGCGCGCTCGTGTCGCGCACGTGCTCGACGATGAACTGCTCGGCGATCTGCGTGACGCGCGGGGTGCCGACCCGCGCGGCGATCAGGTTCAGCATCATGTCGAGCGGCGCGACGCCGCCCGTGCACGTGATGCGATCGCGGTCGACCACGAACAGTTCCTTCAGGAAGCGCGTGTCCGGAAACTCTTCCTTCAGCGCCGACATGTTTTCCCAGTGGATCGCGCACGCGTAGCCCGCGAGCAGCCCCGACTTCGCGAGCGCATAGGTGCCCGTGCACAGGCTGCCGAGCGGAATGCCCGAACGCGCAAAGCGGCGCAGCGTCGACAGATGGGCGGGCGTGGTCGCGCGCTGCACGTCGACGCCGCCGCACACGAATACGATATCCGGCTGCCCGACGCACTCGGCCGGGCCCGTGTCGACCGTGAGGCCATTGCTCGCCGTGACCGGGCCGCCGTCCGGGCTGATGATCGACCAGCGGTAGAGCGGCTGGCCGCTCAGGTAGTTCGCCATCCGAAGCACCTCGATCGCATTGGTGAACGCGATCATCGTGAAGTTCGGTAAAGGCATGAACGCGAAGTGGGACAGCGACGCTGTGCGGTCGGGCGACATGGGGAGCGTTCCTTGAATCTCTAATAGCTTTTGGCCCGAGGCACGGATCGAGCTTCGGTATTGTGGGAGCGAGCGCAACAACCGTGCCATACGGCTAAACCCTAGCTCCATACGTTGTATGGGCGCGGGGCGAATGCTGCACTGCACCGTAAGCGGGCTGCGCTGCACCCGGGACGCGCAGCACAGGCACCGGTGAAGTGCCTGTCCATCGGTGAAATCGCGAGTGCACTGCACACGCCGGTTTGCCTGGTCATCCCAAAAAGCACGACCGGTCACTTGTACAAAACGGACGCGCATGGCGGAAAAGGTAAAGAACGCGTCTAAATTCATCAATCCGTCGAAAATCCGAACGACAAGAATAGAGCCGTCGGCAGCCTTGCACTGGATGCGCTGGAAACCCAGGTATGGCGGGCCTCGAGCTTCGGTTTCACGCCCTTTATTCTTCGTCACGGACGCACTATGTCGAACACCCAGCCTTTCTTCTCGCAGCCCCTCGCCGAGCGCGACGCGCCGGTGCGCAGCGCCATCCTGAAGGAACTCGAGCGCCAGCAGTCGCAGGTCGAGCTGATCGCGTCGGAAAACATCGTGTCGCGCGCGGTGCTGGAGGCCCAGGGTTCGGTGCTGACCAACAAGTATGCGGAAGGCTATCCGGGCAAGCGTTACTACGGCGGCTGCGAATTCGCGGACGAGGTGGAGGCGCTGGCGATCGAGCGCGTGAAGCAGATCTTCAACGCCGGCTATGCGAACGTGCAGCCGCACTCGGGCGCGCAGGCGAACGGTTCGGTGATGCTCGCGCTCGCGAAGCCGGGCGACACGGTGCTCGGCATGTCGCTGGACGCCGGCGGCCACCTGACGCACGGCGCGAAGCCGGCGCTGTCGGGCAAGTGGTTCAACGCCGTGCAGTACGGCGTGAACCGCGACACGATGCGGATCGACTACGACCAGGTCGAGGCACTCGCGCTCGAGCACAAGCCGAGCCTGATCATCGCCGGCTTCTCGGCGTACCCGCGCGCGCTGGACTTCGCCCGCTTCCGTGCGATTGCCGACAGCGTCGGCGCGAAGCTGATGGTCGACATGGCGCACATCGCGGGCGTGATCGCCGCCGGCCGCCATGCGAATCCGGTCGAGCACGCGCACGTCGTCACGTCGACCACGCACAAGACGCTGCGCGGCCCGCGCGGCGGCTTCGTGCTGACCAACGACGAAGAGATCGCGAAGAAGATCAACTCGGCCGTGTTCCCCGGCCTGCAGGGCGGCCCGCTGATGCACGTGATCGCCGGCAAGGCCGTCGCGTTCGGCGAAGTGCTGCATGCGGACTTCAAGACCTACATCGACAACGTGCTCGCGAACGCGCAGGCCCTCGGCGAAGTGCTGAAGGCGGGCGGCGTCGACCTCGTCACCGGCGGCACCGACAACCACCTGCTGCTGGTCGACCTGCGCCCGAAGGGCCTGAAGGGCGCGCCGGTCGAGCAGGCGCTCGAACGCGCGGGCATCACCTGCAACAAGAACGGCATTCCGTTCGACACCGAGAAGCCGACCGTCACGTCGGGCATCCGCCTCGGCACGCCGGCCGGCACGACGCGCGGCTTCGGCGTCGCGGAGTTCCGCGAAGTCGGCCGCCTGATTCTCGAAGTGTTCGACGCGCTGCGCGCGAACCCGGAAGGCGACCACGCGACCGAACAGCGCGTGCGCCGCGAGATTTTCGCGCTTTGCGAGCGCTTCCCGATTTACTGATCGATCCCCCCACAAGACCAGACACACGAGCGAGAGCAGATATGAGCACGCTGCATCAGGACAGCATCATCATCGACGGACTGAACATCTCGAAGTTCGAGAAGCCGGTGTTCGAGGACATGCGCCGTGGCGGCATCACGGCCGCGAACTGCACGGTATCGGTGTGGGAGAACTTCACCAAGACCGTCGACAACATCGGCGTGATGAAGCAGAAGATTCGCGAGAACGGCGAGCTGCTGACGCTCGTGCGCACGACCGACGACATCTTCCGCGCGAAGAAGGAAGGCAAGACCGGGATCATCCTCGGCTTCCAGAACGCACACGCGTTCGAGGACAACCTCGGCTACATCGAGGCGTTCGCCGACATGGGCGTGCGCGTCGTGCAGCTTTGCTACAACACGCAGAACCTGGTCGGCACCGGCTGCTACGAGCGCGACGGCGGCCTGTCGGACTTCGGCCGCGAAGTGATCACCGAGATGAACCGCGTCGGCATCATGGTCGACCTGTCGCATGTGGGCGGCAACACGTCGTCGGAAGCGATCGCGTTCTCGAAGAAGCCGGTGTGCTACTCGCACTGCCTGCCGTCGGGCCTGAAGGAACATCCGCGCAACAAGAGCGACGCGCAGCTGAAGGAAATCGCCGACGCCGGCGGCTTCGTCGGCGTGACGATGTTCGCGCCGTTCCTGAAGCGCGGTATCGAGGCGAACATCGACGACTACATCGAGGCGATCGACTACGTCGTGAACCTGATCGGCGAAGACGCAGTCGGCATCGGCACGGACTTCACGCAGGATTTCGCGAAGGAATTCTTCGACATGCTGACGCATGACAAGGGCCGCTATCGCCAGCTGACGAACTTCGGCAAGGTGATCAACCCGGACGGCATCCGCACGATCGGCGAATTCCCGAACCTGACCGCGGCGATGGAACGCCACGGCTGGAAGGAGTCGCGCATCCGCAAGATCATGGGCGAGAACTGGGTGCGCGTGTTCAAGGACGTGTGGGGCGCGTAAGCACCCGCCGAGCCGAACCGCCACCCGCGATTCAACACTAGAACAATCGGGACGTGCCGGCGCCTGTCGCGCTGGCACGCGGACGATGTCGTGCCTGCGCCTGAGCCGCGCGGCCAATTTTCCTCACGGAGTCACCACGATGCAACCGCAACTGCCGATCAACGTCGATCCCGATACCGGCGTCTGGACCACCGACGCGCTGCCGATGCTGTACGTGCCGCGCCACTTCTTCACGAACAACCACGTTGCCGTCGAGGAAGCGCTCGGCGTCGAAGCGTATGCCGAGATCCTCTACAAGGCCGGCTACAAGTCCGCCTACCACTGGTGCGACAAGGAAGCGAAGCTGCACGGCCTCACCGGCATGGCGGTGTTCGAGCACTACCTGAAGCGCCTGTCGCAACGCGGCTGGGGCCTGTTCTCGATCATCGAGGCCGATCCGGCCAGCGCACGCGCGAAGATCGAGCTGCGCCACTCGTCGTTCGTGCTCCAGCAGCCGGGCAAGGAAGGCAAGCTCTGCTACATGTTCGCGGGCTGGTTCGCCGGCGCGATGGACTGGGTCAACGACACGACGCCGGAAGGCAAGGGCGCGCCGCGCGCGCAGTCGAAGGAAGTGCAGTGTGCGGCCGAGCACCACGACCACTGCGTCTTCGAAGTGTCGCCGATCGCGCACTGATGCGCTGACCCGACGACACAGCTACAACCAACACCCGCAACACGAGACATTCGAACGCCAGAGGTCGCCTGCGATGCGTTATCCCCACCTGTTCAAACCCATGCAGCTGAACCAGCTGACGCTGCGCAACCGGATCGTCAGCACCGCGCACGCGGAGGTGTATGCCGAGCCGGGCGGCCTGCCGGGCGACCGCTACATCCGCTATTACGAAGAGAAGGCGAAGGGTGGCGTCGGCCTCGCGATCTGCGGCGGCTCGAGCCCCGTGTCGATCGACAGCCCGCAGGGCTGGTGGAAGTCGGTGAACCTGTCGAACGACAAGATCATCGACCCGCTCACGCGTCTCGCCGACACGATGCACAAGCACGGCGCGAAGATCATGATCCAGGCGACGCACATGGGCCGCCGCTCGTCGTTCCACGGCGAGCACTGGCCGCACCTGATGTCGCCGTCGGGCGTGCGCGAGCCGGTGCACCGCGGTAACGCGAAGATCATCGAGATCGAGGAAATCCGCCGCATCATCGGCGACTTCGCGGCCGCCGCGAAGCGCGTGAAGGCAGCCGGCATGGACGGCATCGAAATCTCCGCCGCGCACCAGCACCTGATCGACCAGTTCTGGAGCAAGCGTTCGAACCACCGCACCGACGAATGGGGCGGCAGCCTCGAGAACCGTCTGCGCTTCGGCATCGAAGTGCTGACGGCCGTGCGCGAAGCGGTCGGCAAGGACTTCTGCGTCGGCCTGCGCATGTGTGGCGACGAATTCCACGAGGACGGCCTCGATCACGAAGCGCTGAAGGAAATCGCGCAGGCGATGTCGGAGACGGGCCTGATCGACTACCTGAGCGTGGTCGGCTCGGGCGGCGACACGCACAACACGATCGCGAACTGCATGCCGCCGATGGCGCTGCCGCCGGAGCCGTTCGTGCACCTCGCGGCCGGCATCAAGTCGGTGGTGAAGATTCCCGTGATGCACGCGCAGAGCATCCGCGATGCGGGCCAGGCCGAGCGCCTGCTCGCGAACGGCATGATCGACCTGGTCGGCATGACGCGCGCGCAGATCGCCGATCCGCACATGGTGATCAAGATCCGCGACGGCCGCGAGGACGAGATCAAGCAGTGCGTCGGCGCGAACTACTGCATCGACCGCCAGTACAACGGCCTCGACGTGCTGTGCATTCAGAACGCGGCGACGTCGCGCGAAGCGACGATGCCGCACATCATCGAGAAGTCGCGCGGCCCGAAGCGCAAGGTGGTGGTGGTCGGCGCGGGCCCCGCGGGGCTCGAGGCCGCACGCGTCGCGAAGCTGCGCGGCCACGACGTGGTGCTGTTCGAGAAGAACACCGAAGTGGGCGGCCAGGTGATGATCGCCGCGAAGGCGCCGCAGCGTGAACAGATGTCGGGGATCATCCGCTGGTTCGACATGGAAACCAAGCGTCTCGGCGTCGACCGGCGCCTCGGCGTCGCCGCCGACGAGAAGATGATCATGGCCGAGAAGCCGGACATCGTCGTGCTCGCGACCGGCGGTTCGAGCTTCACATGGCAGGTGCCGGCGTGGGGCGTGGCCGAAGGTCTCGCCGTCAGCTCGTGGGACATCCTGACGGGCAAGGTCGAGCCGAAGCAGAACGTGCTGCTGTTCGACGGCGTGAGCACGCACGCGGGCGCGGGCGTGGCCGACTTCATGGCGAGCCGCGGCTCGAAGGTCGAGGTGGTGACGCCCGACGTCAAGGTGGCCGACGATTGCGGCGGCACGACGTTCCCGATCTTCTATCGCCGCCTGTATGCGCTCGGCGTGATCCCGACGCCGAACACGATGCTCGATCGCGTGTATGAGGAAGACGGCAAGATCATCGCCGTGCTGCGCAACGAATACACCGAGGAGCTGGAAGAGCGCGCGGTCGACCAGGTGGTGATCGAGAACGGTTCGTCGCCGAACGACGAGCTGTACTGGAAGCTCAAGCCGGAATCGGTGAACCGCGGCCAGATCGATCCGCACACACTGTTCGCGGCCGAGCCGCAGCCGTGCCTGTCGGAAGAACTGGGCAACGGCCGCTTCCTGCTGTTCCGTGTCGGCGACTGCATCTCGATGCACAACGTCCACGGTGCGATCTACGACTCGCTGCGCCTCGTCAAGGATTTCTAAAAAATGAATCCGGCTTTCCTCATTACCGCACTGCTGTGGCTGTCGGTGGCGGGGCTCGCGTTCGCGGTCGCGAAGCGCTCGTCCTACTGGCGTCTCGGGCGCGCGACGGCGCCCGGCTCGTTCGGCATCGCGAACCTGTTCGCGATCCCGAAGCGCTACTTCGTCGACCTGCACCATGTGGTTGCCCGCGATCCGTACATCGCGAAGACCCACGTCGCGACCGCCGGCGGCGCGATCGCCGCGCTCGCGCTGGTGTTCGTCAACTACGGCCTCGCGATCTACTCGCCGTGGCTCGACAAGCTGATTTTCCTCGCGGCGCTCGCGATGCTCGTCGGCGTGGTGTTCGTCTGGCGCCGCCGCGCGGCGAAGGACGTGCCGGCGCGCCTGTCGCGCGGCCCGTGGAACGCGCTGCCCTGGCTGCTCGGCTCGTTCGCGCTCGGCCTCGTGCTGTTCATGGTCGTGCCGACCGGTGCGATGTCGGGTGCGTTCGCGGTGCTCTGCGCGCTGCTGATCGGCGCCGGCGCCTTCACGATGACCGTCGGCGCCGCGAAGGGCGGCCCGATGAAGCATGCGATCGCCGGCCTGCTGCACCTCGCGTTCCACCCGCGCCAGGAGCGTTTCGCGGCGACCCGCGATTCGTTCACGGGTAACGGTACGGCCACGCCGCCGACCGCGCTGAAGCTGCCGGACATCGCGCACGAGGAGTATGGCGTCGCGAAGCCGGTCGAATTTCGCTGGAACCAGCTGCTGAGCTTCGACGCGTGCGTGCAGTGCGGCAAGTGCGAAGCCGCGTGCCCCGCGTTCGCGTCGGGCCAGCCGCTGAACCCGAAGAAACTGATCCAGGATCTCGTCGTCGGGATGGCGGGCGGCACCGATGCCGCATACGCCGGCAGCCCGACGCCGGGCCTCGCGGTCGGCCAGCATCGCGGCGAGCCGAACGGCCCGATCGTGTCGGGCCTGATCGAGGAGCAGACGCTGTGGTCGTGCACCACCTGCCGCGCGTGCGTGCAGGAGTGCCCGATGCTGATCGAGCACGTCGACGCGATCGTCGACATGCGCCGCAACCGCACGCTGGTGCACGGCACGGTGCCGGGCAAGGGCCAGGAAGTGCTCGCGAACCTGCGCGAGACGGGCACGATGGGCGGCTACGACACGGCTGCACGTTACGACTGGTCGGTCGACCTGAGCGCGCCCGTCGCGCAACCGGGCAAGCCGGTCGACGTGCTGTTCGTCGCGGGTGAAGGCGCGTTCGACATGCGTTACCAGCGCACGCTGCGCGCGTTCGTCAAGGTGCTGAACAAGGCGGGCGTCGATTACGCGGTGCTCGGCGGGACCGAGACCGACACCGGCGACGTCGCACGCCGCCTCGGCGACGAAGCGACGTTCCAGCAGATGGCGAAGCGCCTGATCGGCACGCTCGGCTCGCTGTCGTACAAGCAGATCGTGACGGCCGACCCGCACGTGATGCACAGCCTGCGCAACGAATACCGCGCGCTCGGGCTGCGCGTGACGGTCAAGCATCACACGACCTTCCTCGCGGAGCTGGCCGACAGCGGCAAGATCGCGCCGAAGGCGGTCGAGTCGCTGCGCGAGAAGCGCACCACGTATCACGACCCGTGCTACCTCGGCCGCTACAACGGCGAGACGGAATCGCCGCGCAAGCTGCTGAAGACGATCGGCATCCAGGTCGTCGAGATGGAGCGCAACGGTATGCGCGGCCGCTGCTGCGGCGGTGGCGGCGGTGCGCCGCTGACCGACATCCCGGGCAAGCAGCGTATTCCCGACATCCGCATCGCCGACGCGCGCGCCATCGGCGCGGACGTGGTCGCGGTCGGTTGCCCGAACTGCACGGCGATGCTCGAAGGCGTCGTGGGCCCGCGCCCCGACGTGCTCGACGTGGCCGAACTCGTTGCCGCCTCGCTGGAGTGAATCGATGAACACGATCAAACGAATCGATCCGCGCCGGCCGTTCATCATCACGGCCGCGGGCCTGAAGCGCATCACGCTCGGCGAGGAAGGCAGCGCCGACGCGAGCGCCGCGCAGTGGTCCGCGCACGGTCATGGCGCCGCGGCCGCGAAGCCGCGCCGCGCGGTGCAGGACCCGAAGCACGTAATGCTGGTGGTGGCGCACACCGAGCGCGGCGCGCTCGACGACCATACGCGGCAGGCGATTGCCGCTGCCGCGGTGCTCGCCGACGCGCAGACGGAAGTCGCACTGCTGGCATTCGGCGAACTGAAAGATGACGCCGCCGAACTCGGCGTCGACAAGCTGATCGAGCTGGCCGACTTCGACCGTCGCGCCTTCGCGCCCGAAAGCGAATTGCAAGCCTTGCAGGCATGCGCCGCGGCGCTCGCGCCGAAGCACGTGTTCGTGCCCGACAACGCGACCGGCGACGGCGATCTCGGCCGGCGTTACGCGGCGGCCGCCGGCGCGAGCGTCGCGACCCACGTGGTCGAGATCGACGCGAAGCATGTCGGCGCGTATGCGCAGGCCGGCCGCGCATTCGCGACGCGCGGGCTGCCCGACGTGATCCTGCTCGCGCAGAACGCGGTCGAGGCGAAACTGCCGTTCGTCGGCGCCGGCGATCGCCTGGCCGCCGACTTCATCCGCCCGGCCGGCAACGCGGCACAGCCGTACCGCGATCTCGGCCTCGAGGAAATCGACGCGGCGCAGGTCGCGCTGGAGGAAGCCGACTTCATCGTGTCGGCCGGCAACGGCGTGTCCGACATCGGCGCGTTCGAGCAACTGGCCGGCGCGTTCGGCGCGGCGATCGGCGCGAGCCGCGTCGCGGTCGACAACGGTCACTTCACGCGCGACAAGCAGGTGGGCGCGACCGGCAAGACGGTCGAGGCGAGCGTATACATCGCGTTCGGCATCTCGGGCGCGGTGCAGCATTTGCAGGGGATCAAGGACTGCCGCCACGTGATCGCGGTGAACCTCGACGGCAGCGCGCCGATCGCGAAGCGCGCGAACCTGACGGTGGTGGGCGACGCGCAGGCGACGATCGCCGCGCTGATCGAACAGGTGCAGGCCGCGCGCGCGTCGCGCGGACAATCGCCGGCCGCGGTCGGCTCGCGTGAATCCGAAGGAGTCGCAGCATGAACGCCCCCCGCCAGTTGCAACGCATCGCGGTGCTCGTGTCCGTGGGCCGGCACCCCGTCAGCGGCACCGCGCGCTACAGCCGCAACGACGCGGCCGCGCTCGAGGTCGGCCGCCAGCTCGCGGAGCGGCATCGCGCGCAGCTCGACGTGATCCATGCGGGCGATCCCGCGAATGAAGCGCTTGCTGAATACCTCGCGCTCGGCGCACGGCAGGTCGAGGTGCTGGCCTGCCACGACGGCGACGATGCTGCGCACGCGCTTGCCGCGCGCGTCGAAGGCTACGACCTCGTGCTGACCGGCACGCGCGCCGAGGGCGCGTACGACACCGGGATGCTGCCGTATCGCGTCGCCGCGGCGCTCGGCTATCCGCTCGTCGGCTCGGCCGTCGACGTGACGGTCGACGGCGGCCGCGCGGCGGTCCGGCAATTCTTGCCGAAAGGGCTGCGGCGGCGCGTCGACGCGGCGCTGCCGGCCGTCGTCGCGGTCCATCCGCTCGCCAACGTGGCGCCGCGCTACGCGTATGCGCGGCTGCGCGCCGGCGCGATCCGCCCGGCACTCACGTCGACCGGCGCGGACGCCGATGCGGCGGCCTGGAAGGTCGGCCCGATCGAGCGTAAACCCGTAAAGCTGGTCGCCGCCGAGAAGCGCTCCGGGCATGCCCGGATGCTGTCCGCGACCACGACCGAAAGCCGCGGCGGCAACGTCGTAAATGAAGGGAGTTCAGTCGAAAAAGCACAAGTGATCCTCGCGTATTTGCGCGAGCATCAGCTCATCGACTACTGATTTTGATGCCTGTCGGCAACCACACTGGGACGCAAGGAATCCGGAGCAAACGATGAAAGTATCGGCAGACATTCGTGAACTGATCGAGCGACGCAAGGAAGGTTACAGCCTCGACGCGCCGTTCTACACGAGCGAGGACATCTTCGCCCTCGACATGGAGGCGATTTTCCACCAGCACTGGATCCAGGTCGCGGTCGAACCGGACATTCCCGAGCCGGGCGACTACGTGACCGTGGAACTGGGCAGCGACTCGATCCTGATCGTGCGCGACGACGACATGGAAATCCGCGCGTTCCACAACGTGTGCCGCCACCGCGGCGCGCGCCTGTGCAACGAGGATAAAGGCTCGGTCGGCAACATCGTGTGCCCGTACCACAGCTGGACCTACAACCTGACGGGCCAGCTGATGTTCGCCGAGCACATGGGCGAGAAGTTCGACCGCTGCAAGCACAGCCTGAAGTCGGTGCACGTGCAGAACCTCGCGGGCCTGATCTTCGTCTGCCTCGCCGAGGAGCCGCCGGTCGATTTCGCGCAGCTGCGCGCCCAGATGGAGCCGTATCTGCTGCCGCACGATCTGCCGAACACGAAGATCGCCGCGCAGATCGACATCATCGAGGAAGGCAACTGGAAGCTCACGATGGAGAACAACCGCGAGTGCTACCACTGCGTCGCGAACCATCCCGAGCTGACGATCTCGCTGTACGAATACGGCTTCGGCTATCAGCGCTCCGACGCGAACGCCGAAGGCATGGACGCGTTCGCTGAAACCTGCGTGCGCCGCGGCAAGGAGTGGGCCGAGATGGGCCTGCCGTCCGCCGAAATCGAAAAGCTGGACGACGTGACGGGTTTCCGCACGCAGCGCCTGCCGCTCGACCGCCACGGCGAATCGCAGACGCTCGACGCGAAGGTCGCATCGAAGAAGCTGCTCGGCCAGTTCGACCAGGCCGACCTCGGCGGCCTGTCGTTCTGGACGCAGCCGAACTCGTGGCATCACTTCATGAGCGATCACATCGTGACGTTCTCGGTGATTCCGCTGTCGGCCGGCAAGACGCTCGTGCGCACCAAGTGGCTCGTCCACAAGGATGCGAAGGAAGGCATCGACTACGACGTGAAGAACCTGACGGCCGTGTGGAACGCGACCAACGACCAGGATCGCGCGCTCGTCGAATTCTCGCAGCGCGGCGCGACCAGCAGCGCATACGAGCCGGGCCCGTATTCGCCGTACACGGAAGGTCTCGTCGAAAAATTCTCGGCCTGGTACATCGGCCGGCTCGCCGAAAAAATCGGCGCGTAGTAGTCGGAAGAAAGTAAGTGGAGCTACACATGATGCGAGATTCGGCCAATTTCGAGCCGGTGGACAGCCGGGTTACGCACCCGGCGTTCTGGAGCGCGCTGCCCGAGCGCTGGACGAGCGACGTCGAGGAAACGCTGGTGTGCTGCCACGTGCGTCAGGAAACCCACGACGTGAAGAGTTTCTTCTTCCGTTCGCCGCAAGGCCGTGCGTTTTCCTTCGAGCCGGGGCAGTTCATCACGCTCGAACTCGACATCGACGGCGAGACGATCAACCGGTGCTACACGATCTCGTCGTCGCCCGCGCGGCCGCACACGATCTCGATCACGGTGAAGCGCGTGCCGGGCGGCAAGGTGTCGAACTGGCTGCACGACAACCTGCAGCCGGGCGCGTCGGTTCGCGTGCTCGGCCCGGCCGGCGAATTCACGTGCGCGCGGCATCCGGCGCGCAAGTACCTGTTCCTGTCGGCCGGTTCGGGCGTCACGCCGCTGATGTCGATGAGCCGCGCGCACCATGATCTCGCCGAGGATCGCGACATCCTGTTCGTGCACAGCGCGCGCACGCCGGACGACATCATCTTCGCGCGCGAGCTCGACCTGATCGCGTCGAACCATACGAACTTCCGCGCGTCGTTCGTCGTCGAGCGCGTCGGTGCACGCACCAACTGGCCGGGCGTCACGGGCTTCCTGACGCTGCCGCTGCTGAAGCTGATCGCACCGGACTTCATGGAGCGCGAGATCTTCACGTGCGGCCCCGCGCCGTACATGAAGGCCGTGCGCGACCTGCTCGACGAGGCCGGCTTCGACCGCAAGCAGTATCACGAGGAAAGCTTCTCGTTCGAGACGCTCGCGCAGACCGCGAGCGACGACGTGCTCGCTGAACTCGCGCCGGCGGCCAACGACGGCGACGTCGCGACGAAGCAGTACACGGTCAGCTTCGCCAAGAGCAATCGCGAGATTTCGTGCGGCTCCGAGCAGCACGTGCTCGACGCGGCGCGCCAGTCCGGCGTGCGGCTGCCGGCGTCGTGCACCCAGGGCATGTGCGGCACCTGCAAGGTGAAGCTCGTGTCGGGGCAGGTCGAGATGAAGCACAACGGCGGCATCCGCCAGCGCGAGATCGATCAGGGGATGGTGCTGCTGTGCTGCAGCAAGCCGCTGTCGGATCTCGTGATCGACAAGTAGTCGAAACAAGCCATCGCCGGTCCGGGCGCGTCGCATTGCGTTGCGTCGCCTCCGGACAAGCATCCGTCGGAAAACAACGATACCGCGGAATTGTGGTTGAAGAACCTAGAGAGACAACGCGCACGGTGCGCATTTCAAGGAGATCGACCATGAAGTTGTTCGGAAAAATGCTGTGGACCGGCGCACTGTCGGCGATGGTGGCACTGAGCGCGTCGGCGCTCGCCGATACGAAGCCCACGCTGAAGATCGGTTACGTCGAAGGCTGGGACGACAGTGTGGCGACGTCGAACGTTGCGGCACGCGTGATCGAGAAGAAGCTCGGTTACCAGGTCCAGCTCGTGCCGGTGGCTGCCGGGATCATGTGGCAGGGCGTGGCGCGCGGCGACCTCGATGCGACGCTGTCCGCATGGCTGCCCGTCACGCACGGCTCCTACTGGGGCGAGTACAAGTCGAAGGTCGTCGATCTCGGCGCGAACTTCCCTGACGCGAAGATCGGCCTGATCGTCCCCGACTACGTGAAGGCGAAGAGCATCGACGATCTGAATGCCGAGAAAAGCAGCTTCGGCGGCCGGATCGTCGGCATCGATGCGGGCGCGGGCGTGATGCGCAAGACCGACGAAGCGATCAAGAGCTACGGCCTCAGCTACACGCTGATGCCGAGTTCGGGCGGCGCGATGACGGCCGAGCTGTCGCGCTCCGTCGGCGCGAACAAGCCGGTGATCGTGACCGGCTGGGCGCCGCACTGGATGTTCGCGAAGTGGAAGCTGCGCTTCCTCGAGGATCCGAAGAAGGTGTTCGGCGGCGCAGAGCACGTCGACAGCGTCGTGAACCCGCAGCTCGAAACGAAGGCCAAGCCGGTCGTCGCGTTCCTGAAGAAGTTCCAGTGGAAGCCGGGCGAGATCGACAGCGTGATGCTCGCGATCCAGAACGGTTCGAAGCCGGAAGCGGCCGCCGATGCATGGATTGCCGCGCATGCTGACCGCGTGAATTCGTGGACTGAAGGCGCGCAGTAATCCAGCGGCGATTCGTCGCCAAAAACTAAAAAAACAACATGCCGGGAATGGTTTGCAGGAATCCGAAATAATCGTGAATCCATGCGGCCATATCCCGGCTTTCTTTTACTGATTCTGCAAAAAAGCGCTTAAGTTGTTACACTACGGCCCTTGTGCGGAGTCATCACAGGAGGAATTGGATGAGTCAAGCAGGACTGCGTGCGAACCGCACCAGTGACGTTGAGGCAACCATCTCACACGATTCGACGGGCCACACGCTGCATCGTGGCCTGACTTGGAAAGACGCATTCTGGGTAACGAGCGGCGTGCCGGCAGGCGTGCTGTTCACGATCGGCGGCGTATGCGCGACGATCGGCCAGCCCGCGTGGGCGATCTGGATCGCCGCGATCACGATGGGGCTGATTCAAAGCGCGACTTATGCGGAAATATCGGGACTATTTCCCCATAAATCGGGCGGCGCGTCGGTATATGGCGCGATCGGCTGGGTCCGTTACAGCAAGCTGATTGCCCCGGTTTCCGTGTGGTGCAACTGGCTCGCGTGGTCGCCGATGCTCGCGCTCGGCTGCGGCCTCGCGGCGAGCTATGCGCTCACGAGTCTCTTTCCCGCCGACGCGGCGGTGCTGCACTGGCAGCTCAAGGTTGCGGATCTCGGGTTCATCAAGTCGGGTCTTTCCCTGCGAATCAACGCGACGTTCATCATCGCGACGATTCTGCTTCTCATCACGTTCAAGCTTCAGCACAGCGGTGCGTCGAAGGCCGCGCGTACGCAGCGCATTCTCGGCATTGCGTCGCTCACGCCGCTGCTGATCGTCGGCATCGTGCCGTTCGTCACCGGCGACGTGCCGATGTCGAACCTGCTCCCGCTGCTGCCGCTCGGTCATGACGCTCAAGGCAACCTCACGACCGCGACCTTCGGTTCGTGGAACGGGCAGGGCGTGACGATGGCGCTCGGCGCGATGTTCATGGCCGGCTGGGCGTCGTACGGCTTCGAAACGGCGGTCTGCTACACGCGCGAATTCCGCGATCCGCGTCGCGACACCGCGAAGGCGATCTTCTGGTCGGGCGCGTTGTGCCTCGTCGTGATGACGCTCGTGCCGATGGCGTTCCAGGGCGCGCTCGGCACGCAGGCGATGCTCGATCCGGCGATCGGCGACGGCACCGGCGTCGCGGCCGCGATGGCGAAGATCGTCGGTGGCGGCGCGTGGGTCGCGAACGCGGTCGTCGTGATGCTGATGCTGTCGATCCTGCTGATCGTGATGACGTCGATGATGGGCTCGTCGCGCACGCTGTACCAGGCATCGGTCGACGGCTGGCTGCCGAAGTACCTGTCGCACGTGAACGAGCACGGCTCGCCCACGCGCGCGATGTGGACCGATCTCGGCTTCAACCTCGTGTTGCTGATGATGTCGGACTACATGACGGTGCTGGCGATCTCGAACGTCTGCTACATGCTGTTCGTATTCCTGAATCTTCAGTCGGGGTGGATCCACCGGATGGACCGCGGCAGCTGGGATCGGCCGTTCCGCTGCCCGACCTGGCTGCTCGTCGCCGGCTCGGTCTGCGGCTACGCGAACCTCGTCTATGTCGGCGCGGGCGCGAACCTGCAGGGCGAAGGCACGCTGCGCAACGGGCTGATCGCGATGCTGCTGATCGTGCCGGTGTTTCTCTATCGTCACTACTGGCAGGATCGCGGCCGTTTCCCCGCGCAGATGCAGCGCGACATGGAACTCGAAGTGCCGAAGCGCGCGATGTGGCTGAACCTGATGCCGTATGCGGCGCTGGTCGGCGCAGCGCTGACGATCTGGCTGTCGTACTACTTCGCGTGGGTCAAGTAAGCATCTGAACGCGGCACGCGCGTCGCGCGACGAACCCGGACACCGCACCCGGGGCCGTCGCGCGAAGCGTCGAACGCAAGGCGATAAAAAACCCGACCGGCAGGGGCTGCCGGTCGGGTTTTTTGTTGGCTGCGCGCCGAACGGATGCGCTTACGGAAACACCACCGTGCGGTCGCCGTTCAGAAACACGCGCCGCTCGATGAACGCCTTCACCGCGCGTGCAAGCGTGATGCATTCGACGTCGCGGCCCACCGCGAGCAATTGCTCGGGACGCAGCGCATGATCGACGCGTTCGACCACCTGCTCGATGATCGGACCTTCGTCGAGATCGTCGGTCACGAAGTGCGCGGTCGCGCCGATCAGCTTCACGCCGCGCGCATGCGCCTGGTGATACGGCTTCGCGCCCTTGAAGCCGGGCAGGAACGAGTGATGGATGTTGATCGCGCGGTTCGCGAGCTTCGCGCTGGTTTCCTGCGACAGCACCTGCATGTAGCGCGCGAGGATCACGAGGTCGGCGCCGCTCGACTCGAAGAAGTCGAGCCACTGCGCTTCCTGCTGCGCCTTGGTGTCGGCCGTGATCGGGAAGTGGCGGAACGGCAGCCCGTGCTGCGTGGCGAGCGGCTCGAAGTCCGGATGGTTCGACACGATGCCGACGATGTCCATCTTCAGTTCGCCCATCCGCCAGCGGAACAACAGGTCCGCGAGGCAGTGCTCGAGCTTCGACACCATGATCAGCACCTTCGGGCGCGCGTTCACGTCGTGGATCGCCCATTGCGTGTCGCCGTCACCGCCGCCGCCGAGCGCGGTCGCGATCGGACCGAACTCCTGGCGCAGCGCGTCGATCTGCAGCGTCTCATCCGTCGGATGAAACACGCAGCGCACGAAGAAATGGTTGCTGAGATCGTCGTCGAACACGTTCAGCGCATCGACGTAGCAGCGATGGCGCTCGAGAAAGCCGACGACGGCGGCGACCTGGCCGGCCGCGCTCGGGCACGACAGCGTCAGGACGAATTGATCGGGGCGTGAGTCGGCGGTCATGAGATTCCTCGGATGTCAGGGAACGCAACGCGCGCGGCGGCGCGACGGGGCGCCACGCTACGCGGGTAGCGGGAGGCTCAAGTAAATCAGGACGATTCGGGCGCGGATAGAACCAACCCGCCGTGTGGCTGGTATCGGCGCGCCAGCGGGGGGCGCGGCGGTGGTGGGGCTTGAGGCGGGGGTTGCGGGGGGCGGGCGCGGCCGGTCCGGCGAGGCGGGCGCAGCTGGTCCAGCGGGCGTCAGGCGGGGCAGGCCCGACTGCTTCAGCAAGCGTCAGGTGGCCCTCCGCCGGCCGCCCGCCCGTTCAGACCGGCGCGCACGCGTCCAGCAGCCAGCGCCGGAACACATGCGTCGCGTCCGGCTCGGGCCGCTGCGGCGGCCGCACGAGGAAGTAGCCGCGCGACGTGACGACGGGTGCGTCGACGAGCTTCACGAGCTGCCCGGACGCGACGAGTTCGTCGACGAGCGGCGACCAGCCGAGCGCGACACCCTCGCCGAGCAGCGCCGCGTGAATCACCAACGCATAGCTGTTGAAGGTCACGCCGCGCGCGGCGGCCGGCGCGTCGAGGCCGTGCGCGTCGAACCAGCCGGCCCACGACAGCCAGCGTTCGGGGCGCGTCGGCTGCACGTGCAGCAGCGGCAGCGCATGCAGGTGCTCGGGCCGCGCGACGTGCGCGTGCGCGGCGCGGAACGCCGGCGAGCAGACGGGCGTGACCGATTCGGGAAAGAGCCGCGCGGCCGTGCACGACGGCCAGTGGCCGTCGCCGAAGAGGATCGCGATGTCGGCATGGTCGCGCTGCACGTCGTAATCCTGCGAGGTGACGACCCGCACGTCGACGTCCGGCATCACGCGCTTCAGGCCCGCGAGGCGCGGCATCAGCCAGTAGGTCGCGAAACCGAAATCCGTGACGATCGTGAGCGCGCCGTGCTCGCGGCGCGCGCGCAGCGTCGCGGTGGCGCCGCGCAGCGTGTCGAGGCTCACCCGCACGGCTTCGTACAGGCACTGGCCGTCGCTCGTCAGCGTGACGCCGCGCGGGCTGCGCTCGAACAGCGGCACGCCGAGTTCCGCTTCGAGCTGGAACACCTGCTGGCTGACAGCCGGTTGCGTCGAGCCGAGCTCGCGCGCGGCGGCCGTGAAGCTCTGGAGACGGGCGGCCGATTCGAACGCGCGCAGCGCCTGCATCGACGGTAACGGTTCGGATTTCGACATAAGTCTCTCTAATGGCCTCATAAGGGCCGGACGCCTTCCCGCGCGAATTCGGGCGGGGGATAGTGCTTCGGACGGCACGGCGCCGCGCCAGGCCTTCCGCGATTCTAGCCAGTCGCGGCCGGTGCGCGCGGCACTTTCTTCAGGCTGCGTCCGTCATGCCGGCCGTGTCGCCGCCCGAGCGTCGCGCCGTTCCATTCGAACACCGATTTCCCCAAGACCGCCGATGACGAACCCGACTCCCAACATCCTGATCCTGATGGCCGACCAGCTGACGCCGTTCGCGTTGCCGGCCTACGGCAACCGCGTCGCGCGCACGCCGACGCTCGACCGGCTCGCGGCGCAAGGCGTGGTGTTCGACGCCGCGTATTGCGCGAGCCCGCTGTGCGCGCCGTCGCGCTTCTCGCTGCTGACCGGCAAGCTGCCGTCGGGTATCGGCGCCTACGATAACGCCGCCGAATTGCCGGCGCAAACGCTGACTTTCGCGCACTACCTGCGCGCGGGCGGCTACCGCACGATGCTGTCCGGCAAGATGCATTTCTGCGGACCCGACCAGCTGCACGGCTTCGAGGAGCGGCTCACGACCGACATCTATCCGGCCGATTTCGGCTGGGTGCCCGACTGGGACCGCCCGACCGAGCGGCCGAGCTGGTATCACAACATGAGTTCGGTGCTCGAGGCCGGCCCGTGCGTGCGCACGAACCAGCTCGATTTCGACGACGAAGTCACGTTCGCGGCGAAGCAGAAGCTGTACGACGTCGCGCGCGAGCGCGCGGCCGGTCATGACGCGCGGCCGTTCTGCATGGTCGTGTCGCTCACGCATCCGCACGATCCGTACGCGATCACGCGCGAATACTGGGATCTGTACCGCGACGACGAGATCGACATGCCGGCCGTGCGGCTCGATGCGCAGCAGAGCGATCCGCATTCGCAGCGGCTGCGCTTCGTCTGCGAAAACGACCGCACGCCGCCGACCGACGCGCAGATCTGCGCCGCGCGCCGCGCATACTACGGCGCGACGTCCTATGTCGACGCGCAATTCGGCAGCGTGCTGGCCGCGCTCGAGCAATGCGGCTTCGCCGACGACACGATCGTGATCGTCACGTCCGACCACGGCGACATGCTCGGCGAGCGTGGGCTCTGGTACAAGATGACGTTCTTCGAAGGCGGCTGCCGCGTGCCGCTGATCGTCCATGCGCCGGGCCGCTTCGGTGCCGCGCGCGTGCGCGGGCCGGTGTCGCACGTCGATTTGCTGCCGACGCTCGTCGACCTCGCCGGCGCGGCGCCGGCCGGCGGCTGGCCGGACCCGGTCGACGGCGCGAGCCTGGTGCCGCATCTGCAAGGCGCACCCGCGCACGACGTCGCGCTGGGCGAATACCTCGCGGAAGGGGCGGTTGCGCCGGTCGTGATGATCCGCCGCGGCGACTGGAAATACGTGCATTGCCCGGCCGATCCCGACCAGCTCTACAACCTCGCCGACGATCCGCGCGAGCGCACGAACCTGGCCGGTCTGCCCGAAGCCGCCGGCGTGCTCGCCGCATTCCGCGAGGAGGCCGCGCGCCGCTGGAACCTGCCGGAACTCGACGCGCAGGTGCGCGCGAGCCAGCGGCGGCGCCGCTTCCATTACGCGGCGACGACGCAGGGCCGCATCCAGGCGTGGGACTGGCAGCCGTTCACCGACGCGAGCCAGCGCTACATGCGCAATCACATCGAACTCGACACGCTCGAAGCGATGGCGCGCTTTCCGCGCGTCGGGCGCTGAGCGGGCCGCAGCGGACATTGACGAACGACGGAGGAAGCGAATCATGAAACGGCAATGCAATGCAGCAATCCGGAGCCTGGGCACCGCGCTCGCCGCGGCCGCGTGCGTGGTGGCGATGCAGCAGCCCGCGCACGCCGCCGACCCGCAGACGTGCCGCGACGTGAAGATGGCGGCGCCCGGCTGGACCGACATCGACGCGACGAACGCGATGGCCGGTGTCGTGCTGAAGGCGCTCGGCTATCGGCAGGACGTCGCGAACCTGTCGGTGCCGATCACTTACCAGGGCTTGAAGAAAGGGCAGGTCGACGTGTTCCTCGGCAACTGGATGCCCGCGCAGGCGCCGCTCGTGAAGCCGTTCGTCGACGAGAAGTCGATCGACGTGCTGCACGCGAACCTGAGCGGCGCGAAGTTCACGCTGGCCGTGCCCGACTACGTCGCGGCGGCCGGCGTGCACACGTTCGCCGATCTCGCGCGCTACGCGGACCGCTTCGGCGACAAGATCTACGGGATCGAGCCCGGCGCGCCCGCGAACCAGAACATCAAGCGGATGCTGTCCGACCATGCGCTCGGCGCGGCGAACTGGTCGCTCGTCGAATCGAGCGAGACGGGGATGCTCACGCAGGTCGAGCGCGCGGTGCGCGACAAGCGCTGGATCGTTTTTCTCGCGTGGGAGCCGCACCTGATGAACACGAAGTTCAAACTGACCTACCTGTCGGGCGGCGACGTGTATTTCGGCCCGAACTATGGCGGCGCGACGGTCAACACGGTCACGCGCCCGGGCTTTGCCGGCCAGTGCGCGAACCTTGCGCGGCTGTTCCGGCAGATGACGTTCTCCGTCGACGTCGAGAACCGGATGATCGCCGACATGCTCGACAACAAGACGTCGCCCGCGCTCGCGGCGCAGCATGCGCTGAAGGCCGACCCCGCGCGCGTCGAAGCGTGGCTCGACGGCGTCACCACGGCGGCCGGCGCCCCCGCGTTGCCGGCCGTGCGCGCGGCCCTCGACGCCCGCTGATCCGCCTCCGGGCGGCCGGTTTTTGCCGCGCCGCCCGCCTCCGTGTTTTCCCGAACAGTCGCATCGAGACCATTTGGTGTCGCCTTCAGACGGGTGACATGAAATATGGGTTTGTATTTTTCGCCAATGGCTGCGTTATTGCGGAAAACGAAATGCCGAAGCCAGCGGACGTACCGAATTCGAATCGGCCGGCGTATTGCTGTGCGCGCCAGGCCACGATTCTTTCCATCGAAGGGTTCAGGGAGGGTGGTCGACAATGAAGCAAAAGAAAGTTGCCGTAGCCGCCGCGCTGGTATGCGCGGCCTGTATTCCCGCCATCGGCCACGCGCAGAGCAGCGTGACGCTGTACGGGATTCTCGACGCGGGCATCACATACGTGAACAACACGGGCGGTTCGCACGTGGTCAAGTTCGATGACGGTGTCTCGTACGGGAACCGCTTCGGCCTGAAAGGCACGGAAGATCTCGGCGGCGGCCTGAAGGCCGTGTTCGCGCTCGAGAGCGGTTTCCACCTCGGCAACGGCCAGCTTGGCTTCGGCGGGTCGGAGTTCGGGCGGCAGGCTTATGTCGGTCTCCAGAACGATTGGGGCACGCTGTCGTTCGGCAACCAGCTCGACATCACCAACGAGCTCGTGTCGATCTACAACATCTCGGCATGGGGCAGCGGCTACGCGATCCACCAGGGCGACTTCGACCGCTTCAACGGCGACCGCCTGCCGAACTCGGTCAAGTTCCTGTCGAACGACCTGAACGGCGTCAAGTTCGGCGCGATGTATTCGTTCGGCAACGTCGCCGGCAACTTCCACCGCAACAGCGCATGGAGCGCGGGCGCGAGCTACACGAAGGGCGACTTCTCGATCGGCGCCGCGTACACGCGCCTGAACAACCCGAACGGCATCTACGCGTTCGACCCGTACGCGATGATCGGCACGCATACGTTCCTCGGCCAGCAGACCGTGACCGTCGATCCGGCGACCGGCGCGCGCACCGACCTGTTCGCGAACACCGCGATGGACGTCGACAGCCAGGGCACGTTCGGCATCGGCACCAGCTACACGATCGGCAAGCTGACGCTCGACGCCAACTTCTCGTACACGACGATCAAGGGTTTCGGCCAGTCGTCGCACATGCAGGTGTATGAAGGCGGCGGCTTGTACCAGTTCACGCCGGCGCTGAGCTTCATCGCGGGCTACCAGCACACGCGCTTCGAAGGCCACCACTGGAACCAGGGCACGGCCGGCCTGCACTACCTGCTGTCGAAGCGCACCGACGTGTACATCTCCGGCGATTACCTGCGCGCGTCGCAAGGCGTCGATGCGGTGGTCGGCTACAGCTTCACGCCGTCGACGACGCAGACGCAGGCCGACGTGCGGATCGGGATGCGGCATTCTTTCTGAGTGGGGTTGGAGTAGATCTTTCGACGTTTTTCAGCTAGGTCTCTCTTTGGCGCGAACTGCGGTTCGCGCTTTTTTTTTTGTTCATCGCGGGATTCCGGGGAATGCGGCGTGCACGTCAACGAACCGCCGGGGCCGCGGGCCGGCAGGGTTTTCATCAGGACATCCGGGGCGCCGCACGATCCATCATGGAGAAAGCACTGTCGCAGCCAACCGCAGGAGGGCGCACCGTGACTTCCGATCCCACTCCCACGACCGCCTTCGTGTTCGCCGGCGGCGGCAGTCTCGGCGCGATCGAGGTCGGCATGCTCCGCGAGTTGGTGGCGAGCGGCGAACGGGCCGATTGCGTCGTCGGCGCGTCGGCGGGCGCGATCAATGCCGCCTATTTCGCCGGCCGGCCGGATGCGGACGGCGTCGCGATGCTCGCCGCGCTGTGGTGCAGGATCCGCCGCCAGGACGTCATGCCGTTTTCGATGCGCAGCCTCGTCGCGATGCTGCTGCGCAACCGGCCGCATCTGGTCGAGGCCGATGCGCTGCGCCTGCTGCTGGAAACGAACCTGCCGTACCGGCGGATCGAGCAGGCCGCGTTGCCGCTCCACATCGTCGCGACGGACGTGCTGAGCGGCGAGGAGGTCGTGCTGTCCGCCGGCCCGGTCGTGGATGCCGTGCAGGCCAGCGCGGCGATTCCCGGCGTGTTTCCGTCGGTTCGCATCGGCGACGTGGAGCTCGTCGACGGCGGCGTCGCGAACAATACGCCGATCTCCGTTGCGATCGCGCTCGGCGCCAAGCGGATCGTCGTGCTGCCGGCCGGGTTCGCCTGTGCGTTGCGCGTACCGCCGCGCAGCGCGATCGCGCACGCGACGCATGCGCTGACGCTCGTGATCGCGCGGCAGCTGGTGCGCGATCTGGAGCTGTACGCGGCACGCGCGCAAATCCATGTCGTGCCGCCGCTCTGTCCGCTGGAGGTGTCGTCATACGATTACTCGCAGTGCGCGCAACTGATCGACAGGGCCGCGGAACGCACGCGTGCGTGGATCGATGCGGGCGGGCTCGCGCAGTGCGCGATTCCCGGCCAACTGCGCGAGCACGATCACGCCGCGGCGCTGTCGCATTGAGGGTTGCTCACGCCGCGTACAAACTCATGAACGCAGAACGCAGAACGCAGAACGCAGAACGCAGAACGCAGAACGCAGAACGCCGGCCACCTCTCCCCGGAAATCGGCGAAGAATCTTTTTTGCGCGCGATGCGATGCGATGCGATGCGATGCGGTGCGGTGCGGTGCGGTTCGGTTCGGCGTCGCATCGCGCAGCGCAGTGCAGTGCAGGGCGTGCCGGCCGCACCGGCATCCGATGGGCATCCGGCAAGGTTCCGTTGGTTGAAGCTATCATCGCGCTTTGGCCGCATCGCGTATCGGCGATCGCCGGCCTTCCCTCCATGACGTCTCGCCGATGACCGCCCCGTTACCCGAATCCACTTCGCCGTCGCCGTTACCCGCCAACCTGTTCCGCCACACACCGTTCCAGCGCTTCTGGGGCACGCGTGTGATGTCGTCGCTCGCTTTCCAGATCCTGTCGGTCGCGATCGGCTGGTACGTCTATGCGCTCACGCACAGCGCTTTCGCGCTCGGGCTCGTCGGGCTTGCGCAGTTCGTGCCGATGTTCGCGCTGACGCTCGTCGTCGGGCAGGTGGCCGACCGCTACGATCGCCGGCGCATCGCGACGATCTGCCAGGGCGTCGAGGCGCTGGCCGCCGGCGTATTCTTGTTCGGCGCGGCGCAAGGCGGGCTCACCGCACCGGGCGTGTATGCGCTGGCCGCGATCGTCGGCACCGCGCGTGCGTTCGAATCGCCGTCGGTGTCGTCGCTGCTGCCGGCCGTCGTGCCGCGCAGCGACCTGCCGCGCGCGACCGCACTGTCGACGTCCGCGAACCAGGCCGCGCAGATTCTCGGGCCTGCGTTCGGCGGGGTGCTGTATGGCGTCGGCGCGCCCGCGGCGTTCGGCACGAGCGTCGTGGCGTTCGCGATCGCGGCCATCCTGAGCGGCACGATTCCGCTGCGCAGTGCGCCGCCTGCGCGTGAACCGGTCACGCTGCGTTCGGTGTTTTCCGGCATCGCGTTCATCCGGCGCGAACCGGCGATCCTCGGCGCGCTGTCGCTCGACCTGTTCGCGGTGCTGTTCGGCGGCGCGACCGCGCTGCTGCCGATCTACGCGCGCGACATCCTGCAGGTTGGCCCGTGGGGGCTCGGCGCGTTGCGCGCGGCGCCGGCGGTCGGCGCGCTCGCGGGCACGCTGTGGCTCACGCGATTTCCGCTGAAAGGGCGGCCGGGCCGCGCGATGTTCGGCGGCGTGATCGCGTTCGGCATCGCGACGATCGTGTTCGGGCTGTCGCGCAATTTCGTGGTGTCGCTCGTCGCGCTGGCGGCGCTCGGCGCATCGGACGTGGTGAGCGTCGTCGTGCGCCTGTCGCTCGTGCAGCTGCGCACGCCCGACGATATGCTCGGCCGCGTGAGCGCGGTCAACTCGCTGTTCATCGGTACGTCGAACCAGCTCGGCGAATTCGAATCCGGCGTGACGGCTGCGTGGTGGGGTGCGCCGGTGGCGATCGTTGTCGGCGGCGCGGCGACGATCGCCGTCGCGCTGACATGGGTGCGGTTGTTCCCGACCTTGCGGAACATGACGTCGCTCGAGCGCGATCATTGAGTCGACGTCAGCGGGGCGATGCGTTCACGGGAAACCGGCCTCATTCGGCGCAATTCATTTCAAATTGCTTTCTTGTTTCAATCGAATTCCAAACGGCATTCGGCCCGTATAATCATCTGAACAATAAATCCGGCGCTGTCGTTTCGCGTGATGCAAGGTATCGGAGCTGAAAGCGGTGCGCATCATCGAGCCCGCCGGGGTGGGAATCCGAAAAGGGGCTGATACTTCAGTGCCTTGCTGCGCAAGGCCCCCAGCCCTGAATTTGTCAGACTGAATATCCCGATCAATTACAAAAACCATTCATATAATTACGTCGAACTTTCCGTAATTTTTCGAAACATCGTTCTTTCGTATGACGAAGCGGGTATCAATTGAAACAGAAAGAAATATCTGGAATGATACCGATTCTCATTTTCATGACCGCGGCGACGACTGCGCTGCCGGTCACTCGTCAATCGTAGCCAGCTAGTGTCGCCGTCGGTCTGATCGTCGGCGGCCAGCGAGCCAGCATATCCGTGCCTCGTGCGCGCGTCGCCGCGCGTCCACGCGGGGCGGTTTCAAATTCCGACTGGATTTTCATGCCGAACAAGACCCCGTTCGCGAGTGCGCTCGCGCTGGCCTTTGCTTTGCCTATCGCTTCGCCTGCATTCGCGCAGAGCACGAGCGCCGAATCGGCGCCGGCCGTCACCGCGAAACCGGGCAGTGCGACGCCGGCCGCGCGCGACACGCTGCCGACGGTCAACGTGTCGGGGCAGGCCGTGCATCAGGACTTCCAGGCCGAGCGTTCGACCGTCGGCGCGAAAACCCCCACCGCGCTGCGCGACATTCCGCAGTCGGTCACGGTGATCAACAAGGCGCTGCTGGAATCGCAGGGGCTCACGTCGTTCCAGGACGCGCTGCGCAATGCGCCGGGCATCACGATCGGCGGCGCGGAAGGCGGGCAGATCGGCAACAACATCAACCTGCGCGGCTTCACCGCGCAGAACGACATCTATCTCGACGGCTTCCGCGACCGTAACCAGTACTACCGCGACACGTTCGATCTCGATTCGGTCGAGGTGCTGTACGGCCCGTCGTCGATGCTGTTCGGGCGCGGCTCGACGGGCGGCGTGATCAACCAGGTGTCGAAGAAGGCGAACCTGAAGCCGTCCGCCGAAGTGTCGACGACGATCGGCACCGACGACCACTACCGCACCAGCGTCGACCTGAACCGGCCGCTCGGCGCGACCTCCGCGTTCCGCATCAACGCGTTCGGCCAGTCGCTCGGCTCGACGCGCGACGTGATGAAGAACAAGGACTACGGAATCGCGCCGGAGCTGCGCTTCGGCATCGGCACGCCGACGGAGATCACGCTGTCCGCGCTGATCCAGCACAACTACGACATGCCGGACTACGGCGTGCTCGCGGTCAACGGCCATCCGGCGCCGGTGTCGAAGCACACGTTCTATGGCCTCACCGACGACCGCACGATCCAGGACGTGCAGACGGTGTCCGCGCGCATCGATCATCGCGTCAACGACGCGCTGACGATCAGCAACCGCACGTCGTTCTCGCACTCGATGACCGATGCGCGCGAGACGGCCGCGAACGCGGTGCTGACCGGGCCGCTCGCGTCGAGCACCGCGCTCGCGAACGGCAACTACACGTCGTTGCCGATGTCCGCGCTGTACGTGAAGCTCGCGAGTCACGATCGCGTGATCGAAAACCATTCGGTCGACAACGACACGATGGCGCATTTCAAGTTCGACACGGGCTTCGTGAAGCACGACCTGATCGCGGGCATCGAGGTCGGGCACGACAGCTACACGAACCAGGCGTACACGCGCAGCGGCCTGCCGATCCTGTCGCTGATCAATCCGGCCTATCTGTCGTCGACCGCGTCCAACGCGACGCAGACGCCGGCCAACCACGCTGAATCGGGTGCGACGACGCTCGCCGCGTACATGAACGACACGGTATCGATCGGCCGCGACTGGAAATTCGTCGGCGGGCTGCGCTGGGATCGCTTCCAGGCGCATCTCGCGAATACGGTGAGCGCACCGCGCTACGCGTCGCAGACCAACTACTTCACGAGCGTGCGGGCCGGCGTGATCTACCAGCCGACCGAATCGCAGTCGTACTACTTCTCGTACGGCACGTCGTTCAACCCGTCGCTCGAGACGCTGACGGTCACGAACAACACGCAGAACCTGTCGCCGGAACACACGAAATCGTACGAGGTCGGCGGCAAGTGGGATCTGCTGAACGACAACCTGTCGGTCACGTCGGCGCTGTTCCAGCAGGAGAAGAGCAACGCGCGCACGCTGACGTCGACGGGTGAATACCTGCTCGAGGGCGATATTCGCGTGCGCGGCTTCCAGGCGAGCGTGACGGGCCACATCACGCCGAAGTGGCAGGTGTTCGGCAGCTATACGTACATGAACGGCGTGATCCTGAGCGCGCTCGACGGCACCCAGGGCAAGACGCTCGCGAATACGCCACGCAACACGTTCACGCTGTGGACCACGTATGCGTTCACGCCGCACTGGGAAATCGGCGGCGGTCCGACCTACATGTCGGGTCGCTACGCGGCGAACACGAACTACGTGCAGGTGGGCGGCTATACGCGCTGGGATGCAACGGCCGCGTATCACGCGAAGCAGTGGGACCTGCGCCTGAACCTGCTGAACCTGACCAACAAGTTCTATTACGATGCGCTGATCCAGTCGGACGGCGGCCGCGCGGTGCCGGGCGTCGGACGCACGTTCCTCGCGACGCTCGACTACCGGTTCTGACCGCACGCGTGCGATCGCCGCGTCATTCGATGAAAAAGGTGGAACGATGCTTGTACACATCCCGAACGTGCTGACACCCGAGCAGGTGCACACGGTGCGTGACCGGCTCGACCAGGCGGGCGACGCGTGGGTCGACGGCCGCGCGACGGCCGGCTACACGGGCGCGCCGGTCAAGCGCAACCAGCAGATCGCCGAGCATGCGCCGATTGCGCGCGAACTGGGCGACGCGATCCTCGCTGCGGTCGAGCGCAATCCGCTGTTCATCAGCGCCGCGCTGCCGAACCAGGTCTATCCGCCGCTCTTCAATCGCTACGAAGGCGGGATGACGTTCGGCAGTCACGTGGACGGCGCGGTGCGCGTGCTGCCGAACGGCGTGAAGCTGCGCACCGACGTGTCGGTCACGCTGTTCCTGTCCGCGCCGGACGAATACGACGGCGGCGAACTCGTGATCGAGGACGCGTATGGCGTGCAGCAGGTCAAGCTGCCCGCTGGCGACATGATCGTCTATCCGGCGACGAGCCTGCACCAGGTCACGCCGGTCACGCGCGGCGTGCGCATCGCGAGTTTCTTCTGGGTGCAGAGCCTCGTGCGCAGCGATGCACAGCGGGCGCTGCTGTTCGACATGGACACGGCGATCCAGCGGCTCAACGCCGGTGGCGCCGATACGCAGGCGTGCCGCAGCCTGGTCGGCTGTTACCACAATCTTCTGAGAATCTGGAGCGAGACGTGAGCGTTGCCGATCCCATCGACATCGACGCGGCATCCGCGTCCCGCATCGCGCCGGGCGTGCGCCCGGCCGGCTCCGGCGGCGCGCGTTCGCGCCGCGGCACCTTCATCAAATGGCTGCGCAAGGTGCACGGCTGGGTCGGTCTGTGGGGTGCCGCACTCGGGCTGTTGTTCGGCACGACGGGTTTCCTGCTGAATCATCGTGCGCCGCCGCTGCGGATCCAGACCGGCACGCCGCGCGTCGAGACGTTGCGGCTCGGCGTGCCCGATCCGGAGCCCGCGTCACCGCGCGCGCTCGAGCAATGGTTGCGTGCGCAACCTGATCTGCATCTGCCAGAACGCATGGGCCGCGTGCAGAAGGAACCCGGGCATCCGGTCGCATGGGGCGACCGCGAAACCGTGCAGCCCGAGCACTGGCAGCTCGTGTTCGCGTCGCCGCATGAAAACGTCGCGGTCGACTACTGGGTCGGCAGCGACACGATGACGCTCAAGCGTACCGGCAACGGCACGCTCGCGTGGCTGACGAACCTGCACAAGGGCGTCGGGACGGGCATCGGCTGGGTGCTGCTCGTCGATACGCTCGCGGGCGCGCTGATCCTGCTGTCGCTCACCGGCGTGCTGTTGTGGACGGAACTGAACAAGCGCAAGACGATCGGCGTGGTGCTCGTGATCGGCTCGATCGTCGCGATCGTGTGCGCGGCCAGCGCGTAACGGCTGACGGTCAGACGCCGGCGTCGCGCGCGACCTGTACGGCCGTGCCGTAGCAGATGACTTCCGTGACGCCCGACCCGATCTCGGTCGAGTCGTAGCGCATCGCGACGATCGCGTTCGCGCCGAGCTTGCGCGCGTCGGCGAGCATCTTGTCGAACGCCTGCTGGCGCGCCTTCTCGCACAGCGACGTATAGAGCGTGATGTTGCCGCCGAACAGGGTCTGCAGCGCCGCGCCGAACGAGCCGACGATCGAGCGTGAACGCACGATGATGCCCTGTGCGACGCCGAGCGAGCGGACGGTCGTGTGGCCGGGCAAATCGAACGCGGTCGTGACGCGCTCGGGCGAGAGGGCGTCGACGGAGCGGGAGAAGTCGGTCATGGCGGAGCACCGTGGTGCGGAAGTGATCGAACGACGATTCTATCCGGAACGGGAAACGCGCTCGACCGGGCGCGCATCACGCACGCGCCCGCCCGGTGCGGCTCGAGCCGGCCGAGGCCGGTCAGCGCTTGACGGTCGTGCTGCCGTCGCCGCCGAGATCGACCGCATACGCAAGCGCCAGCTTGCCGAACTTCAGCGCGTGGTTCGCCTGCCGGTCCGAATTCTCCAGCGTGTCGTTCACGGTATGGATATAGGGACTGTCGTTCTGGTCGGCCTCGAACGGGAACGACGCCGGATAGCCTTGCGCATGCCACGACGCGTGATCCGAACATGCATAGCCGCATTGCGACGTGCCGATCGCGAGCTCGGGCAGGTAGGCCTTCGCGAGGTTCGTCAGGTAGGTGTTCTGCGCGGCGTTCGTGTAGTCGGTGATCAGGTAGATGTCTTTCGGATCGCCCTGGTAGTTCGTCATGTCGAGCTGCAGCACGCCGACCACGTTCGCATTCTGCGTGCGGAACTGCTTCGCGATCGCCTTCGACCCGAGCAGGCCGGCTTCCTCGGCCGCGTAGCCGACGAACTTGATCGCGGTGTCGCCGAGCGTGATCCACATCGGCGTCGCGTGCGCGGCGGCGGTCAGCAGCACGCCGCCCAGCGCGGCGCTCAGGCGGGTCAATGTCAGAGTAGGCATGTTCGATCTCGTGAGGATGGCGATGTCGAGGAAGAGGGGCGTCGCATCGTGCGGCGCCCCCGCCTGCTGCGGAATTACGACTTCTGCGGCACGGTCACGCCGTACGTGCAGCTCTTGTTGTATGCATTGCCGATCGCCGCGAGTTGCGCGCTGCTGTAGCCGAGCGCGGCGGCGGCCGTCAGCACCGCCTGGGCGGCGGCCTTCTGGTTCGTCGAGCTGTTGGTCATCGACAGCCCTTTCAGGAAGGCCTTGTCCATCGCCTGCGCGCCGATCGCGTCGCGCGCGACGAGGTTGCACGACGCCCAGTACTGGCCGGCCGTGTGGATCTCGGCGCCGCGTGCCTGCGCGTAGGTGCGCCCGACGTTCCAGTTCGTCACGCGGCCGCCCCAGTATTCGTTGTGGCCGTCCCAGTTGTAGACCCAGTGATACTGCGCGTCGGACGGGCTCCATTGATTGAAGTCGCGGCTGTACGCGGCGGCGAGATAGTCGCCCGTGCCTTCCGACAGGCCTTCCTGCTGCGACAGGCCGCCGTTGGTCACCCAGTCGTGGATGCCGTGGCCGAGCTCGTGGATCACGACGTCCGCATCCTCCGCGTCGTCGACACCGCCCTGGCCGAAGGTCAGCCGGCCGCTGCTCGACGAGTACGACGAGTTGTCGTCGCCCGATTCGCCGTGCGGGTCGTACTGCACGCCGCCCGTGTACTGGTAAGGCAGCGCCTTGATGCCGAGCGTCTGGTTCACGTAACGGAGGAACGTGTCGATGTGGTAGTACGTGTTCACCGCCTCGAAATACAGGTTGCCGCGCGTGAACTCGAACGTCGGCGTCGCCTGCGCCGGGCACGCGTTGTCGCGCGGCGCATCGAAGTCGACGCACGACGCATACGGGCCCGACAGCACGTAGCGCGAGTTCGACTGCGCGAGATCCTTCAGCGTCACACGCACGCGCGCGGCCGTGAGCTGGGTGGAATCGGTGTCGTTGCTGTCCTTGTAGCCCGTGCTGCCGTAACTGCTCTTCGTCGACGAAAGCGGATCGGGCCTGAATACGAAGCCGGTGCCGTCGGTCGCATAGAACGCCTTGTCCTCGGCGCGCAGCACTTCGCCGCTGTCCGCGTCGATCAGCAGTTCCCAGTCGCCCTTCGGGCCGTCCTGCGGGCGGCCGCGTACCTTCCATGCGGTATGCGTGCCGGCCTTGTCGACGAACGCGACGCGCTGTGCGTCGAGGTTCGTGAAGCCGCTGACGCCGAGATACGCGCGGGCGCGGTCGAGCGCCTGCTGCTGGTCGACGGCCTGTGTCTTGCGCGCGGTGACGGCCACGCCGTTGATCGTATTGCTCGCGACGTACAGGATGCGGCCGTCCTTCGCGACCGTCACCGCGATGTCGCTGCCGTACACGGGCAGTCCCGCCGCCTGCTGCTGGAAGCGCACGACGGTGAAGTCGGCATCGCTGCGCTCCGACGTCACCGCGAGGCTCGCGAGCGCGGCCGGGTCGAGCCCGAGCTGCGTCGCCTGCGACGCGACGAAATCGCGCGCGGCGGCCGCGGGCGTGGCGGCCGCCTTCTTCGCGCGATACGCGGGGTTGTACAGCGTGACGGCGACGCCGTCGGCGCGGAATTGCCCCGCGGCGGTATCGGCCTTGGCCGCGGCCGGTGCCACGCCGCGCGTCAGGCTTTCGCGCAGGCTCGACGCCTGCGGGTTCGCGACCTTGGTATCGGCCGCGCTGCCGCCGACGATGCCGAAACCGAGCGCGAGACCCAGGGCGAGCGGCAATGCTTTGCGTGATGTCTGCATGGGTGATCCTCATCTCAACGGTTGGACACGCCCGCGCGCTCGTGGCGAGCAGGCACGACACGGCTCGCGCGCCGGCTCGATGGAACCGGTGCGGCGAAGCGGTGCTGGGAGATTCGACTGACTGAGGATAACTAAGCGTCAGGTCGAAACGAATCGGAACGGAATGGCGGCGGGGAAGCGAACGGCAGGCAGGTGCGGCGACGGTGAAGCGAGCATCGTCATGTCATACCCCTCGGATCGGCATTGATATCGGTTTGGCAGCCTGCGTGGCGCGACGTGCGTCGGGCCCGGGCTCTCATCTCCTTAGGGCTGCCTATCTAATTGCGAGGTATGTTACAGAACATTTTCGGCACCTTTGCAATTTATTTTCGAAGGCCGCTTCGGTGCGTCGATCAATCGGCGGCATTGTTGAGCGAATGGCGGGAAACGCTGCCGGCGCGTGCAATGGCGCGCCGGATTGTACGCAAAAGCGGCGCCGTTCAGCGCGTCGCGCGGCGGTCGCTGCGCGGGCTCACGCCGAAACGCGAGCGATACGTGCGCGAGAAATGCGACGGCGATTCGAAGCCGCACGCAACGCACACCGACGTGATGCTCATGTCGGTCTGCTGCAGCAGCTCGCGTGCGCGATCGAGGCGCAGGTTCAGGTAGAAGCGCGTCGGCGTGTCGTTCAGCGTCGCGCTGAACAGCCGTTCGAGCTGGCGCCGCGTGATCGCCACGTCCTGCGCGAGCGCATCGGAACCGAGCGGGGTTTCCATGTGCCGCTGCATCGTGTCGATCACCTGGATCAGCTTGCGGTTGTGCACGCCATAGCGCGCGGCGATCTCGAGCCGCTGGCTGTCCGAGCGTTGCCGGATGCGGCTCACGACGAACTGTTCGGAGATGGCCGCCGCGAGATCGGCGCCGTGCCGCCGGCCGATCAGGTCGAGCATCATGTCGATCGACGCGGTGCCGCCCGCGCAGGTGATGCGCCGGTCGTCGATCTCGAACAGTTCCTGCGTCGCGTTCAGGCCCGGGTAGCGCTCGCGGAACGCGGCGAGCGCTTCCCAGTGCAGCGTCAGCATTTGCGAGGCGTCGAACAGCCCGGCTTCCGCGAGCACGAAGCTGCCGGTGTCGATGCCACCGAGCGTCGCGCCGTGCCGGTTCTGGCGGCGCAGCCAGTCGGCGAGCGCGCGGTCGTAGCACACGAGCGGATCGAAGCCGGCGACGACGAACACCGTCTCGACCTGCGCGACGTCCGCGTACGCGGCTTCGGCCGCGACCGGAATGCCGTTGCTCGCGGCGACGGGCGTGCCGTCCGCGCTGATCACGTGCCAGCGGTACAGCTCGGTGCGAAAGCGGTTCGCGACGCGCAGCGGTTCGACCGCCGACATGAAGCCGAGCGCGGAGAAGCCGGGCAGCAACAGGAAGTGGAAATCCTCTGGCATCGGGGCGTGGGGTGGAAGCGGGTGGTCGTCACGTACTGCGCGGCCCGTTGAGCGGACAGGCACGCGCGCAGCGCACCCGGCTCGCGGGAGCCGAACGTTCAACAACGGATTATGGCGGTTTTTTCCGGTGCTCAGCGCGTATTTGCGCCGCGCACCGTCCGGCGCGCCGTCGTCGAAGGCAGTTCGCCGAACTGGGCCTTGTACGCGTTCGCGAAATGCCCGAGGTGGATGAAGCCCCAGCGCGCGGCCGCCTCGCTGATCGGCAGGTCCGACTGCCGCGTGTCGAGCAGCAGGCGTCGCACCTGCGCGAGACGCAGCGAGCGCGTGTAGTTCAGCGGACCGGTCTGCACGACCGACTGGAAGCTGTTCTGCATCGTGCGCCGGCTCACGCGCAGCTGCGTGCACAGGCTCAGGATGTCGACGGGCGCTTCCGGGTGGTCGATCACGTAGTCGTGCACGCGCCGCACGATATCGGCGTGGCACGCGTGCGTGAGGCGATTCGACGGCCCGGGCATCCGGTAGGTGAGCAGATCGACGAGCACGTTGCCGACGTCGCCGCGCAGCTCGGACTGCGCACGCGCCGCGTCGAACGTAGCAGGTGCCGACAGCACGCGTTCGAGCAGCGTCGCGAGCTGCACGCTCGCGCGTTCGCGCGCGGCGACCGGCACGTCGGCGACGCCGCGCCGCAGTGCGCGCTCGTCGAGTCGGACATCGGCGGCATCCTCGATCTGCTGCATCAGCTCGGGATCGATGACCACGCCGATCAGCGACATGTCGTCGGGTGAATGGAGTTCGAAAGGCGAGCCGCCGCGCGCCATCACGATCGTGCCGCGCTCGATGCGCGCGTCGCCGAATGCGAAGGTGCCCGAGCCGGTGAGCGGCATCCCGAACACCGTATGGCCGGGCGGCAGGCGCCCGCGCTGGATGATGCGCACGTTCGCCGCTTCCTGGAACAGCTGCACGCCGTCGAGCTCCACGTGCTTGACCGCGCTGCGATACGGGCCCGAGCCGATCTGGTCGTAACGCTGATCCCAGCCGCGCAGCGCCTCGGCATGCCGGTCCGCGTCGTCGAACATCTGGTGAAACACGAGCATGGCGCCTCCGGCGGTCGTTCGGACCGCGCAAGATTAAACCGACCGAGCGGTCGGTGCAATACGGATGAGCGCTATTTCCATGAGGGTTTTGGCGGGGTCGGATGGGGTGCGCCGCAGGTGCCTTTCAGGCGGTTTTCCAATATCCCGAATCGGCACGCACGCGTTGCCGGTCCGGGTGCTGAACCGGTTTATTGTCGAACTACAGTCGCCCCACATTACCTGAATCCCAACTGGAGGCGACATGAGAACAAGGCGACGCACCGCGGCTTTCGCGGCGACGCTGGCGTTCGCGGCGGCGTGGGCCGGCAGCGCAGACGCGACGGAAAAGCCCGAGGAACTGGTCGTGCAGAAGATGCCGCCGTGGCATCCGCACGCGGTGTACGTCGTCGACATCGCGATGCCGACGATGACCGACGGGCGCATCTTCGTGTACGACGCCGACGCGAAGAAGCTGCTCGGCCAGATCGACGGCGGCTTCGCGCCCGGCCTCGCGATCTCGCCCGACCACAGGACGAGCTTCATCGCGACGACCTATTTCGCGCGCGGCTCGCACGGCACGCGCACCGACGTCGTCGAGATGACCGACAACACGACGCTCGATCACACCGGAGAGATCGTGATTCCGGCGAAGCACGGGCAGCACGTGCCGTCGCCGTACAACACCGCGTTCAGCGCGGACGGCAAGCGGCTGTACGTCGCGAACATCACGCCGGCCGCGTCGGTGACGGTGATCGACGCGGTGTCGAAGCGGGTGCTGTCCGAGATCGACACCGCGGCATGCGTGCTTGCGTATCCGTCGGGGAACGACCGCTTCACCGCGCTGTGCGAAAGCGGCAAGGCGCTCACGGTCACGCTCGACGCGAACGGCAAGGAGGTGAAGCGCACGATGTCCGATGCATTCATCGACGTCGACAACGATCCGGCGTTCATCAACGCGTCGCGCTACCAGGGCGGCTACCTGTTCGCGACGTACCACGGCAACGTGCGCAGCGCCGATTTCAGCGGCGCCAGGCCCGCGTTCGGCAAGTCGTGGTCGTTGCTGACCGATGCCGAGCGCGCCGAAGGCTGGCGCCCGGGCGGCATGCAGCAGACGGCCGTGCAGGTCAGGCAGAACCGCTACTACGTGCTGATGCACAAGGGTGGCGACGGCACGCACAAGGATCCCGGCACGCAGGTGTGGATCTACGACCTGAAGACGAAACAGCGCGTCGCGCGCTGGGATCTCGCGCAGCAGAAGGTCGATCCGCTCGTGTCGATCCAGGTCAGCGAGGATGACAAGCCGCTGTTCTACGGGCTGACGGGCACGTCCGATCTCGTCGTGATGGACGCGCACAGCGGCAAGCTGCAGCACGTCGAGAAGCAGATCGGCAGTACGCCGACGCTGCTCGTGAACCCGTGAGGCCGCGATGATGCTCGATCCCGTACTCGCCACCAGCGCGCAGGCAGGCGCGGCCGTCGTCGTGCTGCTCGGCGCCTTCGCGAAGATGCGCCGGCCGGCCGCGTTCCGGCAGGCGCTCGCCGGCTATCGCCTGCTGCCCGATGCGCTCACCGCGCCCGCCGCGTTCGCGATTCCGCTTGCCGAAGCCGTCTGCGCCGCGGCGCTGCTGTTTCCCGATACGCGCACGGCCGGCGCGCTCGGCCTGATCGCATTGCTGCTCGTCTTCGCAGCCGGCATGACGATCAACATCCTGCGCGGCCACACCGACATCGACTGCGGCTGTTCCGGTTTTGCCGCCGCGCGCACGGATGCGCCGCGCGGCATTGGCTGGCTGCATGTCGCGCGCGTGCTGCTGCTCGTCGTGCTGGCCGCGACCGCGCTCGTCGAGCCGGGCAGCCGTGCGGTCGTGTGGTTCGACTACCTGACGCTGTTCTCTTCCGTGCTGCTGATCGTCTGCGCGCTGCTCACCGTCGACGTGCTGCTCGCCAACGTACCGCGCCTTTCCCACCTGAGGAATTCATGATGCAAACCGCTCTCACCGTTTCCACCGCCTTGCTGTGGGTCGCCGTGCTCGCGCTCGGCGCAATCTGCCTCGCGCTCGTGCGCCAGATCGGCATCCTGTACGAACGCATCATGCCGGCCGGCGCATTGATGATCGACAAGGGGCCGGCGGTCGGCGCGATCGCGCCCGCCTTCGAGCTGACCGACATTCGCGGCTCGCAGGTGAAGGTCGGCGGCATCGATGCGTCGGGCAAGGCGACGCTGCTGTTCTTCCTGTCGCCGACGTGCCCGGTCTGCAAGAAGCTGCTGCCGCTGCTGCCGTCACTGCAGGCGAGCGAGTCGACGCCGGTGAACATCGTGCTCGCGAGCGACGGCGATCCCGACGAACACACGCGCTTCGCGCAGAAGCACAACCTCGCGCGCTTCCCGTACGTGCTGTCGCAGGAGCTCGGCCTCGCGTACCAGATCGGCAAGCTGCCGTACGCGGTGCTACTCGACGACACCGGCACCGTGCGCGCGAAGGGGCTCGTCAATACGCGCGAGCATCTCGAGAGCCTGTTCGAAGCGAAAGAGCGGGGCGTCGCATCGCTGCAGCAGTTCGTGCACGGCGATCACGACCACGACGGCCATCAAGAGCACGCGCAGCACGCGTGATCGGCCGACCTTCCTTCAACGTCAACGGAGAACAACGGAATGGGCCTGTTTGATTCATGGTTCGAACGGTCGGCGCGCGGCGTCGCGCAGCATAGTTCGCGGCGCAGCGCGATGGCGCAGCTTGGCAAGGTGCTGGTGGGATCGGCGATGCTGCCGCTGTTGCCCGTCGATCGCACCGCGTATGCGGCCGACGCGGCCTCGGGAGCATCGGCGGCGTCCGGTGCCGCCGCATCGGGCGCGAGCGACGATCCGATGAGCTGCGACTACTGGAAATACTGCGCGATCGACGGCTGGCTGTGCAGCTGCTGCGGCGGTACGTCGAGCAGCTGCCCGCCGGGTACCACACCTTCGCCGATCACGTGGATCGGCACCTGCCGCAATCCGCATGACGGTTCGGACTACATCGTGTCGTACAACGACTGCTGCGGCAAGACGTCGTGCGGAAAGTGCTTCTGCAACCGCAACGAGCGCGAGAAGCCGCTGTACAAGCTGTCGCTGAACAACGACATCAACTGGTGCATGGCGAACGGTAATTCGAATTACCACTGTTCGGTTTCGGTCCTGCTGGGAGCGGCAAAACAATGAAAGTGAAGCAAGCTGGAAAGATCGTGGCCACGTGCGTGGCCGCTGCCGCGGGGTTTCTGATGCTGCCGGGCATGGCCGGTGCGCAGCAGGCCGTTCATTACCCCGCAGGCAAGGGCCTGTTCGACGCGCAGTGCGCGGTGTGTCACCAGGCGGGCGGCAAGGGGCAGGACGGCCTCGCGCCGCCGCTGACCGAGTATCCGGGCAAGTACGCGACGGCCGACGCGGGCCGCGCGCAACTCGTCGCGACGCTGTTGCACGGGATGTTCGGCGAGATCAAGGTGCACGACAAGCGCTACAACTTCAAGATGCCGTCGTTCGCGAGCGCGACCGATGACGACATCGCGAACGTGCTCAACTACGTCGTGTTCGATCTCAACGACAAGCACGGCAATGCGAAGCCGTTCACGGCAGCCGACATTCGCGCGGCGCGGGCGAAGGAGATGGACGGCACGGCCGTTCACGCGCAACGTGCGGTCGTGACGAAGGGGCTGGGGCTGTGAATGCGGCCGGCATTCAGCGTCGCGGCGGGCGCCGTGCGGGGGCGTGGCGGATCGGGTCGTTCATGAGCGGCTGCCTGTCGTCGATGCTGGTCGCCGTCGCCGCTTGTGCGGTCGCCGTCCCCGCGCATGCCGACGGCGCGGCCGACGCCACGCTCGCGCGGCAGCACTGGGTCCTCAACTGCATGGGCTGCCACACGGCGACGGGCGGCGGCATTCCCGGCAAGGTGCCGCCGCTCGCGAACTCGCTCGGTTATTTCACGCATCTGCCGGCCGGGCGCGAGTACGTGATGCGCGTGCCCGGCGCGTCGAACTCGGCGCTGTCGGACCAGGACCTCGCCGACGTACTGAACTGGGTACTCACGACGATGAACCACGATGCGCTGCCGCGCGATTTCAAGCCTTATACGGCGGCCGAAATCGCCGCGCATCGACGGCCTGCGTTTTCTGATGTCGCGACGGTGCGTGCGAGGCTCGTGCGCGAATTGCACGAGCGCGGGATCGATGGTGTGTCCGATCGCTACTGATCCGACTCGTTGATCGGCCGTCGGCACACGTAGCAGCGCAACGCCGGTGCCGGCGACCGCGTCGCGTCGTCACGCGATTACGCACGAATCAGCACGACCCCGAGGATCAGGCACGCCGCGCCGGCGATACGAATCACGCCGACCGGATGCTGCGGCGTGCCGAACAGCCCGAACTGGTCGAGAAGCAGCGAGCCGACCATCTGCCCGACGACGACCAGTGCAAGCGTCGTCGCCGCGCCCAGCCGCGGCACCATCAGGATCGCGACGGCGATGAACACCGCGCCGAAGAATCCGCCCGTCCAGCTGAACCACGATCCGGCTTCGGAGAAGGCACCCGTCAGGCGCGGCTGCGGCGACAGGAACGCGACCGCGAGCATCACGATCAAGCCGACGAAGTAGCTGACCGAACCGGCCCACCACGGCGACGCGAGCTGCGCGCGGAGGTTTGCGTTGAGCACTTGCTGCAGCGCGACACTCGTGCCGGCGGCGACGACGAGGAGATAGGACAGGACGGTAGTCAGCGAAGTCATGAACGCTCCGGGAAATCGGTCGCAACAAGGAAGGGCGGCCTGGAAGCTTTCATTCTGCGAAGCACTCCGGTATAACGCAAATATCAAATTGGGCACTCATCCATCTCGTTTCGGCATGCCATCCCTGCGGCAAATCCAGTATTTCCTCACCGTGGCCGATCTCGGCGGCTTCACGCCGGCGGCGAGCGCGCTGCATGTCGCGCAGTCGGCGCTCAGCCGGCAGATCGGGCAGCTGGAGGGCGAGCTGGGGTTTCCGCTGTTCGAGCGCGAGCCGCGAGGTGTCCGGCTCACGCCGGCCGGCGCGGTTTATCGCGATCGCGTCGCGTCGATTCCTGTGATGCTGGCGGCGGCGGCCGAAGAGGGCGCGCAGTTGGCGCGCGGCGAGGCCGGCGTGTTGCGGCTGCTGCATTCGAGCACCGTTCCGGTCGGCAGCCTGATGCCGGTTCTCGACCGGTTCATGACCGAATGCCCCGGCGCGCGGATCGATATCGATCGCGCGTCGTCCGAGGATCAAGTGCTCGAAGTCGCGAACGGCAATGCGGATGTCGGGGTCGTGCGCTTGCCGGTGCTGCGGCGCGATGCGCGCGTTCGATTCGTCGAGATGGCGGCAGAGCGGTTGTGCGTTGCGGTGCCGGTCGGTCATCCGCTGGCGAAGCAGAAGCGTACGACGATTGCCCGCTTGAACAGGGAGCCGTTCGTGTCGGCCGTATATCGCGAGCGAGGCGGATTGGCGCGGGTCGTGCTCGATCTGTGCCTGAAGCGCGGGTTCGTGCCGGCAACGGCGCGGATCGTTTCGCCGAAGACGTCGATGCTGAATCTCGTCGCAGCGGGGCGAGGCGTGGCGATCGTGCCGGCGCGGATGGCCGCGCTTGCGTTCGATGGCGTCGCGTTCGTGCCGCTTGCCGATGATGATGCGACGTCGGTGTGTGCGGTGGTATTGCCGGCGGAGCCGACCGTGCTGGCGGACGCTTTCGTCAGGGTAGCGACGACGGGGCGACGCAGCATGTAGCGGCGCTTCGGTCGCGCACACCGGATTGGCAGCGTGCGGGTTCCGCGCTACGCTCGTCGTCATTGGCCGGCGCAGGCGCCAGGCGGATCGAACGGAGGTTCAAATGGCAATCGAATACTTCGCAGAGCGCAACCCTGTCACGCGAAACCTGCCTCGATCGTTGGCGACCAAAGCCGGCGATCTGGTATTCGTATCCGGTCAGGTGGCGAGAAACGAAGACGGGAGCATCGCCGCCGGCGGGATCGAAGCGCAGACGCGTCAGACGTTGAAGAACGTCGCACACGTACTCGCGCTGGCGGGATGCACGCTCGGCGACGTCGTGAAAACCACCGTCTGGCTCGAAGACGCGCGCGACTTCGCCGAATTCAATCGCGTCTATGCGGAGTTCTTCCCCGAGAACAAGCCGTCACGCTCGACGTTGCAGGCGACGAACATGGTCGGCACCAGGATCGAGATCGAGGCGATCGCGTGCAAGCCCTGAGTGCCATCGCGCAACGTCGATGCGGCCTTGTGCCGGTTCAGTGCGGTGGCGACAGCCGTTTGAAGCGGCTCCACAGCGTCTTCAACGTCTGGTGATCGGCTGCGGCACGCGCGGCCAGAAAGCCGCGCGCAAAGCCCGCGCCCGGCGCGGCGTCGGGTGACGTGCGAGGCAGCGCCTTCAGAAACTGCTCCGCGACCACGGCATCGTTACGCCAGCCCAGATCATTCTGAAGTTCGGTCAGCGCGTCGACATACGAGCGGACGGCTTGCTTGCGGCACAGCGACGCGAAGAATTCGGTGGCGTACCGGACTTTCTTCGCCGCGATGCGGGCACGGTGACGCCGGTGATCGTCGAGATCGGCCAGCCCTTTGCCGCGTTTGATCAGTTTCCGGTGCCGGCGACGCAGAACCTCGTGAGCAAAAGGACTCGCCGGCTGCATGATGGCATCGCGCCGTTCGTCAGGCATCCCGTCCCGCCAGCCCTTTCGGTTCACCCATGACGCGAGCTGTAACGCGAGCCGCGTGTAGCGAACCGATCCGACTGCGGCAGCCGCGCGCTGGCGATTGATGACGGCAATGCGCTGGCAGGCGTTGCGCACGGGACGGCTCTCGTCCGGAATGCCGTTCGTGCCGGCATGGTCGAGCGTCGTTCCGGCAAGCACTTCCCAGTCGCGCGCAGCGCCGAGCTCGCCGGCGATCCAGCGCAGTTCGTCGTCAAGGCCGGGAAACGCGGGAACCACTTTCGCAAACAGGTCGAGCGCCGAACGCAGGCGACGCAGCCCCACCCGCATCTGATGCACGCTCGACGGATCATGGCCGGACTCGACACCGCGTTCGTTGGCGCGGATCTGGTCCAGGCAGTTGCGCACGATCCGGCAGAACGCGTCTTCGATCGAATCGCGCTTCTTCAGCTGCACCGGTTGCGCCTTGACGGCCGGCTGGTGCTCGGCGACGAGCAGCCCGTACCCGAGATCGGCCTTGCTCTCGTGATCGATGCGCAATGGCGCGATGTCGAGCAATTTCAGTGCGATGCCGTACAGGTTTTCGGGGCGGCCGCGTTTCAGTTCCAGTTCGATCGCGGCGATCGGGACCGACTTCGAATCCGCGTCGACCGTCCCCTTGTCGAGCGCGACCTCGACTTCATCGCCGGACGGCAGGCGCAGCGGTAAAACCGTCCGCTTGATCCGCGTGACGAACACGGGCTGAAGATCCGGTGCCGTGGCCTCGTCGCGAACCAGGCGGCTGCACTTGGTGTCATCGGAGAGCGTGTCCCGCAGCAGTGTCAGATCGGGGACGTCGCCGTCGACGGGCGTCTCGAATTCGTCCCGCTCGAAGAGGCCGGCCCGGGCCGATCCTTCCAGCTTCAATGTCTGGATTCTGTGGTTGCCGTCCGCACGCACCCGCAGGGAAGCCGCGCACCGGTGAAATGCGAGCGTGGCAGTGTCGAAGTACGTGCTCGTCAGCTGTTGAGTCGCGCCGGCGCCGTTGGACTGCGCAAGCATCGGCGCGTGGCGCAACTTGTCGAGATTCTTTGCGGTAACCCGCAGCTTCAGCTCTCGTTCCATACCGCCTCCGATAGGTTGCCAACCATCAGACCTCCCCCGATCCGCGGGCGTCTTCCCAGTCGTGCCATTCGATTTGATGCATGTCCACATAACGGCTTACCGCTTCGCCGATCGTCGGAAAGAAGTTGTCGTCGCCGAACATGCCGTACATGCCGTAATGCTTGAGGCTGTCCTTGACGGGGCCTTTCAGTTCCGCGAAGACCAGCTTGACCTGCCGCGCGGCAAGTTCGCGATGCAGCCGTTCGAGGACATCGGCAGCCGTGAGGTCGATGTCGGTCACGGGCTCTGCCGCGATGACGATCCAGCGTGCCGGCTCGGGCGATTCGTCGACGGCGCGCAACACGCGTTCCCGAAAGATTTCGCCATTCGCGAAAAAGAGCGGCGCATCCCAGCGCAGCAGCACGAGCCCGGGCACGTGCCGCGCGTCCGGATGGCGCGACACGTCGTGATAGCCCTTCCTGCCGTCGACCCGCCCGAGCACGGCATCGTAAGGCCGCCACGCGCGCCATAGAAACGACAGCACGGTGAGCAGCAGCGCCAGCGCAATGCCGTTCACGACCCCGACGGCTGCAACGCCGACGAAGCACGCCACTGCCTGCACGAACTCGCTTTTGCGGAGCCGATAAAGCCGCACGACGCCGCGCACCTCGATCATGTTCACGCATGCCGCGATCACGACGGCGGCCAGCGCGGATTGCGGCGTGTGCGCAAGCGCGCGCGGCGCGAACAGCAGCAGTGCGGCAACGACGGCGGCAGCCGCCACGCCCGTTGCCTGCGTCTTCGCGCCCGCCGCTTCCGCGACGGGCGTGCGTGAGCCGCTCGCGCTCACCGCGAACCCTTGCACCAGGCCGGCGGCGAGGTTCGACAGCCCGAGCGCGATGCATTCGTGATTCCGGTCCACGCTGGTGTCGTTGCGCAGTTCGTAGGTGCGGGACAGCACGCTGATATCCGTGAACGAAACGAGCGCGATCGCCGCTGCGCTCCCCGCGAGATGCAGCCAGTCGTCGAGGCTCACGTCGGGGATGCGCGGCACCGGCAGGCCTTGCGGGACCGCACCGACGGTTGCAACGCCGGCGCGCGTCGACAGATCGAACCACATCACCATCGCCGTCGCGCCCGCCACGGCGAGCAGGACACCCGGCACCCTGGGCCAGAGCCGTTTGCACGCGAGTATCAGCGCGAGCGCGGCGACACCGAGTGCGAACGACGTTGCGTTCACCTTCGATGCCGTGATGCCGGCGACCACGTCGCGCACCTGCTCGATGAACGATTCGCCGTTGCCCTTGTAGCCGAGGAGCTTGGGTAATTGTCCGATGCTGATCGTCAGCATGATGCCGTTCAGAAAACCGTACCGGATGGGCAGCGACAGCAGCTCGGTGACGAATCCGAGCCTGAGCGCCCCGACCGCGATGCAGATCGCGCCCGCGAGTATCGCAAGCGCGCCCGCAAGGGCCAGCGCATGCGCGGCATCGCCGTGAGCAAGCGGCGTGATGCTTGCGGCGATCAGCGCGACCAGCGCGGAGTCGGGGCCGAGAACAAGGATGCGGCTGGGGCCGAAGAGCGCATACGCGAGCATCGCGGCAAGCGACGCATAGAGCCCGTTGACGGCGGGCAGGCCGGCTGCGTTCGCGTACGCCATGCCGGCGGGCACGAGCACGGCACTGAGCGTGACGCCGGCAAGCAGATCGTGCGGCAGCCAATGCAATCGATACGTGCGCGCCGCGGCGAGTCCGTTGATCCACCGCAGCAGGCCGGCATCGGGCTTGCGGGGCGGGCGGGCCGTGTGCTGGCGGGCACGGCTTTTGATGTTCATCGCAGGACGTCAGGGAACCCGGGCGGAATCGTTCGCCGCGTCGGCCGGTATCGATAAAGATTACGTTCCCGTGCCGTCGGAGCGCAAGCCCGGTTTCACGATGATGCGTTTCGACGCGCCGGTCTGACTGTCCGACTACTTCGCCGAACACTGGTCCGATCCAGGCTGGCGATGGCCGAAGTGATCGGCGGTGCGGTTGAATCGCCTGGCGGAAGCGGCGTCGTCCCGCCGTTGTCCTCTACTCGGTCGCGCGATCGCTCGCCGCGCTGAACGAAGCCCGAACTTCGTTCACCGTCTGGGCGGGTGCCTGCAGATGCGGAAAGTGGCCGAGTTCCGGAAGAATCGAAATGTTCACACCGTTTCGGTCCGCGTACTCGATGCCCATTTCCTTCTTGATATAGATGTCCTTCCCGCCCCACACGACCTTCACGGGGACTTGCAACTTTGCCATATTGGCTTCGAAGTAGTCCTGATCCCGGGTGAAGCATGCGTAGTAGTGGAAAAAGGTGTCGGCCGCGGTCAAGTCACCGTTCCATCCCTTCGCCACGTCGTCCATGAATTCCTCGGGCAACGTGTAGCGCTCGTCATCCTCCATGCCCCGGAAGAACGTGTTTGCGAGGATTTCGTCGCGATTCCTGTTCATGGCGGCATGCACGATATCCGATGAAGGCTTCGACTTCAGGCCTTGCAGGCTTTCGTACATATATTGCGGCCGGTTGAACGGGGCGAAGTCGCCAACGATGATTTCCCGGGCGATATCCGGTTGTTCCAACGCTGCCAGCAGCGCCGGAAGCGCGCCGATATCCGTCGCATAAATCAACAGTCTCGAACTGTCGATGCCCGACGTACGGATATAGTCTTTCAGCACACGGGCATAGTCGTTCGGCGCGTACGAAAAGCGATCGGCGCGCGGACGCGACGATTGCCCGTAGCCTGGCCAGTCGAACGCATGTACCTCGTAGTCGTTGGACAGTGATTCGGCAATCGGCTTCCACGCGTACATCGTCTCGGGGAAGCCGTGCAGGAACAGCACGATGCCCTTCGATTGGGCGGGACGGTAGACCATCCGGCGCAGCGTGATGTCGGCATTGACCTGCACGTCGCCGATGTCGACCGTGGGTTCCGGCGACGATGGCGTCGGCACGGTCGAGCACGTTGAAGAACCCGCATCGACGGCGGGAGATACGGGTGCTTTCGTTACGGGTTGAGTCATGATCGAGGATCTCGTTCGGTGCGACATCGCACGGGACACGTTGCGCTTCGCTGTTTCGAAAGGTGGCGGGATGCAGGGGTTTCTACTGAGCCGCCGGAGGATTCAAAAGCTTGCTCAATGGCTTGAGCGGGCCGATCGGGAGCAGCATGAACGTCATGAGGTGAGCCTTTCCCAACGGGAGTCGCTCCAGCATTTCATGCGCTTCACCCGTGTCCGTCACGTTCAGGACGAACGCCACCCCGGGCCGGTCCTGCAGGGAATACCACTGATCGATCTTGCCCGCGAGATATAGCTGTGTCGTCTCGCGGACTTCGGTCGGAAGAATCGTCTGGACGTGCTGCATGTCCGTGCCCGGAGGAAACGTGCCGATCGCCAGTATCTTCGTGGTGGGCGTGGTGGGCGTGGTGGGCGTGGTCGGCATCGGAGCGGAATGTGCCATGGAGACTCCTGTGGAAGCGAGCAGCAAGCATGCTGCCGTCAAATCAAGAAGAGCGCGTTTCATCCTGCGGCCTCGGGCCCGGTGGCGGGACGGCAGCCGCATTGAGCGCGGCGGCTTCCTGTTCCGACAGATAACACGCGCTAAAGCGCTCGTCCACGCGCTCGCGCATCAATTGCGAGAACAGTAGTGCGGCATCGAGCGGCCGATGATTGATGACGACGGAATCCGTATCGCCTTGCTCGTTCATATGGGCGACGACTACCGTCTCGATCGGCACGCCGTTGATACGTGAACGATAGGATTCCAGATAAAGATCGTTGCCGATCATGCCTTTGTAAGCATGCTGCTGGAACTCGTAGAGCGAGACTGCGTGCTTGATCACAGAGAGAATGTCGGATCGTCCGTCGATCGTGCGCTTCAGAACGGTGGCTTCCAGCGTCGCGTTTTCGGCCAGGCGCGCCAGCCACCGCGGCGGACCGTCGGCGGGTGCCATCATGGGGGCCGTGTCGTTGAATTTCATGGCGATTACTCCTTGCACGCGTTGCGCGTGATACCTGAGTTTGCGGCATCTCGCTGAACGATCGGGTTCGCGGGATCGTACCCTTCTGCTTCGATGAGGATATCGGTCAGTTCCCTGACGAGGCGGGCTTCAGCGTCGGGCGTCAGTGCGTGGTCGGGCCACATCGCATCGATCATCGGCATGGGATGCTCCTGTTTTCGGTTGATCGGATGGCGCCATCGTCGCGGTTTACGTGGGCGCAGGAAAGTGGCAGCATCGCCACTATTCAAGGAAATTCGGACACACAATGGCGATCATCCGCATCTGGGTCTATGACGGAATTCTGGCGTCCGGCGTCGCGGGCCCGGTTGATGTCTTCAGCGCTGCAAATCAGTTCCATGCGCGCCGGGCGGGACCGGGCGCGCCATCCGCGCCGTTGTTCGCATGGCGCGTGGAGTCGCTCGACGGGCAACCCGTGAAGGCGGCGTCAGGTCAGATCATTCCTGTCGACGGCAAGATCGACCCGCGCAAACGAGCAGACGCCGTGCTGCTGACGGCACCTTTCTTTTCGCGGATCGACGAGTTCCTCGGGCATCGCGAGCAGTTGAGCGAACTGACTTCCGCACTGAGGCGTCAACACAAGGCAGGCACGATGCTCGCCGCGTATTGCACGGCGAATTACCTGCTTGCCGAGGCGGGCCTGCTGGATGGCCGCGTCGCGACGACGCACTGGGCGAGAGCGGCGGATTTCGCGCGCCGCTATCCGCGTGTCGAAGTCCGCGCGAACGAGCTGCTGCTCGCGCAAGACGGGATCATCTCGGGCGGCTCCGTCACGTCCTATCTGAACCTCGCCGTGCACCTCGTCGAAGCCTGCGCCGGCGGAGAACTCGCGATGATGACCGCGAAGGCGCTGTTGATCGACATGAACCGGACGTCGCAGGCGTCCTTTGCCACGCTTCTCGACGAACACGGGCATACCGACACGCTCGTGGCGCGCGCTCAGCAGCGGATGGAAGCGACATTGCAGCAAGGATTCCGGCTCGGCGATCTGGCGGCATCGCTTGCCGTCAGCGAACGCACGCTCAATCGTCGCTTCAAGGAAGCGGTCGGCCTCGCGCCGTTGACGTATCTGCAGAATCTGCGGGTCGAGGTTGCGAAACGTCTGCTGGAAACACGGCCGATCGGGCTCGAGGACGTGAGTCAGCGCGTCGGTTACAGCGATGTCAGTACATTCCGGCAATTGTTCAAGCGCAAAACGGGGTTGTCGCCGAGCGAATATCAAGTGCAGTTTTCGCGTGCGGCGGCAAAGAGCGTGCAAGCCGAACCACGCGATCAGCGCGATTGAACCTCGCGACGTCGCGTTGCCGCTCGCGTCAGGTCCGGGCCGCTCCGGTCGCCGCCTTTCTTTGTATCCCGAAGTATCTGCAACAGACGCGGATACGTACGCATACATATCGCCGGCTTTCCGACAAGAACGGGATACGTTCGCCTGTTCCAATGCGCCTGTCGCGAGCGGAACGCCGCACCGCGCATGGTCCAAGGAGTGAGTCATGAAAGTCGTCAAGGCCGCCGCTGTCCAGTTCAGCCCGGTGCTCTACAGTCGTGAAGCCACCGTCGCCAAGGTCGTGGAGAAGATCCACGCGCTTGGCCGGCAAGGTGTGCAATTCGCCACTTTTCCCGAAACGGTCGTCCCCTATTACCCGTATTTCGCGGCCGTTCAGACGGGCATCGAACTGCTGTCCGGTACCGAGCATCTTCGGCTGCTGGAACAGGCCGTCACCGTGCCGTCCGCCGCGACCGATGCGATCGGCGAAGCAGCACGCAGGGCCGGCATGGTCGTGTCCATCGGCGTCAACGAGCGCGACGGGGGCACGCTGTACAACGCGCAGTTGCTGTTCGACGCGGACGGGCAACTGATCCAGCGCCGTCGCAAGATCACGCCGACGCACTTCGAGCGCATGGTTTGGGGGCAGGGCGACGGATCGGGGCTGCGCGCGGTCGACAGCGCCGTCGGCCGTATCGGTCAGCTCGCTTGTTTCGAGCACAACAATCCGCTCGCGCGCTACGCGATGATTGCCGACGGCGAACAGATTCATTCGGCGATGTATCCGGGTTCGGCTTTCGGGGAAGGCTTCGCGCAGCGCATGGAGATCAACATCCGGCAGCATGCGCTCGAGTCCGGCGCGTTCGTCGTCAATGCAACGGCGTGGCTGGATGCCGACCAGCAGGCGCAAATCATGAAGGACACCGGTTGCGCGATCGGGCCGATCTCGGGCGGCTGCTTCACGACGATCGTGTCGCCCGACGGCATGTTGATGGCCGAGCCGCTTCGATCGGGCGAGGGCGAGGTCATCGTCGATCTGGACTTCTCGCAGATCGACCGTCGCAAGATGCTGATGGATGCGGCCGGTCACTATAACCGCTCGGAATTGCTGAGCCTGATGATCGACCGTACGCCGACCGCGCATGTTCACGAACGCGTCGCGCAGCCGGTGGCCGGATATGACGCGGGCGTGGACGATGGGCGTGCCGCGGCTGCGTGATGCGCAGGCTTGCCCGGCCGTTACTGAACATTCGGCTTGCCGATCGGGTCCGGCAGTCGCAGTATGGATCGCCGCATGACCGCACATTTTTTGACCGCTATATGTGCATATGCATATAAAGGTGTGATGAAATCTTTCCTTGAAAGGTGTGTGATATGAAAACGAACGCTGCCGATGATCGGCCACTCCTGATGTCGTGCGCCGGAAGCGCGACTGCCGGCGCTGGTCGCAACGTGACGACGTCATTGTCGCGCCGGCGCTTTGTCGGTATCGCGGCCGCCGCACTGGCGGCCGGTTCGCTGAGCCGCCTGGCGGTCGCACAGACCAGCCCGGCAATCGGCACCGCGGCACCCGCACGCGGCGACAAATCCGCGATTCGGCCATTCCGGGTGCATGTGCCCGACGCGCAGCTCGCCGACATGCGGCACCGCATCAACAAGACGCGTTGGCCGGACCGCGAGACCGTGGCCGACGAGTCGCAGGGCATTCAGCTTGCGACCATTCAGGCGCTCGCACGGTATTGGGCGAGCGACTACGACTGGCGCAAGTGCGAAGCGACGCTGAATGCGTATCCGCAATTCGTGACCGAAATCGATGGCCTCGACATCCATTTCATCCATGTGCGATCGAAGCACGAGAATGCGATGCCGTTGATCGTGACCCACGGCTGGCCCGGCTCCATCATCGAGCAGTTCAAGATCATCGCGCCGCTCGTCGATCCGACTGCGTACGGCGCGCCGGCGTCGGATGCGTTCCATCTCGTGATTCCGTCGCTGCCCGGCTATGGCTTTTCGGCGCGACCCACGACGACGGGATGGGGGCCGGAGCGCACGGCGCGCGCATGGGTGACGCTGATGAAACGGCTCGGCTACGCGCGCTTTGCTTCGCAGGGCGGGGACCTCGGCGGCATCGTCACGAACGTCATGGCGAAACAGGCGCCGCCTGAGCTGATGGGCATTCATGTGAATTTCCCGGCGTCCGTGCCGGCGGAAATTCTGAAGTCGCTGACGGCCGGCGATCCCGCACCTGCCGGTTTGTCGGACGAGGAGCGGCACGCGTATGAACAGCTGAGCGCCAATTTCAAAAGGAAGCGCGGCTACGCGATTGAAATGGGTACGCGCCCGCAGACGTTGTATGGACTCGCCGATTCGCCCGTCGCGCTGGCTTCGTGGCTGCTCGATCACGGGGACGGTTACGGGCAGCCGGCGGCAGCGCTGAGTGCGGCCGTGCTGGGTCGCCCGGTCAACGGCCACTTGGCCGGCGCGCTGACACGGGACGACGTGCTCGACGACATCACGCTCTACTGGCTGACGAACACGGGCATCTCGGCGGCGCGTTTCTACTGGGAATCGCATGCGAACTTCTTCCTTGCAGCCGACGTCGGCGTGCCGGCCGCGGTGAGCGCGTTTCCGGGGGAAAACTACCAGGCGCCGCGGAGCTGGACCGAGAGGGCTTATCACGATCTGATTTACTTCAACAAACCGGAAACAGGCGGGCACTTCGCGGCATGGGAAGAACCGATGATCTTCGCGAATGAAGTGCGTGCCGGGTTGAGACCGTTGCGCGCGTGACGTGCAACCGCCGAAATTTCCAACGAGCGGCAGCTTTCGTTAGAATCGTTCGACTATCAGAGAACAGCAGCGTTGCATCGGCGCAGCGGCATCCGCTCATGAACACCGCTCGCGCTCATCCCATGTCCTTTACCGGAGGCGAACGTGCCAGGATTACTTCCCGATGTCGACCGCGACGGGCTTCTCGAATACTCGGTCGTGTACACCGACCGGTCGATCAATCACATGTCGCAGCGCTTCCAGGGCGTGATGCGCGATATTTCCGCTGCGCTGAAGAAGGTCTACAACGCGAAGGCGGTCGCAATCGTCCCGGGCAGCGGGACGTTCGGCATGGAGGCCGTGGCCCGGCAGTTCGCGACGAACAGGAAGTGCCTTGTCATCCGCAACGGCTGGTTCAGCTTCCGCTGGTCGCAGATTTTCGACATGGGCAGCATTCCGTCCGAGTCGATCGTGCTGAAGGCGCGTCCGGTCGAAGCGGGCAGACAGGCCGCCTTTGCGCCGACGCCGATCGATGAAGTCGTTGCGGCGATTCGCGAGCACAAGCCGGATCTGGTGTTCGCGCCGCACGTCGAAACCGCGTCGGGGATGATGCTGCCCGATGCGTATCTGCGTGCGGTCGCCGACGCCGTGCATGCGGTCGGTGGCATGTTCGTGCTCGACTGCATCGCGTCCGGCACGATCTGGGTCGACATGGAGGCGAGCGGTGTCGACGTGCTGATCAGCGCACCGCAAAAGGGCTGGAGCGCGTCGCCCGGCTGTGCGCTGGTGATGCTCAGTGCGCTCGCCCGCGAGCGCATCGATGCGACGACGAGCACCAGTTTTGCGTGCGATCTGCGCAAGTGGCTGCAGATCATGGAAGCGTACGAAAGCGGCGGGTTCGCGTATCACGCGACGATGCCCACGGACAGCCTCGCGACGCTGCGCGACGTGATCAAGGAAACGGACGCGTACGGCTTCGACAAGGTGAGGGCGGAACAGCTCGAGCTCGGCACGCGGATTCGTGCGTTGCTTGCCGAGAAGGGGTTCCGGAGTGTCGCGGCAGAAGGCTTCGAGGCACCGGGCGTCGTCGTCTGTTATACCGACGATGACGATATCCGCTCCGGCAAGAAATTCGCCGATGTCGGCATGCAGATCGCGGCCGGCGTGCCGTTGCAATGCGATGAGCCGGCGGATTTCAAGACTTTCCGGATCGGCTTGTTCGGGCTCGACAAGCTGAATGACGTCGATGCGGCGGTTGCGCGGTTCGCGAGTGCGCTGGAGCGGGTTCTGTAGCGCGTTGCTGATCCAGGCGCGCGTTGCGGCGCATGACGTGACGAGATCGATCCGATCACGATCACGGATGCGCCGCGTTTCCCGAATGCCGCCGCGACCGATCATCGGCCGATGCCTCGCGGCCTCATCCATGCGATCGGTGCGGCCGTTCGAGAGCACGCTCTGCTCGGCGCGGTATGCGCCATCGACGAGGAGCAATCGTGCCGTAGTCACTCGGGCAATCCGGCCAGCCGCAGCCCCTCCGCAAACTGGGTCAGATCTTCTGGGCGACCGATCGGAAGCCAGTCATTGAGATTGGAGACGCGGAGTGACGGATCGAGCGTGCGCAGGCGCTGCATCGCGTCCTTCGCTTTGTCCATGCGTCCAGCGCACGCATGACTCGCCGCCAGAATGCCGACCGGGGCAAGGAAACTGGGTAGATTCCATTTGGCCCTTTCGGCCCAATCCGAAGCGGAGTCGAAGCGTCCTGCAAAGAAATGTGCCAGCGCCATCCCAGCCTGCATCCTGAACATTTCTGGATCCAATGGACTCAAGCGAATGGCACGCGCCAAATACTTGATCGCAACGTCTGTTTCACCGCGACAAGCGTACAGGCACCCACACAGGGACCATGCAGGGGCGTGGTTCGGATTGAGCAGCAAAGCTCTGTCGAACAGCGCAATACCGCCGTCGAGGTCGCCGGTGAGATGCCCGAGTGCATGAGCTCCTCTCGTGAGCGCCACAGCATCGTCCCGGCCAAGCTCCACCGCCAGTCGTGCCAGGCGAGTGCCCTCGGCAATCTCCCGGGGCGGATCGGTCATCCAGCCATTCATCTTGCGCCAGAAATAACACCAGGCCGCCATGCCATAGGCCGATGCGAACGCCGGATCGAGCTCGGTGGCCTTGTAGAACAAGGGCAGCGCCGCCTCGATTGATTCGCGCGTTCCGCTGTGCAAGTGCGCGGCGCCGCGAAGGTAATAGTCGTAGGCGCACAGGTTCTCCGTCGGTTTGCGCTTGGCACGCTCGATTTCCGCCCGCTCGAGCTGCGGCGCGATGGCGCCGACGACGCTTTCCGCAACCTGGTCCTGCAGTTCGAAGATGTCGTCCAGCGTGCCTTCGAAGCGCTCCGCCCAGAGATGGGCCCCGATCCTGGCATCGATGAGCTGCCCTGTGATGCGCACCTTGTTGCCGGTCTTGCGCACGCTACCTTCCAGCACGTAGCGCACGCCAAGCTCGCGGCCGACGTCCTTCACCTCGACTGCGCGGCACTTGTAGGTGAAGCTCGAGTCGCTCGCGATGACGAACAGCCAGCGTATGCGCGATAGCGCAGCGATGATGTCCTCCACCACGCCGTCGGCGAAATACTCCTGCTCGGGATCGCCGCTCAGGTTCTGGAAGGGCAATACGGTAATGGAGGGTTTACCCGGAAGGAGGAGCGCGGACGGCGGCTCCCTCAATTCTCTGGAGACGTGTTCGCCGATCTCGCCGACGAAGCGGAAACCCTTGCGGGCGACAGTCCTGACCAAGCGCTGTTCCCCGCCGGTGTCGCCGATGGCCTTGCGGACCGCATTGATGTGACTGGTGATCGTCGATTCCGAGACGATTCGGCCGCGCCATACCGCCTGCAGCAGGTCGTCCTTGCTGACGACACGGTCGCGGTTCCTGACAAGATGCAGGAGCAGATCGAAGACTTGCGGCCCGACAGGTACGACTTTCGCGCGATGCGAAAGCTCCCGGCGTTCCGGGTCGATCACGTAGTCTCCAAACTCGAACTTCACTTGACATCCCGTGGCCGATTCGGCTCCCAGGGGGTAACTGGCGAATTCCGTCCATGGATGATACTGCAACCGGAGGTGAGCGCATCTCATCCCGATCGGGCAACGCTTGGACGAATAATCAAGGTCTCCTGCAGAGAAATTCAAGGCGAAGGCAAGGACTTCCCCGGCGCGCGCAGGCAATCTCCATACACATCGACGACAACGGTTTGCGGTCGAGAAACGGAGAGAAAACATGAAAATTGTCGTCATCGGGTGCACCGGCCTCATCGGAACGATGCTTGTCGAGGACCTGCGCAAGCGCGGCCATGACGTGCTCGCAGCCGCCCCTGACACCGGCGACAACGCCAGCACCCGCGAGGGTTTGGCCAAAGCGCTCGACGGTGCCGAGGTCGTCGTCGATGCGGCGAACGCGCCAGTATGGGAAGACAAGGCGGCCATCGAGTTGCTCGAGACATCGGGCCGCAACCTGCTGGCTGCGGGCGCTGCCGCCGGCGTACGCCACCATGTGGCCCTGTCGATCGTTGGTAGCGAACGGCTTACCGACTGCGGCAATTTCCGGGCGAAGGTCGTGCAGGAGGGCCTCATCAAGGCATCCGGCATTCCATACACCATCGTGCGTGCGACGCAGTTCTACGAGTCTGTCGGTGACATTGCCCAGTCGGTTGCCCGGCTGGCCACCTTAGGCAAGGAGATTCGCTTGTCGCCGGCGCTGATCCAGCCGATCGCGTCAGCGGACGTGGCAGCGGCGCTTGCCGAGGTCGCAGTCGCGCCGCCGGTCAACGGCACGGTCGAAGTCGCCGGTCCGGAGGCGATGCCACTGGACGAACTGGTCAGGCGCTTCCTGCGGGCGACGCAGGATACGCGCAAGGTCGTGCCGGACATCCACGCGCGCTACTTCGGTGGCCTCCTCTCGGATCGAACGCTCACGCCCGGGGAGAACCCCCGCATCGGCGCGATCCGGTTCGAGGACTGGCTCGATCGCTACAAGGCTCAGTCCTGCTTCGCCATGCAGTCCTCTCTTTTGGCGACTGCCGCTGCGGACAACTCGGACGCGCTTGCATCGAGTTTCGCGACGAGCTATCCCGGAGTCGTCGCCTTCATCGCCGTTGTGGCCGAAGGCGGCTTTTGCAAGGCTGCTGACCGGCTCGGGATCACTCGTTCTGCGGTCAGCCGCGTCATCCAGAAACTGGAGGCGCAGGTCGGCTTGCGTCTGTTGAGTCGGACGACGCGCAGCATTTCGCTCACGCGCGAAGGCGAGATCTTCCATGCCCGCTGCCAGCCCAGCGTCGCTCTCATCAAAGAGGCAATGGAAGACATGCGCGATCTGCGCGATGGTCCGCCGCGAGGACGCCTGCGGGTCTCCGCTTCCGTGGGCTTCGGCCGCAAAGTGGTTGCACCGCTGCTGTGGGGCTTCCAGGAGAAGTACCCCGACATCGAGATCGAGCTGCACCTAAGCTTTGTCGCGAGCGACTTCACGTCGGACCGCATCGACGTCTCGTTTCTCAACGGGCGCTTGGCCGACAGCCGGATCGTCGCAAAACAGATCGTCCCGATGCAGACTTTGGTATGCGCCTCGCCCGAGTATGCCGGAAGGCGCGGTATGCCCGAGTCGCCGGACGCGGTGATGCAGCACGACTGCATCAACGTCCGTCTGCCGTCGGGCCGCGTCTACGAATGGGAGTTCAAGGTGGAGGGGGGCACGCGCAAGCTGACTCCGCCATCGCGCCTCATGTTCAACGATGTCGGGCTAGTGCTGGAGGCCGTCCTCCAAGGCAAAGGCATCGCTCAGTTGGGCGGGTACCTGATCTGCGATCTGCTGCGCGAGGGGAAACTGGTTTACTCCATGCCACAGTACGCACCCGATGACCGCGGCCACTACATCTGCTACTTGAGTCGTCAGCATCTGCCGTCGCGTATCCGCGTGTTCGTCGATCACATGACGACAGCAATCCGGGCGCTGGACCTTCAATGCGCAGGTGCTCTTTCACCCACGCGTGATGATCGACAGGCCGCCTCGGCGCCATGGGTGCCCCTGCCGGGTCAATAGACTTGGCAGGACGACTGACAACGCGCCTTCAACGACCAGCTGCGCCGTGAGTGGACGACGGCAGGGCCATGCCTGACTGGAGGTTCTTCAGCGCCTCGGCAACTCCTGCACCATAGGCGGGATCGGCCATCGTGCAATTGCGGATATGCCGCTGCTGCACGTCCTCGCTCGCGCCGCCGAGCGAGCGCGCCGTATTGTCGAAGAGCTGCAGCTTCTGCTCGGGCGACATCAGTCGGAACAGCGCCCCGGGCTGCGAGTAGTAGTCCTCGTCCGCGCGATGGTCCCAGTGCGCGGCTGCCCCCGAGACCACCAGCGGCGGCTCCGCCAGTCGCGGGCTGTCGGCCCACTCGCCGCGGCTGTTTGGCACGATGCCGGGCAGCCCGCCCTGGTTGCCGTCCACGCGCATCGCGCCGTCGCGGTGATAGCTGTGCATCGGGCAGCGCGGGGCGTTCACCGGGATCTGGTGCGCGTTCACGCCCAGACGGTAGCGGACCGCGTCGCCGTAGCTGAAGAGCCGCCCCTGCAGCATCTTGTCCGGCGAGAAGCCAATGCCCGGCACGACGTTGGCGGGCGAGAACGCCGCCTGCTCCACATCGGCGAAGTAGTTGTCGGGGTTGCGGTTGAGTTCCAGCACACCCACCTCGATGAGTGGGTAGTCGCCGTGCGGCCAGACCTTGGTGAGGTCGAAGGGATTAAACGGGCAGACCTGCGCCTGCTGCTCGGTCATCACCTGGATGCACAACGTCCAGCGCGGGAAGTCGCCGGCATCGATTGCCTCGAGCAGGTCGCGCTGCGCGCTCTCGCGGTCGTTGGCGACGATCGTGGCGGCCTGTGCGTCGGTGAGGTTACGGATGCCTTGCCGGCTGCGCAGGTGAAACTTCACCCAGTGCCGCTCGTTGTCCTCGTTGATGAGGCTAAACGTGTGACTACCGAAACCGTGCATGTGGCGATAGCCATCGGGCAGGCCGCGATCGCTCATCACGATGGTCACCTGATGCAGCGCCTCGGGTAGCAGCGTCCAGAAGTCCCAGTTGTTCTGGGCGCTACGCAGGTTGCTGCGCGGGTCGCGCTTGACGGCGTGGTTCAGGTCGGGAAATCGCAGCGGATCACGCAGGAAGAACACGGGCGTGTTGTTGCCCACCAGGTCCCAATTGCCTTCCTCGGTATAGAACTTCACCGCGAAGCCGCGGATGTCTCGCTCGGCATCCGCCGCGCCGCGCTCGCCGGCCACCGTGGAGAAGCGCACGAAGACGTCCGTCTTCTTGCCGACGCCGGAAAAGAGCCTGGCCTTCGAGAACGCTGTGATGTCGTGCGTCACCGTGAAGTGGCCAAATGCGCCGGAGCCCTTGGCGTGCATGCGCCGCTCGGGGATCACCTCGCGGTCGAAGTGAGCGAGCTTCTCAAGCAGCCAGATGTCCTGCAACAGCGCGGGGCCGCGCGCACCGGCGGTCTCGATGTTGAAGTTGTCGACAACGGGGGCGCCGTTGGCAAAAGTGAGTTTGGTCATGGCAATGTGGGCAAGAAGAAGGGTTCAGCGGAGCGTCTTCAGGAGGGGGGGCTGGACGTCCGGAGTGGGCGTCGCGTCGATGGCCTTCACCACAAGCGTGGACCGGCCATCGACGGTGCCGACTGATTCGGACTCCATCAGGCCTGGATAAATGTCAGCAGGTCCGCGTTGATGACGTCCGCGTGCGTTGTCGGCATGCCGTGCGGAAAGCCCTTGTAGGTCTTCAGCGTGCCGTTCTTCAGCAGCTTGGCCGACAGTGGCGCGGAGTCGGCGTAGGGGACGACCTGGTCGTCGTCGCCGTGCATCACCAGCACCGGCAGTCCGATCTTCTTCAGGTCGTCGGTGAAGTCGGTCTGCGAGAACGCGACGATGCCGTCGTAGTGCGCCTTGGCGCTGCCCATCATCCCCTGGCGCCACCAGTTCTGGATGATGCCTTCCTGCGGCTTCGCGCCCGGCCGGTTGAAGCCGTAGAACGGTCCGGCGGGAATGTCGCGGTAGAACTGCGCCCGGTTCGTGGCCGTCTGCCGTTGCAGGCCGTCGAACACGTCCTTCGGCTGGCCGCCGGGATTCGACGCGGTCTTGACCATCAGCGGCGGCACGGCGTTAATGAGGCAGGCCTTCGCGGCCCGCTTCTCGCCGTGGCGAGCGAGATAGCGCACGACCTCGCCGCCGCCGGTGGAGTGCCCGACGTGGATCGCGCCCTTGAGGTCGAGATGGTTCACGACCGCGGCGAGGTCGTCGGCGTAGTGATCCATGTCGTGGCCGTTCCAGACTTGCGCCGAGCGACCATGCCCGCGCCGATCGTGCGCGACGACACGATAGCCCTTGGAGAGGAAGAACATCATCTGCGCGTCCCAATCGTCGGAGCTCAGAGGCCATCCGTGCGAGAAGACGATCGGAGTGCCATTGGAGGGACCCAAATCCTTGTAGAAGATCTGGACTCCGTCTTTGGTGGTGATATAGCTCATGGGTGGATTTCCTTCCGGAGTTTCGGCGCCATTCGGCGCAGTAGGTGCAGCGAACGCTGCGAATGGCAAAGCCACTGCTGCTGCAGTGCCTGCCCCGATGATCAACAACTGACGACGCGTGACTCTGGCGAAGCCACGCTGCATTGGCACGGGATCGATCTTCATGGGTAATAGGCCTGAGGGGAGACGCGATCAGTCTAGCCACGGTCACCTCGCCGTGCGATATGCATCACGTGCAATTCGATGTTGCAGGTGCTTCACCAATGTCGCGGCAACGCATCCAGCGCGTGCCGCTGGGTCGTTCACCGGGCTCAGCCATTCGCACGACAGGATCTTCAAATGCCGGCTCATTCTTGATGAACTCTCGCTGAACGCGATTGGTGCGTCGCGATTGACAGAACTATCCGCACCCGGCCCCTAGTTCAGGCAGGCATTTGCCTCTAGATTTCAACGCATCACGTCAGCATCGATGCATCGGCTCGAGATTCTCGCGACGTGTTCGTTGTCCACCTCAGTCCCAGGAACCAACATGATCCAACACAGCAACTACCAACAGCAGAACAACCGGCCTGGTACACCGATCCGAGCGCGCGCGCCATGCCCGTTCCCCACGATGACACTCGATCTGGAACGCACCGCCATGGTCGAGAAACACGCCTTCAGTCAGTTCATAAAGGAAACCTAATGACTCAGATTCCTACCTACGTTAAGCAGTCCAGAGAACTGTCCACGAATCGCATGGAGTTCGGCCCGCTGTTTCAGAAGATCACGATCGAAGGGCCTATTCGCGAGAACGTGTACACACGCAATACAGCTAGCAGGAACTGCCGATCCTCACCTGCCTCGTGGGGACGATCAACAACTGGAACCCCGTAAACGTTGCATCCTGCATCGCCCGGCTCGTCTGACAAGGAGTTCGGGTAGCCGCAGTGCGCTTTCCAGGCGGTGATGAAACCTGGCGGCTGTGACGACCACTCCGTCTCTTCCCGATTCTGGAAGTTGCTTTAGCGAACGTGCGCTTGGGACCCGTGACAGCGCGTCGGCCGCACCTGCTAGCGTTCCCGCGCAGCCAACCGGAGAATTACTATGTGTGAATCCTCGAAATTTCATGGCCGCCGTACCTTCTTCAAGGGCATGGCTGCCGCCGCGGCAGTAGCCTCCACGCAACTGCCCTCGCTGGCCAACTCAGCGCCCGCCGGTGGCGGTGCCAAGTACGCGGATCCGGCCAAACCGGCACTGCCCAAGACGGGCATGAAGCTTGACCTCACCCGTACTGCGTTCGTCGTGATCGATCCGCAGATTGACTTCATGAGCCCGAAGGGCAAGGCGTGGCCGGTGGTGGGCGAAAGCGTGACCGAACAGAATATGGTGCCGAACCTGGTGCGACTGTTTCAGGCGTCCAAGAAGGCCGGAATTACGATAGCGATTTCCCCCCACTACTACTATCCGCAGGACCATCGGTGGAAGTTCCAGGGTGGGGCGGAGATATTTCAGCACAACCTCGGCCTGTTCGACCGTCCGAGTGCGCTCTCGCTTGAAGGCTTCCGCGGGTCAGGCTCGGACTTCCTTCCGGAGTTCAAACCGTACATCGAGGATGACAAGACAATCATTTGCTCGCCGCACAAGCTCTATGGCCCCCAGGTCAACGACCTGAAGCTCCAACTGGGCAAGCAGCGCGTGGAGCAGGTCATTCTGGCGGGCATGCTGGCCAACCTGTGCGTGGAGTCGCATCTGCGCGATCTGCTCGAGAATGGCTTCGAGGTGGCAGTCGTGCGTGACGCCGTAGCGGGACCGAAGCTGCCGGAAGGCGATGGCTATGGCGCTGCGCTAGTCAATTATCGCTTCATCGCCGATGGAGTCTGGACCACAGACGATACGGTAAAGATGCTGGAAGGTAAGTCGGTCTGAAGCATTCCCAGCCTTGGCGCCCCCGGTCATGGATGTCGGGGGTGCACGATCTGAGCATAAAGCGCAGGCATATTTTCGTGGCCACCTCGATTGCACATCGAGTTCCCACGCAACCAAACGGGCGACATCATGCAAGACCTGATCGAAGGCTTCCTGAAGTTCCAGCGCGAAGAGTTTTGCAGAAGTCCAGCGTGCCCCTTCGCGCATCATCACATGAAACTTGACGCCGCTACCTTCCGAAAACTGCGTCGCCTGGCTCCTGTCCTCGATGACGTGCTTAATGCCGGCGAAGTCGAGCACGCGGACCAGGCTGTGAATCTCGCTGCCCTGGCGGCCCTGTGCTCACAGCTGTTTGACGCATATCGAGGCAGTTCGGTAACCGCCTGATCGTCAACGACGATGTCTTCGCATGGGAAGACCTGCGGCAAAGCGCGGCCGTGTTCGGTCCGGGCGAGTTGGGTGAGGCGCAGTCGCGCCTTGGCGTGCCGGTGCGCTGTTTTCGCGAGCACTAGCACGAGCACGAGCGTGCGCGATGCGCAGCTTCCAGCGTCACCATCTCGAATGCGCTTATCCAGTTGCCGGTGCTCATCCTCGCGGCACCGTTTCAGCGGAGGGCAGGATCGATTTCGGCACTGCTCAATCCGAATCCCGCCATGCGCGCGCGATGCTCCGGCGAGCCCAGATACGAGCGCAGCTGCCGGTTGACCGCATCGAGCAACGCGCTGTTTTGTCGATTGAACGAGAAGGCACCCAACGGCGGCCGGTGGTGTATTCGATCCGCTAGCGGTTCGTGCGCGACGGCCTCGAGTAATGCGCCGTCCATCCGCTTCGCCACGATCCGAAGTCCGAGCGCAGTACTCGCGTACGCGTCGACCGTGCCGGCGCGCACCGCCTCGATCGCATCGGCTTGCCGGTCGAACAGGGTGATCTGATGCTCGCTCACGCCCGCGGCTTTCGCCGAGTCGTGCTGTACCTGTCCGGTAATGATGCCAAGACGTGCATCGGGACGCGCGGCAAGCGACGCATAGCGGGTGAGTTGCTTCGGGTTTCCGGCACGTACGAGAAAGCCGTCCGCGATTCCCCACACGGGTACGCTGAACGCGACCATCGCGGCGCGTTCCGGCGTAACGAAGAGCGGAACGTTCATGTCCCAGCGGCCTGCGGCGACACCGGGCAGCAGTTCACTGAACGTCGTCAGGTGATGTTCGATCCGCGTGACGCCGATCGCCCGAAGGATCTCGCCGGCGAGATCGATGTCGGCACCGGTTGCCGTGCCATCCGGTTCCGTCCATCCAAATGGCGGTTCGTCGAGGTATGCAATCGTTACCTTCATCGCTTCTTCTCGCGAGCAGGGACGGCCGCCGAATCGGGAGCCGATTGCCGACGATTCTAATACTTCGCTCGCAGGACAGGGCCGGCCGCAGCCGGCCCCCATCATGCGACTACCTGGGCCGCTCTCAACCCGCCACGTTCCGATTCGCTTCGATCACGGTCAACGCCGTCATGTTCACGATCCGTCGCACGGTCGCGCTCGACGTGAGGATGTTCACCGGCGCATTGACCCCCAGCAGGAACGGCCCGACCGCGACGTTGCTGCCGGCCTCCGTCTTGAGCAGGTTGTAAGCGATGTTCCCCGCATCGACGTTCGGGCACACGAGCAGGTTCGCCGCGCCCTTCAGCGGCGACATCGGCAGCAGCCGCGCGCGCAGCGCCTCATCGAGCGCACAGTCGCCATGCATCTCGCCATCGGCTTCGATATCCGGCGCGTGCGCGCGGATGATCTCGAGCGCCTTGCGCATCTTCACGCCCGACGCCGCGCTGCCCGAGCCGAAGTTCGACCGCGACAGCAGCGCAGCCTTCGGCGTGAGGTTCAGCCATTCCATCTGCCGCGCGGCCGCGATCGTGAATTCCGCGATCTGCTCGGCATCCGGATTGTCGTTCACGTGCGTATCCACGAGCGCGACCGTCCGCTGATTGAGCAGCAGGATATTCATCGCCGCGTAGGTCGATGCATCGGGCTTCTTGCCGATCACTTCATCGACGAAGCGCAGGTGATTGTGATATTCGCCAACCGTCCCGCAGATCATCCCGTCCGCATCGCCGAGCCGCACCATCATCGCGCCGATCAGCGTCAGGCGCCGGCGCATTTCGACGCGCGCCATTTCCTTCGAGATGCCGTCGCGGCAGCGCAGTTCCCAATACGTGGTCCAGTATTGCGGGAAGCGCTCGTCGTATTCAGGATTGGTCACCTCGACATCCTGGCCGAGACGCAGGCGCAGGCCGAACCGCTCGATCCGCGCGAGCAGCACCTCCGGACGGCCGACCAGGATCGGGCGCGCGAGCTTCTCGTCGACGATCACCTGCACCGCGCGGAGCACACGCTCGTCCTCGCCTTCGGTGAACACGATGCGTGCCTTGCCGCCGTCGCGCACGAGCTGGCGCGCGGTCGCGAACAGCGGCTTCATGAACGCGCCGGAGTGGTAGACGAACTGCTGCAGCTGCTCGACATACGCGTCGAGATCCGCGAGCGGGCGCGTCGCCACGCCGCCTTCGATCGCCGCCTTGGCCACGGCCGGTGCGATACGCACGATCAGGCGCGGATCGAACGGCTTCGGAATCAGGTATTGCGGACCGAACGACACTTCATCGCCGCCGTATGCCGCGGCGACGATATCGTTCTGCTCTTCCTGCGCGAGGCCGGCGATCGCGTGAACCGCGGCGATTTCCATTTCGCGGGTGATCGTCGTCGCGCCCACATCCAGCGCGCCGCGGAAGATGTACGGGAAGCAGAGAACGTTATTGACCTGGTTCGGGAAATCCGAGCGGCCGGTCGCGATCACGACGTCGTCGCGCGTCGCATGCGCGAGTTCGGGGAAGATCTCCGGCGTCGGGTTGGCGAGCGCGAGAATCAGCGGACGCGCGGCCATCGCCTTCAGCATTTCCGGCTTCAGGATGCCGCCGACCGACAACCCGAGGAACACGTCCGCGTCGCCGATCACTTCGGACAGCGTGCGCGCATCGGTTTCCTGCGCGAAGCGTTCCTTGGCCGGATCCATCAGCGTGGTGCGGCCGCGATAGACGACGCCTTCGATATCCGTTGCCCAGATGTTCGCGACCGGCAGCCCGAGGTCGACGAGCAGGTCCAGGCAGGCCAGCGCCGCCGCGCCGGCGCCCGACGTCACGACCTTCACTTCCTTGATCGACTTCCCGACCACCTTCAGCCCGTTGATGAACGCGGCGGCGACGGTGATGGCGGTGCCGTGCTGGTCGTCGTGAAAGACGGGAATCTTCATGCGCTCGCGCAGCTTGCGCTCGACGGTGAAGCACTCCGGCGCCTTGATGTCCTCGAGGTTGATCCCGCCGAAGGTGGGCTCGAGGCCGGCGATGATGTCGACGAGCTTGTCCGGGTCGGTCTCGTTGATCTCGATGTCGAACACGTCGATTCCCGCGAACTTCTTGAACAGCACGGCCTTGCCTTCCATGACCGGCTTGGACGCGAGTGCGCCGATGTTGCCCAGACCCAGCACGGCGGTGCCGTTGGTGATGACGCCCACCAGATTCCCGCGGCTCGTGAAGCGGTGCGCGTTCAGCGGCTCGGCGGCGATCGACTCACAGACGCTGGCGACGCCGGGCGTGTAGGCGAGCGCGAGATCGCGCTGCGTCACGAGCGGCTTGCTGGCGACGACGGAGATCTTCCCAGGGGTCGGAAACTCGTGATAGTCGTACGCGGCCTGCTGCTGGGTCTCTGTCTGTTTCATGTTTTTTGGTCCGGGCGTGCGCGCCAGGCCAGTCCCGACGCGATCCATGGAGGTGATTCTAGGGATCAGCCATAAGGAGATGATTCTGTTTTAATATCGGTCCATCACTTTTTCATGATGGTGTGGCGGTTCGGCAATGACATTCGACGCGAACGACGTGGTCAGGCGGCTTGGCGCGCGCCTGAAGATGCGGCACCTGATGCTGTTGCTGCAGATCCAGCAGCACGGGTCGCTGACGCGCGTCGCGGAGCACATGGCCAGCAGCCAGCCCGCCGTGACGAACGCGCTGTCCGAGCTGGAAAGCATGTTCGGCACGCCGCTGTTCGAGCGCTCGTCGCGCGGCATGCGGCCGACCGCGCTCGGTTCGGTCGTGCTCGAACGCGCCAAGGCGATGCTGAGGGATCTCGACCATCTCGCCCGCGAGATGGAGGCGGTCGCCGCCGGCCATGCGGCGCACCTGCATATCGGCGTGATTCCGTTTATTTCGGGCCAGATGCTGTCGGCGGCGCTCAAGCGGCTGCAATCCCGGATGGAACGGCGCCTGACCGTGACGATCCACGAAGGCACCAGCGATCAGCTGCTGTTGCAGCTCAAGGACCACAGCGTCGACCTCGTGATCGGGCGGGCGTCGTCGGCGATCGATCTGGGGCAGGTCTCCTTCGAAGTCCTGTACCAGCAGCAGCCGCGGATGATCGCGAGCCGGCGCCTCGCCGCGAAACTGGCCCGCTCGAAGCTCGACTGGGAGAAGCTGCACGCGCTGGACTGGATTCTCGGCGCGCCCCACACGCCGATGCGGGAGCAGGTGACCGACCTGTTTCTGTCGGCGGGCATCGCGCCACCCGTGCCGATCGTCGAAAGCTACTCGTCGAAGCTGATCGGCGAAATGATCGCGTCGAGCGACGACGCGGTGTCGATCGTGCCGGCCGATATCGCGGAAGAAATGGTGCGCATCGCCGGCGTGGCGATCGTGCCTTACTCGCTGGTCTGGACGCTGCCGCCCATCGCGCTGTTTACCCGCGCCGCCGAATCGCATGCGCCGACGCGGGATGTGCTCGTCCAGGCGCTGCGCGAGATCTGCAGGGAAACCTACGTCGAAGTGCCGCGATAAGCCTTCGGGTGCCGGCCGGTACGCGCGCGGCCGGCAACCGCGTCATCCCCGGTTTTGATCGTCCGCCGATGACATGGCGTGCTCCGGCAGGCGCGTTGCAATTGCATGGATCGTCATCGTCAATTGCGTCGTCACCCATCACTGGATCGTCACGACGCATGGCCGGCAACAGAGACGGCAAGTCCGATGCTGGCATGACTCGATTCCGTCATTAAGAAACGAGCGGCATGGGTGAATTTCCAAATAGTGGTTGTTCATCGCATGGTGCTTGTCCTACCCTCATAATCGGTCCACAACGAAGGAAGGCTCGCGGCGGCCGCGTACCGTATCGATTCCATCGTCTTTGTCGCTTGTTCCGTCGCCGTTCGGCGGATTATCAACGTCAGACGCGTGCATGTCGATTCGTATGGTGTGCGTTGCACCATCGCTGCCGTGATGGCATGGGTTGCCGGCCAACGCATCGGACGGTCGAGACACGGAGAGGCGGGCTTGATTTTGCGACTCAAACATTTCGCATGGCTGATCGTGGCCACCGCACCGGCGGCCGCGTTCGCGCAGACGAGCGTGACGCTGTACGGCCGGATCGACGGCGGCGTCGAATACCTGAACCACATCGCGACG
>NZ_CAJPGZ010000022.1:0-160052 GCF_905339865.1 Burkholderia sp. BCC1993 | reverse complement strand
TGCGTGCCGTAGTGGCCTTCGTAATACAGATACAGCAGCGCGGTGATCAGGCTGAACAGCACGAACACTTCGTACAGGTTCGACACCGGGATATGCCCGACGTCGGCGCCGATCAGGTAGGACTCGTACCAGCGCACCATCAGGCCGGTGAAGCCCATCAGCACGGCGACCCACGTGAGCTTCTGGCCGATCGCGGCGCCCGACGCCGAGCGCGCGAGCAGACCGATCCAGTAGAAGATCGTCGCGAGCACGAACAGCGCGCTCATCCACAGGATCGCGGACTGGCTCGACAAAAAGTATTTGAGGAAGAACGCCGCATCGGCGCGCGCGAGATCGCCCTGGTAGATCTGGATCGACAGCAACGAGAGCACGGCGATCGACGCCATCATCAGCCGCGCGGGCTTCCAGCGCCAGCCGAGCACGACGAGCGCCGGCACGGTGCCGATCATCACCGCCTTGTCGTAGTCATCCATGTACGCATGGTAGTGCGCGAGCGCATGGCCCGCGCCCGCCACGAGCGCCAGTGCGAACAGCCAGTCGATGACCGACAGGCGCGCGAGGAACGGACGATCGTCGCCCGGCCCGCACGCGCGAACCGCGGCCGGCGCGCGAAGTCGTCGAGGCAGCCGATACAGTGACGCGACAACGGACACCATGCCGCCGCGTGACGATTGAATGGCTTTCATGAGCGTCACCAGGATGGAACCATCGGATGCAAATAAAAAGAGGCGCCCCGCCCCGGGGGAGACGAGACACCTAAACGATCGCCGCCGGCGCCGCTCGTCTGCCCGCCCCGCGGCACCTGCCGCATGTGACGCCGGTTCGGCGGCGGCGGCTCATTGCTCGACCGTCGGGCTCGCCGGGCTCGCCGGTGCGTCGGCTTCCGGCGGAAAGGCCTCGACATAGGCCGCGACCGCGCGCATGTCCTGCTCGGTCATGTTCGCGCACACCGCCTTCATGATCGCGCCGCGTGGCCGCGTGTCGGTTTCCCGGAAAATCCTCAGCTGCTTCAGCACGTAGTCCGCGTGCTGGCCGGCGAGCCGGGGGAACCCGGTCATGCCCTCGCCATGCTGGCCATGACACCCGACACAGGCCGACACGCCCTTGTCCGGCAGTCCCGACACGAAGATCGCCTTGCCCGCGTCGAGCAGCAAGCGATCGCCGACCTCGCCGAGCACCGCCGGCTGGCTCGAGAAATAATCGGCCAACTGGTCGATCTGCGCATCGGTCAGATGCGTGAAGCCCCACATGTAGCGCTTCGCATTCGGATCGGCGCGCGCGTGATGCTTGAAGTCGGTCAACTGATCGACGAGGTATTCCTTGCGTTGCCCGGCGAGCTTCGGAAACATCGGCGATACCGACACGCCGTTCGCGCCATGGCAGTTCGAGCACACCTGCAATGCAATGGTCTTGCCCGACACGGCCGGATTGTCGACTTCCCGCGACCGCTCCAGGTCGTGACAACCCGATGCCGCCAGCACCAGCGCAAGCCAAGCGAAATGGGTCACCTTGTTCATGTCAGCGCTCTCCCTGCCGCAATGTCCGTCGCCCCGCCGTATGTCAGAACGAAGCGAGCCATAGATAGATGAACAGCGTGTCGTTGTCCCTTGCATTGCGTCCGTTGCCGTCGTAGTTGGTCGTCGCACCGAGGAACTTGGTGAAATGCGTGTACTGGATACCGATGCGCACGTGCTGATCAGGTATCCAGAATATTTCCGGCGTCCACCCCTGCGTATTCGGATGGAAGTTCGCGCTCGCCGCATAGGCGGTGCTGTCCGCGGTTCCCGTCGTATTGAAGAACGACAGGCTGACGCCATACTTGGCCTGGTAGATGTACGACGCCTTGAGCCGCAACGAATTCAGGTTCGCCGCCGTGTTGTCGCTCACGACGAAGTTGTTGGGATCGTGAATGTTCTCGCGCACGTAGCGCGCTTGCGCGGTGATCGTGTGCGGCTCCAGCAGGTACTGGTACTGCGTGTCGAAACCGTAGTCGCGATAGCGCGTCACGCCCGTGCCGAAGATCGGGAAGCTGTTCGGGTCGTTCGGATAGACGTTGACGCTCAGCCCGAACGCGCCGACCATCAGGCTGTGCGGCCCCCATTCGCGCGTCAGCGCGATGCGCGCATACGGGTTGTAGCCGCGCAGATAGACCTGCGGGTGATCCGGGTTGCCCGCGCGGCTGCCCTTGCTCAGGAACGACCAGATGCCGTCGGCCGTGCTGTAGGCGGTCAGCTCCGCATAGACCGTCTTGTTCCAGTACAGGTACCCGCCCATGCCGACGACCTGCATGGCGAGCGCGCCCTCGATCACCGGCGTGACCGGAACGCCGGCCACCGGGCTGATCGCCGAGCCGATGTACGGATAGCTCCAGGCCGGCGCGGTATTGAATACATCCTGCACGGTGGGGTTGTTGTGCAGCGTCAGGCCGAGGATCAGATCGGTTGCGGGAGACATGATCCGGTCGACGAAGCGAAAGTCGGTGTTGTCCGATGCCCACCAGCTTTTCCATTTTCCGTTGGCATCCTGATGATCGTAGTTCGCATAGGTGAATTGCGCGAAGCCGCCGAGATGGTCGGTGATCTTCCCGGCGAGGAACACGCTCGCGAAGTCGAAGATCGGCAGGCCGTTCTTCGGCGTGACCGGATTGCCGCTGGCGTCGCTGTTGGCTCGCGTCTTGCTCAGGTCGCCGACGGCCATCGCCGCGAACGGAATCGTGCGCTCGCCCAACGTATAACCGTTCAGCTTGAACATGCGCCCGTACGGCGTCAGTTCGGGAAACTGGCCGCCGGCGTGACACGCGACGCAACTTTGCCCGGTCTGGCGCGCGAAGATCGGCAGCGCCTGCGCGACGGACGCCTGCAGCAACGCGAGCGCCGCGATCGCGATCATCCAGCCGCGATGCGCCCAGCGATGACGCGTGTCATGCCCGACAAGAAACGTTGTCATGGCGGTTTCCCTCCTCACGCCGTGTGGCCCGCGCTGCGCCGGAACGTCGCGCGATGTATTCATTGTGCGGAGCGCCCGCGAAAACCGGCATGGGGAGACTTCCTCCATACGCGGTCTGATTCCTACTCCATCTCGACGCGCGCGGCCGCTCAGGGAACGATCCAGCCTCCGTCGGCGGCAAGCTTCGCGCGATCCGGCCCGGCGAACCGCGCGATATAGCCGCCCTTCGACGCGAAGCGCTGCCCCGGCGCGAGCGTCAGGCGCGGGTAGTAGCCGGTCAGGATGCGACGTTCGAGCATGTCCTCGATGCGCTCGACGAGATACTCGCCCACGAACGCATCGACCAGATGCTTCAGCGTCTCGGCGAGCAGGCCGCATGCGAGATACGTGTCTGCCTGCACCTGCGGCGCGACCATCGGGATCCGCCGGATCGTGAACCAGCCGAACGCGTAGTCGACGCGCACGCGCCGCCCTTCTGGCATGTCGAACGGATAGGCGACGCGCGTCACGCCGCGCCAGCGCGTCGGCAGCGGCGTGCTGTCGAGCCCGCCGAGCAGCCCCGACATGAACACCGTGTCCGACGCGGGCGGCACATGCTCGAGCGCCGCGAGGTCGGGCGGCCGCAGCCACAGCACGAGCGCATCGTCGCGCGGCATCCCGTGCAACGCATGCGCGACGCTCTCGTGAGGCGCAAGCGCGCGATTCGACACCGCGATGCCGTGCGCCTTCAGCGCGGCGGCCAGCGCCTGTGCGCCCCGCTCGCCGTTGTCGCCCGCGCGATAGACCTGCCGGACCGTCGTCACCGCCCGGGACGCAGGCCGCGCCGCGGCTTCATCCAGGATGCGCTTCGCGATCAGGTCCGACTCGAGCAGTACGCCGCGCGAGAAGTACACGGAGTAGAAATCGTGATCGGTCTCGACCGGCACCTCGACGTTCGGAAACAGGCACGGCACGGCCTCCTGTTCGCAGAAGTCGTGAACGGGCGCCCAGTTCCTGCCGCCGAGCCCCGACACGACGGCCAGCACCGGCTGTCGCGCGAAATACTGCCTGAGCTGCTCATGCCACGTGTCGGGCGGGCCGGTGAGCGACCAGACGTGCAGCTCCCAGCGCCGATTGACCATGAACATCATTTTTCGCGTCGAGCGCAGCGGCGGCGTCGCGCCGAACGGAAACGCGTTCTTGTCCGCGAAGTAGTGCTGCAGGACGTCGAGCATGCCCGCCCGCTTCACCGGGTCCGCATCGGGCGTGACGATCGTCGCGAAATGCAGCACCGTGTCGGTCACGCCCGACGGCCGACGGCGATCGAGACGCTTCAGATAGCCCGTCAGCGCAGCCACGTCGGCATCGCCGAGCGCGTACTGCGGCATCAGCCTGCCGAGCGGCTTGCCGTCCGGATCGATCCCGTCGCGCACGGCCCGCGCGAGCCGTTCCTCCGTGTACGGTTCGCGATCGGTGCGCATGCCGGCAACGTACGGGATGTCGAGATCCTCGCCGGTTTGCGCGCGAGGATGCGCCAGATAGCGCCACGTGATCGGCGGGACCGTGTTGTTGCCTTCCTTCGAACCGAGGCCGCTGCGGCGGTGGCAATTGATGCAGGCGGCCGCCGCGCCGCGCAGGCGCACGCCGTCCGGATGCACGGCTTCGAGCGGCGCGCCCGAACCGAGGATGCCGCGCTGGTAGATCGCCTCGCCCGCGTCCGCAGAAGCGACGGGCACGGGCGCGCCAGGCTCGGCGGGCGCCACCTCGTCGCAGCGCGCGTGACCGGTGGGCGCGCACAGCGCGGCCAGCACCATCCAGCGCGCCAGCCGCCGGCTCACGGCAAGCGGACGCGCCGCCACGAGGGCGCGCAGCCGCTGCCGGATGCCGTTCATGGCCGTGCCGTCGGCAGGCCGGCACGCGGCGGCGCCGGCGACACGCTCGCATCGATCGCAATCGAACGGCGTCCGCCCGGCGACACGGGCCGGGTGAAGATCGCATCGTCGAGCGGCGGATTCAGCGACACCTTGTCGATGACCAGCGTGTCCCTGTTCGGGGAAGCCGCCGTATGGCTTTCGATCCTGAGCGGGATCTGCAGGCCGTCGATGGCCTTGAAATCGCTGTAGCTCACTTCGACGGTGACCGGGCCGCGCGGGCCACGCAACTGACGGTCGAACTTCACGTCCAGGAACGTGCGGCCATCGATCCACACATGGCGAACCGCGCCGGAAGGCAGCGTCACCGCGAGGCGGTATGCATCGTGCCCGCCGATCTGGTCGACCCCTTCCAGCGCCACGCCGACGCCCTTCGCCTCGTGATCGATCAGTGGCCCGTCGATCACCTGCTCGTCACGCGCCGACCTGATCTCGTCGCTCGAATACGGCCGCGGACTCGCGCCCAGCTTCCAGCCTTCCCTGCCGTCGAACACGCGCACACTCTTCTCGTTCAATACCGTCAGCTCGAAGCGCGTCTTGTTCGGCCGCTTCATCGCGAGGACGAACGGCATGTCCCGCACGGGGGCGTTCGCGCTGTCGACATGGCCGAACCAGACCATCGTCCGGACCTTGCGCCATGCGTCGAGCCCGCCCCGCGCGGCGATATTCTTCTCGACGATCTGGTCCGCGGTGAGACCCTGCCCCGGTACTTGCTTGCACGCGCACAAGGCTGCCGCCATGCAGCCGGCGAGCACCCACGATTCGATTCGCTTCATGGCCCCGGTCCTCGCCCGATTGTCCGGCTAGCGGCTCGTCACCCTGGCCGCCCCGAGCTGCGGCTTGCCGAACGACGCATCGTCCACCGGCTGATTCACCGCCACGTGATCGATCGTCAACTTGTGCGTTCCCTTCACGCCGGCAACGGCCGTCTCGAGCGTGTGCGGCACGACGATCCCTCCCTCCTTGCGGAAGTCGCGGAAGAACACGGAGACGCCGTGCATCCTGCCGTCGAGCACGCGCGGGTCGCCGTCGATCTTCAGCTCGAGGAACGTGGCCGCATCGATCCACACGCGACGCTCCGCGCGCTCTTTCGTCGTCACTTTCAACACGTAGGCGCGATGCCCTTCCACCATTTCCGAGCCGATCAGCTGAACCGTGCTGCCCTTGCTCGCGTAATCGACGAGCGGCCCGTCCAGTTCCGCGGACTGCGCCGCCGATTTCGCCTCGGCCGGCGTATAGGGCTCGACTTCGTCACGACCGAGAAACGGCCGGACTTTCCAGCCCTGCGCACCGTCATAGACCTGGAACGCCGTCTGCCCGTTGAAGCGGACTTCGAAGCGATTCTTGTGCGGACGCTTCATCGTCATCACGAACGGCAGCGCGGTGTTCTTCTTGCCGCCGGCCTCCATCAGCCCCGACATCGTCAGCGTGCTGACCGTGCGCCACGCTTGCAGCCCGCCGCGCGCCGCCACGTTGCGCTCGACGATCTGCGCGGCGCTCGCGTGCCCCGCCGATGCCGCCTTGGCCTGGGCGGTGCCTGCCGCCGAGGCCGCGATCGAGTCGGGCGCCAGCGCAAGCAAACCCGCCAATGAGACCGCCCCCATTGCTACCGAAAGAAACCGGATCATGAGTCTTCTCCTGTCCCTGTGCCGCAAATCGCGGCCGCATCGTTATTCGACCAGCAGCCCGTCGATATGCAACGATCCGATGATCACGTTCACGCGTTCGCCGACCTTGACGACGTTGCCCTTGTTCGAAAACACCATCCAGTATTCCCGGCCGGCCTCGAGCCGGCCGCTTTGCCGCAACTGGCCGACCTTGTCCATCACCGGCACCTCGAGCAGTGCGTGACTCGTCTGCCCGTACAGATACGGCGTCGCGCTCCTGTCGGCGAGCCGCTTCGCGGCAGCGGGATCGGTCACGCGGTAGCTGAAGCGGATCAGGTTGTCCGATGTGATGCGGTGCACCTTCAGGTTGTCGATCCCCCTCGTCATCATGTAGTAGGTTCTCGCGCGCCGCGGGAGGTCCGGCCGGTATGGCGAATGCTTCGCACCGGGGCCGGGCGCAGCGGGCGCGCCCTGCTGCGCCGCGGCCGGCTCTGCGACGGCCGCGGCGGCGAGACAGGCGGCGACGGCGTAACGCGCCGCTCGCCTGCACAGCAAACGTGAACGGTTCATGGCCCCCCCCTTCAAGGTCGATTCAGCGCCGTGCCGAGCCCCAGCGGATTGATCGGCAGGCCGCCCACGACACCGGCCGGCACTTTCGGCACCGTCGGCGGCGCGATCGGCAGGCCGCCCACGGCGCCGGTCGGCACGTTCGGCACCGCCAGCGGCGCGATCGGCAGGCCGCCCACGGCGCCGGTCGGTACGTTCGGCACCGCCAGCGGAGGGATCGGCAGGCCGCCCACGACGTCGGTCAGCACCGTGCCGAGCGCCAGCGGATCGATCGGCAGGCCACCCACGATGCCAGACGGACGGAATTCGACCGCACCGATGTCGTACTTCCCTTGTTGCGGACGCGTCGTGCCGAAGAAGTCATGATTCGGCGCGCCCGCCTGCGTTCCCGCGTTGATCGCGGGCGAACCTGCGCGCGGCGAGTAGTTGCCGAGCAGCACGCCATACCCGGAGCTGCCTGACGCGATCGACATGTTGAACAGCGACAACGGGCCGTACGACATGTTGATCCACTGATTGCCCTCATCCGGCACCGCCGACGGCAGCAGGCTGAACAGCGGGTTCGGCAGCACCGTGTCCGAGATGCCGGGCGGCACCGCGAAGCCGTTTCCGCCTCCTTCCGGCGGCACGCGCGCCCCATTGCAGTACTGGCTCACGACCGACGGGTTGGCCCCGCTGTTGTTCGCGCCCGGGTAGTCGCCCACATCGGTCAGGATCGAGTACTGCGGGCTCAGCGTGAGACCCGACTGATGGTTGCCCGGGCCCGTGTCGCCATACGCACCGATGTCCCAATAGACCGCGTTCGGATCGCAATAGCCCGTCCCATGCCCGGCCTGGTTCAACGTCGGATTCAGCGCAACCGTGTTCTGCAGCCCGGGGATGTTCGGATTCACTCCGGACACCGTGATGAAGAACGTGCGGTTCTGCCAGAACACGTTGTTGGTCAGGATCGGGTTCGAGAAGGTCGTGCAGTTCGGCAGACCCGCCGGACACGCGACGCCGGGCGCGGTGAACGCGGCGATGAAGTTCGCCGTATGCCGCGCGGTCTCGAGTCCGGCCGGCTGGTACGTCGACGTCGTGATCGGATTGCACGTCGTTTGCGCGCCGACCGTGGTGCAGTTCGGCGGCCCGACGTTCGCCTGGGTGGCCGCATCCGTGTTGAACAGCACGCCGGCGGACGCCGTCGCGTCGTTCGACATCACGGTGTTGTTGACGAAGCTCACGCGCACCGCGTCCTGCAACGACACGCCGCCGCCGCCCCAGCCCGCGACATTGTTCGCAATGATGTTGTTGATGACGCGAACCGTGTACCAATTCGCCGCATTGTTGGGGCTGCGCTCCACGTCCGTGCCGTTCACCTGCTGCAGCCGCAACCCGCCGCCCTTGCCGCTCTCCGCCGTGTTACCCATGATCAGGTTGCCGTCGATCACGAGCCGCGGCCCGATACCGTCGGACAGTTGCGGCGCGCAGTCCACGTCGACCGTCGAGTTCTCGCAGAAGGTGCCGTCCGGCGGCACGCCCTGCGCGATGATGCCGCCGCCGTAGGTCGGCAGTGTCGGGTTGTTGCTCTGGTTGAACAGCACCCAGTTGTGCGAGATATCGCCGGCATAGCTGAAGCCGAAGTGCGCGACGCCTCCGCCGTCGCCGCTGCTCATGTTGCCGCACACCCAGTTGTAGTTGAAGTGATAGTTGTCGGCGCCCGAGCAGAACACCACGCCTCCGGCTGACGACGGCGTGCTCGAATTGATTTCGTCGCCGTACGCCGCGTTCGACGTCACCGAGTTGTGATGCACGTTCACAGCCTTGTTGAAGCCGAACGGAAGCTGGGTGATGCCGTTGGGCGCGATCGTGCCGTCCGGTACCTCGACCTGGCCGACCGAGATGCCGCCGGCGAGCGTGCCCGCGTTCGCGAACACACGGTTGTTCGACACCTCCATCAGATGGTTCCAGCCGTGCAGGAAAATCCCGCCGCCGCCTTGCGAGCTGTTCGTGACCGTGATGCCGTCGATGCGCGACGGATTGCACAGGAAGTTGCTCGGGTTATTCCGGCAATCCGGCGGGTTCGGCTGGAACCGCGTCGGGCCCGTGAGCGGCACGCAAATGCCGTTCGCGGTGCAGTTCGGGTCGGGTTGCGGCACGCCGCCCACCAGCACGTCCCGCACGCCCTTGCCGAGCACCGTGATGCCTGCGCCTTCGTACGCGCCCATCAGCGTCGGCTCGAGCAGCATTTCGCCGAGGTTGCCGTTCAGGTTCGAATCCCACCCCACGGTCGGCTCGAACGGGATCGGATCGACCTTGCGCTGCATCGCCGTCGGGCACGTGTACGTGCCGGTCGGATCGAACGGGTTCGATGCCGAGATCATCGCGCCGTTCATTGCGACACCGAACAGGCAGTCGACCTCCCTGCGCCACGCGTCCATCTTGCCCGACGGATGCGTGTTCGCGTTGATCACCACCGACGGGGCGCCGACGCCCTGCAGCCGCACCGGCTTCCACATCACGACCATTTCGTTGTAGGTGCCCGGACCGACGATGATCAGGTCGCCCGGGGTCGCTTTGTCGATCGCGGTCTGGATCGCGTCGTTGGTCGCGTTCTCGCCGTTCACGTAAGTCGGCGCCTTGCCACCCACCGTCACGGTAACCGTATCGATCGTGTTCTTGCCGCTGGCGGTCGTGACGACCAGTTCGCCGCAGGACGTCGGCGTCAGCACGCCGCGCTGGTCAACGGTGCAGCTCGAGCCGATCAGCGGCGTGACGACGACATGGATCTCAGAGTCGGTCCACGACTGCACTGAAGCTACGTGGCCGCCGATCGTGACCTTCCCTTGCGTCGCACCGAAGCCATAGTGGCGCTTGACGAATTTCTGGTTGAACGGCGCGGCGGTCGCGGCTGGCCCGTTGTACGCGTTGTTCGGCACGACCTGGTCGCCGAGCGCCTTGATCGTCAGCTGGTGACCGACCGTGCTGACCCACGGGCCCGCCCCTCCGCCGCTCGAGTCGCCGGTCACGCTGGCAATCGCGGGCGTACCGTCCGGGTACGCACAGTCGGGCGGGTTGTAGCCGGAAGCAAACGCCTGGACCGGTACCACCGGCGTGTCCATGTACTGGGTCTGGCCGGGCATGAACGGAATCTCGTAGCAGAACTGGCTGTATGCCGGGTTGAACATCGGATCACGAATCGTCTTCCCCGGATGCGCCGGGTCGGGCATGTCCGGATCGTTCATGCAGGCGACCATCATCGTCGGCGCGTAACCGGTCGGATTCGGCGGGTTGACCTGCCACGTCGAATAGTTCAGCCCGTTGAAGATGCCCCACGAATCCGAATACGTGCGCGCCACTTCATTGCCGGCGAAGTCCTTCATCGAGATCGGCACGTTCGGCACCGCGAACTTCTCGCCGAACTGCGGCGAGTACGGATCGAACTCGGACGAGAAGTCGTCGAGCATGAAGCCGGTGTAGTGCGCGGCGACATGCGTCGAGCTGAACAGCCAGAACTTCGCGAGCGCCGACATCTCGTTCGTGAGCGTGACTTCCTTGCGGTCGCACAGGTGCCGCGAGGCACCGGCGAACGGCGCGACCTCCTTCGAGCCCGGGAACAGGCTGATGTAGTCCGGCACGATACGCAGCGCGCCGACGCACGGCCAGAAGGTCTCGACACTGCCCGTGTCGCCTTCGTGCCGCGGCGTCGAACCGAGATCGGACGTTGGGTTCTGCGCATTGTTCGGGTTGAAGGTCGAATTCATCGCCGCCTGGTCGGGCAGGATGAAGATATTGCCGAGACCGCCGAACTGTTGCGTCACCGGGGCGATGTAGTTGTCGCCGATCAGGATGTTCTTGTCCTCCTCCTTCACGAGCTCGTAGCCCGGCGGCACCACCACCTCGACGACGTATTTCCCGGTCGGCAGCATCTTCGTGCCGTCGCCCGACGGGTTCGCCACGCAGATCGTGCAGTTCGTGCCCGTCGGCAGGCCCGTCGACGGGTCGCGCGTCGTCACGCTCGGGAACTGGTACATCCCGTCGTAGGGCGCCGGCTGCACCTGGTTGAACGCGTGCATGCCGTCATAGCACTTGAACTGCGAATTCGCAGGCAACGCGCGATGCGTCGGGTCGAGCCACTGCGGGCTGTTCTTCAACGTGTAGAAGAACGGGTCGCTCGCCTCCTGCCCGGGGCAGTTCATGTTCGGAATGCCGTCGGAGCGGAAGCCCTGCGCCCAGTCGTCCCAGCTGCTCGTCTTCGTCGTATCGACGAGCGCGAGCGTCGTCGTGCCGTCCGTCGCCGTATCCTCCCGGTACAGGTTGACCGTCACGTTCGGAATGTCCGGCGTCCAGCTCGTGTGAATCAGCAGCGCCGGGTCGTCGAACGGCCGCGTCGACGCGTAGATCACCTCGCCCTTGATGCCGCCGTTCTCGGTCGGGCCGAACGGCTTCTTGCCGAACTCGATGAACGAATTCTGGCCGGAGAAACCCTGCCAGCCTTCGGTCGTCACCCATGGCGGATCGATCCGTGCAGTCGACGGGTTCGTGCCGGACTGGTCCGTGCAATCCGCGTCGTTGCAATACTTGGCGCCCGGCACGCGCAGGTTCGTCGGCAGATGCGCGGTCGACGATTCGATCGTGTTGGCGAAATTCGCCGCGATGTTCGAGCTGCCTCCGCCCGGCGTACCGTCGACCGGGCCGCCCGCGTCATACACCACGTGCACGCCCGTCTGTTTGTAGCGCGTCGTGTCGGCTTCGGCCACGTACCAGTTGAACAGCGGGAACACTTCGTTGAATCCGGCGAAGCCGTTCAGGTCCGTGTTGTTGAAGTTCGAATAGCTGCCGTCGCGGAAACGGATGTTGGTCGGCACGAGCGTGAGCCCGGGCTCGCTGTCCTGCGAGACGCCGTCGCCGTTCTGGTCGAAGAAGGTCCGCGTGTACAGATTCGTATGCCACTGCAGCACGGGGATATCGCCAAGGTCCTTGGACTGTCCGCCCTTCAACTGCGTCGCCGTCGCCAGCCCGTCCACGATCTGGTCGTTCCATTGATCGAAGACCGTGATGCGGAACGTGCCGTCGGGCAGGCCGCTGATCTTGAACGTGCCGTCGGGATTGCACTTGGTAAAGGCGATGTCCTCCCCGTCGGTGTCGCCGACGCTCACATAGCACTGCGTGAAGCCGAGCGAATCGCGCGAGCCCGAGCCGTACAGGTTCTCGTTCGGCGGGCGGCTGTAGTGCAGATTCGTGATCCGGCCGGCGAGCGAGTTGTTGCAGGTCGTGCCGGCGCATACCACCGGCAGCCGGTCGTTGATGATCTTCGGATTCGCGAAGCCGATCGACACGTGGAAGCCCGCGGGCCCGAACTCCTGGAAGTACGACGGGCCGCCGACCTTGATGAACGCGTCGTGGGCCTTCTGTCCGTCCAGCGTGTTGGTCTGCAGCCATTCCTCGCCGCGGCCGCTCCGGTCGGCGCCCGGCGTCGCGACGACGCCATAGCGTCCCGGCATCAGGTTCGCGATGACCGCCTGGCCGACCAGCGGCGACAGCGTCTTGCCGTCGGACTCGTACTTCGGGCAGGTCGGGATCATGCCGACGAGGCCGTCGGTGGACGTCGTCGAAATCGGGCACGCATTCAGGCCGGTGGAAGGATCGATCGTGCCCTGCAGCGAGTTCGACAGCGGCATGTTGAACATGTCGTAGGTCATCTGCCCGGTGGCGTCGCCGGTGCCGCCCGCGTCGTCGAACAGTTTGATCTCGAACCCGCCGAGACCCGGCTCATGCGAGCTGCCGAAGCCGTCGTTGCCGCCGCTCACGTCCACTTCGCCGTTGACGGGCGCATCGTCCTCGAACACGAATACCGAGATCTTCGCGGTCTGCAACGGCGTCTCCTGCACGAGCACGTTGACGCTCTTCTGGGCCGGCGCGATCGGCGCGCCGCCCATCGTATGACCGCAGGTGCCCGTGCCCGGCGCGAAATCCGCGCCGCCGGGGCCCGACGGGCAATCCTTTGAAATGTCGAACTGCCGCATCGCGCTGGTGGGGTCGTTCGGATCGACGGGTTTCGGGGCGCCCCCGCCGTTCGAGAAACTGTTACCCGCATCGCCCGGCAGAATCGAGATGTAGTAGTGCTTGGTCGGATCGAGCGACACCTGGCTCGGGTCGACCGCCACCTGTTGCGCGGCGTTCGTGCGGCACGCGCCGTTGCCGATATCGCATACCGTGGGTACGTGCGTGTTGGTTGCAGGATCGAACACCGTCTGCCCCGACTCGCACGCCACCGTGCCGACGCATCCCGCCGCGATCACCGGCATATAGCTCGTATGGAAGCTGGTGCCGAGACTCGGCACCGGCAGCGGCGGACAGTTCGCGGGGCGCGGTGTCGTGTTCACCTGGCAGGCCGGGTCGATCTGGAACGTGCGGTCTTCCTCGATGATCCAGCGGTAGTCGGTGAGCTGCACGGGCGTCTTGCCCGGTGCCGCGCTCGGCCCATCCAGCACCTTCACGGCGAGCCCGCTGCCGCCCTTGAACGTGACGGCAACGTTCGCGGCGACGCTCGCCGTGTTCTGCGAGTTGACCGCCGTATACTTGAAGGTCACGCCCGCGGTCGCGGCGCCGACGGGCGGCGCGCTCGGCGTTACGGAGAACGAACCGTCCGCGTTCAGCGTGACGGTGCCGCCGCTGACGCTGCCCGGCACCACTGCCGCGGTGAGCGGCAGACCGCCGGGGTCCGTGTCGTTGCCGAGCACGCCCGGCGCGCCGATCTGCAGCCGCGATGCGATGTTGCTCGTGTAGCTGTCGTCGTGGGCGACCGGCGGGCCGGACAGGCAGCCGGCGGCTTGCGTGCAGGGAGCCAGCGTCACCGTCGCGGTGACCGCGGGATTGCCGTTCGCCTGATACACGAAGCTGTCCGACGTCGCACCGGCATTGGGCACGTAGTTGAACGTGCCGTCCGGGTTCAGCGTCACCGTGCCGTTGGCCGGCTTGGTCACGAGCTGCACGCCATAGACGCCGACGTCGTTGGCGATCACCCCTTTCCCGGGGTCCGCCACGGTCAGCGTGTTGCCCGCCACGAGGAAGTACTTGTCGGGATTGGCGACGACGTTCTGGCCGCCTCCGCCGGCGGACGGAAGCGCGCCGTTGTTGATGCTGAGATACGCCTGCATGCCGCCGTCGCGCTGGTTGTTGGTGGACAGGCTCAGTTGCCGGTCAAACACCGGCAGCGCGGGCGCATTCAGGCCCGGCGCGGTCATCATCACGTCGTAAGTCTTGCCGGCCGCCATGAACACGGACGACTGCACGCGCGGATTGCCGGGCAGCGGATTGCCGTCCTCGGCGACGAGCGTGAAGCCGGAGACCGACGGGTTCCCGCTTTGCGCGCCGACCACCGACGGCACGTGCATCCGCAGGCCCGCGTTGACGAAGCGCAGGAGCACCTGGCCGGTCGACACGGAGGCCGTTGCGGGGAACGACGACCGGTTCGGATTCGTGCGATCGAAGGCGACGCCGTTGATCAGGTAATAACGCGGATCGTAGTTCACGGCCGGCGGATAGCAGGTGCCGAACGATGAGGAGTGCGAATCCCCGCAGCCACCAGAAAGGCCAGACCATACCTTCGTTTCGCTGAAGCCGGTGGTTGCCACGGCTGCCGCGACCGCCGCGTTCTGCACCGGATCGATTTCGCTCAGCACGAGCGGGATGTCGGCATCGTATGGCACGCCCGGATAGGCGACCGGTCGCGACGTCGCGGACGGCGGCGGCGTGCGCACCACCAGCACGCCGTAGAGGCCCATCGGCCCCTGGATCGACGGATGGGAGCCCGATTCGATCAGGTAGGTGCCGGGCCGCAGGTTGTTCCACTTCAGCGCCGTCGTCGCGCCGTGCGCCACCTCGGTCGAGAACGACTGAACCCGTGGCCCTTGCGCGGGCGGCGTAAACGTCGCACCGCTGCCGGTGCCTGCGATCGGCCAGGTCGTCGAGGTCTGGGTCGGATGCACGGGGCTCTGGGTCGACGTCGCCGTCTTGCCGAGACCGCCGCCCAGCTGGCCGACGATCACGAGCGACGTCGGCACGGTGGCAGGCAGACTGTTCGTGAGGTTGATCGTCAGCGTCGCGCCGGACGGCACGGTGATCACCACCGGCGACCAGCCCGATCCGGCGCCGGGATTGGCCGCCGCGCAGGTGGCCGGCGCCACGGCGGCCGCCGAGCACGTGTAGCCCCACATCGGTACGATCTCGCCGTCGGGCATCGTGGCCGACACGGCCTTCGCCGTCAGGTTCACGGTCTGGGCGAGCGATGCCTCGCTCGCTGCCAGCAGCATCGACGCGGCGAGGCTCGCCTTGGCCAGGCGGAGAAACGTCGCCTTGAACTGGATGAATCGCATTTCCGTTCTCCCCGCCTCTAGTTGCCTTCGTTGATCACGAAGACTTGTGGATCGACGAGCATCATCATCATCATTCCGCCCGGGAAGATGTTGTTCGTGGTGATCTCGCGTTCATTGTGCGAATGCCACATGAATGCAAAGCCCGCTTCGCTTCCCGGCGGATTCGCGATCGTGCCGCTCGGCGGCGTCGTGCCGGTCGGCGAGGTCGCGCGAATCGTCGCATCCGGTCCGAGATAGGGACTGCCGCCATACCACGCACCGTTCGTCAGGATGTGCGAGTCGGGCAGCGTGACCGGTCCGCCGCTGCCGACGTTGCCGAACGGATGCGCTTCGAGCGCCTTGTTGTGGTCCGCGCACCATTCGTAGTAGTTCGGCGCCGTCGGGTCCGCCGTGTAGTAGCCGTTCGCATCGGGAATGCAGACGCTGCCGTCGCCCGGCTTGTGCCCGTAAACGTCCCAGTTGAGCCCCTTGCCGGTCCAGTAGAAGATGCCGTCCATGGTTTCGCCCGGCGTCGTGGTCGTGGTGAACAGCAGCGGGCCCGCGACCTTGGTCGCATCCGACTTGGCAAGAATCAGGTTCCCGTCGCGCGCGAGCACGCGGACGTGATTGCCGTGCTCGTGGAACGGATGCTGCCATCGGCCCGTGCCGATGATCCGCAACAGCACCAGCTCGCCGGGGTGCATGTGCGGATTGCCGTTGTAGGGCTGATGCGGATACTGCATCGCATAGTTCGGGTCCATGTCGTCCGGCATCGAGCGGCCGTTGATCATGAAGTACGCGGGGTGATAAGGCTCGGTCTCGACGGTCATGCAGCCCGTCGGCAGCGTGCACGTCTTCGCGGCCTCCTGCTCGGCCTGCGTATGGATGCGCGGATCCATTTCGGAGAACTGAAAAAGATACTCACGGTCATAGCACGCCGAAACATGGTTGTATGCGGCCGCCGCGTTGCGGTAGTCCGGCTGGCCGTCGGGCAGCGTCGCGGCGACTGCGCGGCATCCCGCCGGCAAGGCAAGCACGCCCGGCGCCGAGGTCGGCAACACGATGATCGCGCCATAGAGGCCCATCTCGATCTGCAGGTCGCCCCGTGTGCCGCTGTAGTAGGCATGCGTGCCGGGCGTCGCCGCGACGAAACTGTAGGTGACCGTGTTGCCGTGCGCCGCCTCGCGCGTGAGCAGCCCGGGCACGCCGGTGAGCGCGGCCGGACACGAGCCGTCGGGATTGAGCGCCGCCGCGCACACCTGGAACCCCTGAAACAGGATCGACGTGTTGCCCGCGGCCGCGGGCAGGTTGTTCGTGAGCGTCACCGTGATCACGTCGCCCTGCCGCACGATCAGTGTCGGCCCGGGAATCTGCATGCTCGGGCAGTTCGCACCCGTGATGCCCGCCGGCGAGAATCCCGCCGGCGCCGTGCGGCAGCCGTAGCCCCACGAATAGACGCTCGTGCCGTCTGGCTGGCTGATGCGGCTCGCTTCGGCGCTCAGGTCGAAATGCGTGCCGGTGATGCCCGGCGCGGCGGCCAGAACCGGCCCGCAGAGCAATGCGGCAAGCATTGCCACGGCGAGACGTACGAGCCGTCCGGCACCCGTGCACATTGCGGTCCGGATGTCATGAGTGAAGTGGCCCACGATATTTCTCCTAGATGCAGGACTTCGTAGCCGGGTTGAGCGCGGCGGGGCAGATGCGGACCTCCGTCATCAGCCCTCCGAAGTTCTCGGCGTCGTTCGACAGGTGATCGAGATTCGGCGTGTAGAGGTAGTAGACCGACCCCGGCGCGTACTTCGTCGTGTCGCTCGCATCGAGAATCACGTCGATGGATTCGCCGCCGCCGAGCGTGATCGAGTTGGTGTAGTAAGTCATGTCGTTGCCGGCCATGTCGCGCAGCAACCGGGCGTTGACGCCGATCACGTGCATCCTCACGCCCAGCGACGCGAGCGTCTGGAATTCGGTGACGTCGAGATCGGAAATCCGGAGCAGCGCGCGGCCGCCGGCCGGGATATTGATGATCGTCGGCAGCGGCTGGGAAACATGGGCCGTGCCGTCGGCCACCGGGGTCTGCATCGGCCCCTGGGTCACCGTGTCCGGATAGCTGCGCCCGTTCAGCATGAAGTACTTGTCCTTCATGTCGGTGAACGGTTCCGGATTGAACGTCATCCCCACGAAATGGAAGTTCGGATCGAAGCCGTGGATCTGCACCGGATACTCGACGTCGTATGCAGTCGAACCGTCGCCGTCGTTGTATGCGTAGAGCGTCGGCTTGCCGCTCTTGTCGTTGACGTGCAGCACGCCATTGGAAGGCGGCAGCGGCGTCGAGCACAGAATGTCGTTGCCGCACCGGGTGCGAAGATCGTCTTGCTGCGCGACCAGCGACGCGTACAGCGACTTGCCGGACGGCACCCGGTTCTGGCGCGGCCGCACGAAGATCTGGCCGACCATCCCCATCTGGAGGTGCTCCGGCGGCGTGATGTGGCAGTGCCAGAAGTAGGTGCCGGCATCGGGCGCGAGATAGTAATAGGTGAAGCTGGCGCCGATGTTGATCGCCACCGACGCATCCGGCACGCCGTCATAGAACGACGACGCATTCGGATAACCGTGGAAGTGCACCGTGTGCTGCTCGAACAGGTCGGGGCGCATGATCATGCCGACGTTCGTGAGCGTCAGGAAGAACTCGTCGTCCTCGTCGATCGCCATCTCGGGCGCCGGCATGTTGCCGTTCATCACGCCGATATCCATGATCGGACGCGGATCCACATGGCCGGTCAACTGGCCCGGCGGCGACGATTCCGGGTCGGGCACGAGGCCGACCGCTCCGTTATAGGTCGCGTCGGTTCTCGGATCGCCGACCGTGTTGAACACCGACGCGAACTCCGTACCGGCGCGGCCGGCCTGGATGTCGGCAATGCCGGACAACGGGCCGAAGGCAAACAGGTACGTCTGTGTGCCGTCGGCCATCGTGGCGTACCCGTCGCCGCCCGAGATCTGCTGACACTTGATGGCGCCGTTGACGATACCGGTCGGCGTGGAGTTCAGCCCGGTGAAGGACGGTCCGGTGTAGGCGGGTTCCGCACCGCCGGCCGGCAGCGCCGTCGGATGGGACGGCGTGGTGAACGGACATTGAACGCGAAACGTTTGGGCAAACGAGGGAACGGCGCACATTAGGAGCAACAGTGCCGCCACACTGCCGCAACACGCGCGGGTACTGAACATATGACCTCCATCCAAGGGGTCCGCCAGCGACACGCGCTGGACGTCATGCTCTGCTGCAGACGCGGGCCGCGACGCTTTCACGGCCCGTACCGGCATTCTGCGGACGCGCGCGCAAGGCCGGGATGGGTCACCCTCCTACTTTTGCATAGGGGGTCCCCGGCGAACGGGGGCATCATTTGCCGCACGATCGGCGCACACGGCGAGCGCATGCCGGTGGCGCGGCCAGCCGATGATTGAAATGACGGAAACGAGGGTCCGGCGCGAACGACGCGGCGATCTGGGGGAGGATGGCTGGCGACGCGGTAAACTTCGCTGTGGCGAAACCGCGGCGTTCAGGCCCTGGTGGCGGGCTTGCCGGCCTGAAACGGGAAACGACGGGCAAAAAAAAGCGCCACGGAGACCGTGGCGCTAAAAAAGTTCTAGCCATTCCGAGGGCCGTGCTAGAACCTGAGAGACTGCGCGAAACACCGTTGCCGGTTAAACTCCTGAAACGATGTTTCGAAAACGTGAGACATTCTTTCCGTTTCCGCCCGACAAGTCAAGCGGTATTTGCACCGGTTTGTTCACTTTCCGGCAACGCTCATTTGAGCACTTTCCTAATAAACCAAGGGTGAACCCGTAAAATCTCATCCGATGAACGATTCACCCATGGAACATGCATCTTTTGACAATCATCCTACAATACCAACAAAATGAAATCGAGTTTCGGAAATAGAGAGAATCCCTCGTGTCGACATCTGTAACGCCTCCCGCGCCCCGAGACCGCGAATCGTCGCCGGACGAGATCACCGCGCTCGCGCGCGGCCTCGCCGTGCTGCGCCGCATCGCGGCCGCCGACGCCCCGGTCAGCAACCGCGAGCTGACCGAATTGACGGGCATCCCGAAGCCGACCGTGTCGCGCATCACGGCGACGCTCGTCAGCGCCGGCTTCCTGTTCCAGCTGCCCGACAGCGAGCGCTTCGTGCTGACCGCGTCGGTGCTGGAGCTGAGCCACGGCTTCCTGCGCAACTTCGACATCCGCGCGCGCTCGCGGCCGTTCATGATCGAACTCGCCGAGCGCACGTCGCTGTCGGTGCACCTCGCGGTGCGCGACCGGCTCGACATGGTCGCGATCGACGTGATCCGGCCGCGCTCGGCCGTGCTCGTCACGCGCCTCGAGATCGGCTCGCGGATGGACATCGCGCGCACCGCGGTCGGCCGCGCGTATCTCGCGGCGCTGGAGGACGACGAGCGCCGCGCGCTGCTCGATGCGCTGCGCGCGACGGCCGGCGACGACTGGCCGCACGTATCGGCGCGCCTGAGCCCCGGCCTCGACGACGCGATGCGCGCCGGCCACGCGATCGCGATCGGCGAATGGCGCGAAGGGCTGAATGCGGTCGCGGCCGGGTTCGTCGGCCCGTCGGGCCAGCGCTATTCGGTGAACTGCGGCGGCGCATCCAGTCAGTGCTCGCCCGAATGGCTGCAGGAACACGTGGTGCCCGCGCTGCACGAATGCATCGCGAAAATCACCCGCGAGATCGGCGGCGCGCCGGCCCGGCGCAGCGCCGTGTAATCGATCCGTCATCGCCCCGTCGCGTTCTGTAACGACCGTAACCCGTTGAAAGATAGACGACTGGACTGTAACGGGGACGGGACGTAGGATCATGCCCATCGTCGCGCCGCATTCGCGGCGCGCACCGCTCTTTTCCGCTCTTTTCACTTCCGCGCAGACCGGAAGGGCCCGGACCGAGCCGGCCCTCCGGCACCGCATGCCCATGCGCCGCCCCAGGCCCGTTTTCCAGCCCGGTTTCCAGCCCGTTTCCCGGCCTGCCGAGCCGTCTTCCTGACAGAACCCGATGGACAATCAACAAAAGCCCACGCCCCCTTCGAAGGATCCCGCCTCCCCCGCCGCGCGCCGCCCGCGCCGCACGTGGGTGATCGGGACGCTCGCGGTCGTCGTCATCGGCGGCCTGCTGTGGTGGCACCCGTGGAACCGCACGCAGGCCGACGCGCAGGCGGCGGCCAGCGCGGCTTCCGGCGCGAGCGCAGGCGGCGGCCATCGCGGCCGCGGCGGCCCCGCCGCCATGGCGAACGTTCCGCAACCCGTATCGGTCGCGACCGCGACGCAGGGCGAGATGCCGATCGTGCTGTCCGCGCTCGGCACCGTGACGCCGCTTGCGAGCGTGACGGTCAAGACGCAGCTGTCGGGCTACCTGCAGTCGGTCGCGTTCCAGGAAGGCCAGATCGTCAAGAAGGGCGACCTGCTCGCGCAGATCGACCCGCGCCCGTACCAGGTCGCGCTCGAGAACGCCGAAGGCACGCACGCGCGCGACTCGGCACTGCTCGCGACGGCCCGCCTCGACCTGAAGCGCTACCAGACGCTGCTGTCGCAGGATTCGATCGCGTCGCAGACGGTCGACACCCAGGCGTCGCTCGTCAAGCAATATGAAGGAACGGTGAAGACCGACCAGGCGGCGATCGACTCCGCGAAGCTGAACCTCGCGTACGCGCGCATCACGGCGCCGGTGTCGGGCCGCGTCGGCCTGCGCCAGGTCGACCCCGGCAACTACGTGACGCCGGGCGACACGAACGGGATCGTCGTGATCACGCAGCTGCAGCCGATGAGCGTGATCTTCACGACCTCGGAAGACAACCTGCCGCAGATCGTCAAGCAGGTGAACGCGGGCCGGAAACTGTCGGTCACCGCGTACAACCGCAACAACACGGTGCCGCTCGAGACGGGTTCGCTCGCCACGCTCGACAACCAGATCGACACCAGCACCGGCACGGTCAAGCTGCGCGCGACCTTCGATAACAAGGAAGGGCTGCTGTTCCCGAATCAGTTCGTGAACGCGCGGCTGCTGGTCGACGTGATGCGCGATGCGACGATCGTGCCGACGGCCGCCGTGCTGACGGGCTCGATCGGCCAGTTCGTGTACATCGTGAAGCCCGACAACTCGGTGACGGTGCGCAAGGTCACGATCGGCCCGGTCGACGGCGAGCGCACGAGCATCGTCAGCGGCGTCGCGCTCGGCGAGCGCGTGGTCACCGACGGCTCCGACCGGCTGCGCGAAGGCGCGAAGATCACGATCCCGGCCGACAAGCCGAAAGGCGCGTCGGGCGCGCACGGCGCCGGCGCCGGCGCGGCGTCCGGCGCATCGGGCGCGGCCGCCCGCCGCGGCGGACACAAACACGGCGCGTCGCAGGCAGCGGCCCCCGCGGCCCAGTAACGCGCGGGCCGCTCGATGAATCCATCCCGTCTCTTCATTCTCCGGCCGGTCGGCACCGCCCTCCTGATGGCGGCGATCATGCTGGCCGGTCTCGTCGCGCTGCGCTTCCTGCCGCTCGCCGCCCTGCCCGAGGTCGACTACCCGACGATCCAGGTCCAGACCTTCTATCCGGGCGCGAGCCCGGAGGTGATGACGTCGGCGGTCACCGCGCCGCTGGAGCGGCAGTTCGGCCAGATGCCGTCGCTGAACCAGATGTCGTCGCAAAGCTCGGCCGGCGCGTCGGTGATCACGCTGCAGTTCTCGCTCGACCTGCCGCTCGACATCGCCGAACAGGAAGTGCAGGCCGCGATCAACGCGGCCGGCAACCTGCTGCCGTCCGACCTCCCGGCCCCGCCGATCTACGCGAAGGTCAACCCGGCCGATGCGCCGGTGCTGACCCTCGCGATCACGTCGAAGACCCTGCCGCTCACGCAGGTGCAGGACCTGACCGACACGCGTCTCGCGATGAAGATCTCGCAGATCGCGGGCGTCGGCCTCGTCAGCCTGTCGGGCGGCAACCGGCCTGCCGTGCGGATCCAGGCGAACCCGACCGCGCTCGCGCAGTACGGGATGAACCTCGACGATCTGCGCACGACGATCTCGAACCTGAACGTGAACACGCCGAAGGGCAACTTCGACGGCCCGACGCGCGCGTACACGATCAACGCGAACGACCAGCTCACCAGCGCCGATCAATACAACGACGCGGTCGTCGCCTACAAGAGCGGCCGCCCGGTGATGCTGACCGACGTCGCAAAGATCGTCGCCGGCTCCGAGAACACCAAGCTCGGCGCGTGGGTCAATTCCGAGCCCGCGATCATCCTGAACGTGCAGCGCCAGCCGGGCGCGAACGTGATCGCGACCGTCGACGCGATCAAGGCGCAGCTGCCGAAGCTGCAGGAGACGCTGCCCGCCGCGCTCGACGTGCAGATCGTCACCGACCGCACGACGATGATCCGCGCGGCCGTGCGCGACGTGCAGTTCGAGCTGCTGCTCGCGGTCGCGCTGGTCGTGCTGGTGATGTACCTGTTCCTCGCGAACGTCTACGCGACCATCATCCCGAGCCTGTCGGTGCCGCTGTCGCTGATCGGCACGCTCGCGGTGATGTACATGGCCGGCTTCTCGCTGAACAACCTGTCGCTGATGGCGCTCACCATCGCGACCGGCTTCGTCGTCGACGACGCGATCGTGATGATCGAGAACATCGCGCGCTACGTCGAGGAAGGCGATTCGGGGCTCGAGGCCGCGCTGAAGGGATCGAGACAGATCGGCTTCACGATCATCTCGCTGACGGTGTCGCTGATCGCGGTGCTGATCCCGCTGCTGTTCATGGGCGACGTGGTCGGGCGCCTGTTCCACGAGTTCGCGATCACGCTCGCGGTGACGATCGTGATCTCGGCGATCGTGTCGCTCACGCTAGTGCCGATGATGTGCGCGAAGCTGCTGCGCCATTCGCCGCCGCCGGAGAGCCACCGCTTCGAGGCGCGCGTGCACCGCGCGATCGACCGGGTGATCGCGCGCTACGGGGTCGCGCTCGAATGGGTGCTGAACCGAGAGCGCTCGACGCTCGTCGTCGCGCTGCTGACGCTCGCGCTCACCGCCCTGCTGTACGTCTACATACCGAAGGGCTTCTTCCCCGCTCAGGATACCGGCGTGATCCAGGCGATCACGCAGGCGCCGCAGTCGATCTCGTACGGCGCGATGGCCGAACGCCAGCAGGCGCTCGCGGCCGAGATCCTGAAGGATCCGAACGTCGCGAGCCTCACGTCGTTCATCGGCGTCGACGGCAGCAACATCACGCTGAACAGCGGCCGGATGCTGATCAATCTGAAGGCGCACGACGCCCGCTCCGAATCGTCCGCGCAGATCATCCGCGACCTGCAGCAGCGCGTCGCGAACGTGACCGGCATCTCGCTGTTCATGCAGTCGGTGCAGGACCTGACGATCGACTCGACCGTGAGCCCGACGCAGTACCAGTTCATGCTGACGAGCCCGAACCCGGACGAGTTCGCGACCTGGGTGCCGAAGCTCGTCACGCGGCTGCAGAAGGAGCCGTCGCTCGCCGACGTCGCGACCGACCTGCAGAGCAACGGCCAGTCGGTGTACATCGAGATCGACCGCGCGAGCGCCGCGCGCTTCGGCATCACGCCGGCGACCGTCGACAACGCGCTGTACGACGCGTTCGGCCAGCGTATCGTGTCGACCATCTTCACGCAGTCGAACCAGTACCGCGTGATTCTCGAGTCGGAGCCGAAGGAGCAGCATTACGCCGAATCGCTGAGCGACATCTACCTGCCGTCCGCGGGCGGCGGCCAGGTGCCGCTGTCGTCGATCGCGTCGTTCCATGAGCGGCCGTCGCCGCTGCTCGTCGCGCACCTGTCGCAGTTCCCGTCGACGACGATCTCGTTCAACCTCGCGCCGGGCGCGTCGCTCGGCGAGGCCGTCAAGGCGATCGAGGCCGCCGAGAAGGACATCAACCTGCCCGCGTCGTTCCAGACGCGCTTCCAGGGCGCCGCGCTCGCGTTCCAGGCGTCGCTGTCGAACCAGCTGTTCCTGATCCTCGCGGCGGTCATCACGATGTACATCGTGCTCGGCGTGCTGTACGAGAGCTACATCCACCCGATCACGATCCTGTCGACGCTGCCGTCGGCCGGCGTCGGCGCGCTGCTTGCGCTGATGATCACCGGGCACGACCTCGACATCATCGGCATCATCGGGATCGTGCTGCTGATCGGCATCGTGAAGAAGAACGCGATCATGATGATCGACTTCGCGCTCGAAGCCGAGCGGGTCGAAGGCAAGCCGCCGCGCGAGGCGATCTACCAGGCGTGCCTGCTGCGCTTCCGGCCGATCCTGATGACGACGCTCGCCGCGCTGCTCGGCGCGGTGCCGCTGATCGTCGGCGCGGGTGCGGGCTCCGAGCTGCGCCAGCCGCTCGGGATCGCGATCGCGGGCGGCCTGATCGTGTCGCAGGTGCTGACGCTGTTCACGACGCCCGTGATCTACCTCGGCTTCGACAGCCTCGCGCGCCGCGTGCGCGGCTGGTTCGAGCGGCACGGCCCCGGCGCCGATGCCGGCAAGCACACGGGTGCGTAAATGAAACGACCCCCACGCTCACTTCGTTCGCTGCCCCTCAAAGGGGCGGTCGGCACCCTTGGGGCGGCCCAGCGAGTGCCGACATGAACCTGTCGCGCCCCTTCATCACCCGCCCGGTCGCGACCACGCTGCTCGCGCTCGGCGTCGCGCTCGCGGGCCTGTTCGCGTTCATCCGGCTGCCGGTGTCGCCGCTGCCGCAGGTCGACTTCCCGACCATCTCGGTGCAGGCGTCGCTGCCCGGCGCGAGCCCCGAGACGGTCGCGACCAGCGTGACGAGCCCGCTCGAGCGGCACCTCGGCTCGATCGCCGACGTCAGCGAAATGACGTCGACCAGCACCGTCGGCAACGCACGGATCACCCTGCAGTTCGGGCTGAACCGCGACATCGACGGCGCCGCGCGCGACGTGCAGGCCGCGATCAACGCGGCGCGCGCCGACCTGCCCGCGTCGCTCAAGAGCAACCCGACGTACCGCAAGGTCAACCCGGCCGACTCGCCGATCATGATCGTGTCGCTCACGTCGGAAACGTCGTCGCCCGCGAAACTGTACGACGCCGCGTCGACGGTGCTGCAGCAGTCGCTGTCGCAGATCGACGGGATCGGCCAGGTGTCGGTGAGCGGCTCCGCGAACCCGGCCGTGCGCGTCGAGCTCGAACCGCAGGCGCTGTTCCACTACGGGATCGGCCTCGAGGACGTGCGGGCCGCGCTCGCGTCCGCGAACGCCAACAGCCCGAAGGGCGCGATCGAATTCGGCCCGAAGCACTACCAGCTCTACACGAACGACCAGGCCTCGCAGGCGTCGCAGTACAGCGACCTGGTCGTGGCCTACCGCAACGGGGCAGCCGTGCGGCTGTCCGACCTGTCCGAGGTCGTGGACGGCGTCGAAGACCTGCGCAACCTCGGTTTGTCGAACGGCAAGCGCGCGGTGCTCGTGATCCTCTACCGCTCGCCCGGCGCGAACATCATCGAGACGATCGACCGCGTGCGCGCGGCGCTGCCGCAGCTCACCGCGTCGCTGCCGGCCGACATCACGGTCACGCCGGTGCTCGACCGTTCGACGACGATCCGCGCGTCGCTGAAGGACACCGAGCACACGCTCCTGATCGCGGTCAGCCTGGTCGTGATGGTCGTGTTCCTGTTCCTGCGCAACTGGCGCGCGACGCTGATCCCGAGCGTCGCGGTGCCGATCTCGATCGTCGGCACGTTCGGCGCGATGTACCTGCTCGGCTTCTCGATCGACAACCTGTCGCTGATGGCGCTGATCGTCGCGACCGGCTTCGTCGTCGACGATGCGATCGTCGTGCTCGAGAACATCACGCGCCACATCGAGAACGGCAAGCCGCGGCTGCAGGCCGCGTTCGACGGCGCGCGCGAGGTCGGCTTCACGGTGCTGTCGATGAGCATCTCGCTCGTCGCGGTGTTCCTGCCGATCCTGCTGATGGGCGGCATCGTCGGGCGCCTGTTCCGCGAGTTCGCGCTGACGCTGTCGCTCGCGATCGGCGTGTCGCTCGCGGTGTCGCTCACCGTCACGCCGATGATGTGCGCGCGGCTGCTGCGCGAAGCGCACGAGGTGCAGGAGGAAGGCCGCCTCGGCCGCTTCCTCGAGCGCTTCTTCACGCGGATGCAGCGCGGCTACGAGCGCTCGCTGTCGTGGGCGCTGCGCCGCCCGCTGCTGGTGCTGCTGATCCTGTTCGCGACGATCGGGCTGAACGTCTACCTGTACATCATCGTGCCGAAGGGCTTCTTCCCGCAGCAGGACACCGGGCTGATGATCGGCGGCATCCAGGCCGACCAGTCGACCTCGTTCCAGGCGATGAAGCTGAAGTTCGCCGAGATGATGCGGATCGTGCAGGCCAACCCGAACGTGAAGAGCGTCGCGGGCTTCACCGGCGGCAGCCAGACCAACTCGGGCTTCATGTTCGTCACGCTGAAGGACCGCACCGAGCGCAAGCTGTCGGCCGACCAGGTGATCCAGCAGCTGCGCAGGCCGCTGTCGGACGTCGCGGGCGCGCGCACGTTCCTGCAGGCCGCGCAGGACATCCGCGTCGGCGGCCGGCAAAGCAGCGCGCAATACCAGTTCACGCTGCTCGGCGATTCGAGCGCCGAGCTGTACAAGTGGGCGCCGCTGTTGACCGAGGCGCTGCAAAAGCGCGCCGAGCTGACCGACGTGAACTCCGACCAGCAGCAAGGCGGCCTCGAGGCGATGGTGACGATCGACCGCGCGACCGCCGCGCGGCTCGGCATCAAGCCCGCGCAGATCGACAACACGCTGTACGACGCGTTCGGCCAGCGCCAGGTCTCGACGATCTACAACCCGCTGAACCAGTACCACGTCGTGATGGAAGTCGCGCCGAAATACTGGCAGAGCCCGGAGATGCTGAACCAGGTATGGATCAGCAAGTCGGGCGGCAGCGCGAACGGCTCGCAGACGACCAACGCGGCGGCCGGCACCTTCGTCGCGACCTCGGCCGGCACGTCGAGCGCCGGCACGGCCGCGACGAGCGCCGCGGCGATCGCGTCCGATTCCGCGCGCAACCAGGCGCTGAACTCGATCGCGTCGAGCGGCAAGTCGAGCGCGTCGTCGGGCGCGGCGGTGTCGACGTCGAAGTCGACGATGATTCCGCTGTCCGCGATCGCGAGCTTCGGCCCGAGCACGACACCGCTGTCGGTCAACCACCAGGGGCTGTTCGTCGCGACGACGATCTCGTTCAACCTGCCGCCGGGCGTGTCGCTGTCGGAGGCGACCCAGGTGATCTACCAGACGATGGCGCAGATCGGCGTGCCGCCGACGATCGTCGGCAGCTTCCAGGGCACCGCGCAGGCGTTCCAGCAGTCGCTGAACAACCAGCCGATCCTGATTCTCGCGGCGCTGCTGGCCGTCTACATCGTGCTCGGGATCCTGTACGAGAGCTACATCCACCCGATCACGATCCTGTCGACGCTGCCGTCGGCCGGCGTCGGCGCCCTCCTCGCGCTGCTGCTGTTCAAGACCGAGTTCAGCATCATCGCGCTGATCGGCGTGATCCTGCTGATCGGTATCGTGAAGAAGAACGCGATCATGATGGTCGACTTCGCGATCGACCAGACGCGCAACGGCAACAAATCGTCGTTCGATGCGATCCACGAGGCGTGCCTGCTGCGCTTCCGGCCGATCATGATGACCACGATGGCGGCACTCCTCGGCGCGCTGCCGCTCGCGTTCGGCCACGGCGACGGCGCCGAGCTGCGCGCGCCGCTCGGGATCGCGATCGCCGGCGGCCTGATCATGTCGCAGGTGCTGACGCTCTACACGACGCCGGTCGTCTATCTGTACATGGACCGGTTCCGCGTGTGGGGCGAAAAGCGCCGCAACCGCCGTGGCAATTCGGGCGGACCGGCGGTGGCCGGGGAGTAAGCGGACCACGAGCAAGCGGCCGCGCCACGCGGCCGCTTGACAGGCTTGCACGCCGGCGGCGATCGGCTATCGTGTGTCCATGCCTACCCTCGCGCCCCGTCCCGGGGACCCGCCATGAACGTCCAGCTGAACCATACGATCGTCTGGTGCCGCGACAAGCACGCGTCGAGCCGTTTCCTCACCGAGCTTCTGGAGCTGCCGGCGCCGACGCCGTTCGGCGCGATGCTGGTCGTCCAGCTCGACAACGGCGTGTCGCTCGATTTTTACGAAAAAGAGGGAGAGATCGCGGCCCAGCACTACGCGTTCCTGACCGACGAGGCCGGCTTCGATCGCGTGTTCGCGCGCATTCGCGCGCGCGGCCTGCCGCACTGGGCTGATCCGGCGAGGCGGCAGCCCGGTGAGATCTACCGCCATGACGGCGGGCGTGGTGTGTATTTCGACGATCCGGACGGTCACTTCCTCGAGGTGATGACGCGGCCGTACGTGCTGAACGGATAACGCAGCGCGTCGGCCGGTGTTGCACCGGCCGACGCGGCGTCACGGGCAGCGCCCTCGGTCGGACGCCGTCCCGCCATGACGCCGCCTGACGCCCCCTGACTCCGTTACTCGGCGGCGGCGGCCGTCTTGCGCGGTCGGCGCGCGCGGGTCGCCGTCTTGCGGGCCGGCTTCTTCGGCTTGGCGCCGGTTGCCGCGTCGGCAGCCGCTTCACCGGTCGATTCGGCGGCCGGTGCTGCTTCGTACGACGGCTGCGCGGCAGCCGCCGAGGCACCGTACTCGCCGGCCGTCGGCGCCGCGTGCTGCGCCGCGACGTGCCGGCCCTCACCGTGCTCCGCGTCGCGATGCGTCGCTTCTGCATGCTCGCCTTCGGCATGCTTGCCGTCCGCGTGCTTGTCGCCACCGTGCTTCGCACCGCCGTGCGCGGCCTCGTCCGGCTTCGCCGCCGCGTGACGGCCGGCACCCTTCGCATCGCCGGCCTTCTTCGCGCCGGCCTTCTTCGCCGCGGTCTTGCGCGCGCGCTTGCGGCCGTCCTTTGCGTCACCGTGCGTCTCGGCCGCTTCATTCGCGTCGGCCATCGCGGCCGGCACGCGCGCCGCTTCGTTCACGACGTCGGCGACGTCCGCCTCGTCGGCATCGGCCCGCACGCTTTCGTCGACGGCCGCTTCCGCCCGCTGCCCGCGGCGCCGCGGCTCGCGCTCGGCCGTTGCGGCTTCCCCGTGGCGCCCGCCGTGACCGTGCTGCGCACCGCCCGTATCGCGTGCCGCCGCCACCGGCTCGGCCGCCGCCGCGGACTGGCGCGGCCGCGACACGAACGCGCCCGACTTGTCGTCGCGTCCCACTTCGAGCAGGCCGCGCGCCTGCGCTTCGTCGAGCAGGTTGCCGAACGCGCGGAAGCCGTAATACGACTCGTTGAAGTCCGGCTTGCGGCGCTTGATCGCACTCTTGAGCACCGACGCCCAGATCTTGCCGACGTCGTCGCGCTCCGACGCCAGCGCATCGAACGTCTCGACCGCGAGCGCGATCGCCTCGCTGCGGCGCACTTCCAGTTCCGGCTTGCGCGACGGCTCGTCGGCGCGCTTCGCGCCGCCGTTGCCAGTGCGCTGCTGTTCGCGCTTCGCCAGCGCGCGCTGCTGCTCGCGCACCAGGTCGTCGTAGAAAATGAATTCGTCGCAGTTCGCGACCAGCAGGTCCGACGTCGACTTCTTCACGCCGACCCCGATCACCTTCTTCGCGTTCTCGCGCAGCTTCGACACGAGCGGCGAGAAATCCGAGTCGCCGCTGATGATCACGAACGTATCGACGTGCGACTTCGTGTAGCAGAGATCGAGCGCGTCCACGACGAGCCGGATGTCGGCCGAATTCTTGCCCGACTGGCGCACGTGCGGAATCTCGATCAGCTCGAAGCTCGCCTCGTGCATCGAGGCCTTGAAGCCCTTGTAGCGCTCCCAGTCGCAATACGCCTTCTTCACGACGATGCTGCCCTTCAGCAGCAGCCGCTCCAGCACGGGCTTGATGTCGAATTTCTCGTACTTCGCGTCGCGCACGCCGAGCGCGACGTTCTCGAAGTCGCAGAACACGGCCATGCTGATGTTGTCCAGGGGTAATGCCATGTGTACTCCAACCGGTTGGCCGCCGCGTTGTATTGCCTGGCGGCGAAAAATGCATCGCGCACATGATAGCCGGTCGGCGGGGCGATTCCGCGATCCGTGCGCGCGACCGCGCGGACGACGGGGGCCACGTCAGCCATTTCGGTACGGTACAGCCCCAATTACCCGAGCGCCGCCGCCCCGATCGACATACACTTGAGTATCGGTCGTCCGTCCCTATCTGGAAGGATGACGCATCGAGCAAGGAGCGGTTTCATGACGACGAAGGTATTGCTGATTGGCGCGACCGGCCGCACGGGCCGGGCCTGCGCGGATCTGCTGCTCGAGCAGCCGGAATTCGAGGTGACTGCGCTGGTGCGCCGGCACGGCTATGCGCTGCCGGGCGCGAAGGTCGTCGAGGCCGATCTGACGGGCGATTTCTCGCACGCGTTCCAGGGCATCACGCACGTGATCTACGCGGCCGGCTCGGCAGAATCGGAAGGCGCCGCCGAAGAGGAGCAGATCGACCGCGACGCGGTCGCGCGCGCCGCCGAGCACGCGCTCGCCTACAACGTGCAGAAGCTGGTCGTGATCAGTTCGCTGACCGCGTACTGGCCGGAGCGCAGCGGCGACGCGCTGCGCCACTACTCGCAGATGAAGCGCGAAGGTGACGACCGCGTGATCGCGTCGGGCATCGATTACGTGATCCTGCGCCCCGGCCCGCTCGCGGACGGCCCGGGCGTCGGCAAGATCGCGCTGACCGAGGAGCCGCTCGACGCGGCGCCGCCGGTGTCGCGCCAGGATGTCGCGTGGGCCGCGATCGAGGCGATCAAGCTCGGCATTTCGCGCAAGGTCGTCGGCTTCGTCGGCGGCAGCGTGCCGATCGAACAGGCATTGCGCGCCTAACGCTTGCCCGGCCTGCCCGCGCCGCCACGGGGCGGCGCGTTTCATCGCGCCTGCGGCCCGCGAGGCGGGCCGCTTGACGGCGGGCTGACCGCCTGCGGGTGGCTGCCTACGGCTTCGGATGCGCGTCGGCCCACGCCTTCACCGCGCCGAGCGTGTTCTCGACATGCTTGTCGGGCGACAGGCTCGTATATTCGTACAACACCTTCCCTTCCGGCGAAATCACGTAGGACACGCGGTTCGCGCGATCGAGCGCGGGCAGCTTCGCGTCGTATTCGCGGATGATCTTCGCATCCGGATCGGCCGCGACCGGGAACTTGCTGCGGCACTCGCTCACCGAGAACTTCGTCAGCGTGTCGATGTTGTCCGCGGATACGCCGATCACCGTCGCGCCGTAAGCCTTGTAACGATCGACCGCATCCGCGAACGCATGCGCCTCGATGGTGCAGCCCTTCGTGAACGCGGCCGGGTAGAAGTACAGCACGACCGGCCCGTGCTTCAGCGCATCGGCCAGCGCGTACGTGTAAGTCTTGCCGCCCAGCGACGCCTGCGTCGTGAAGCCGGGCGCTGCGTCGCCCGGCTTCAGTTCCGCCTGCGCGACCGGCGCATGGCCGGCCACCAGCAGCGCCGCCGCGGCGCCCACCAATAGTTTTCGCTTCATCTGCGTCCTCATTTCTTATAAAGTCAGCCTCGATGTAGGCCGCATCGGCGTTCGCCTGTCGAACGCCGATGTGCACATCCCGGTCCAGCGGCAGTGCCAGCCACGGCCGAACGGTTAAAGATTTCGTGCAGCCTGCCGTTATTCCTTCCGGACAACCAGTTCCAGCCCTTCACGTCAGCGAGACACATGGAAGCCAACAGGAAACAGACGCCACGCAAGGGCTCCTGGCGCAATGCCTTGCATACGCTGCGCCGCTTCGCCTGGTCGGGCGGCGCGCTGATGCCTGCGCGCGCCGGCGCGCCGCGCCGCGACGACACCGTGCGCAACTGGCTGGAACAGACGGTCGGCACGGTGGACTTCCTCGCCCATGTCGACCGCGAGCTGCGTTTCCTGTATGTGTCCGATGCGAGCCTGCGCTTCATCGGCTATCACCGCGACTACCTGCACACGCTGACGCTGCGCGACCTGATCGCGGAACAGGATACCGCGACGCTCGAAGGCCTGCTTGCGCGCGCCGCGCGCTCCGGCCAGGTCGAGAAGGCGACGATGTGCATCGTCAAGTCGCTCACCTACCCGCTCGACGTCGAGATCCGCGCGTTCAAGAGCCGCCACCACGGCGTCGACGGCTTCGCGATCGCGGCGTTCGACGTGTCGGCCTGGCGTGCGCTCGAGGCCCGCCTGACGTACGAGATGCACCACGACCCGATGACGGGGCTCGGCAACCTGTCCGCACTCGTGCCGGCGCTGATGCGCGCCCAGCAGGCCGCCGACGAAAGCGGCACCTGCGCCGCCCTGCTGCTGCTCGACCTCGACGACTACCAGCGCATCAACCGCGCGCTCGGCTACGACGCCGGCGACACGCTGCTGCGCGACACCGCGCAGCGGCTGCAGGCGCTCGTCGCGCCCGGCGAGCAGCTCGCGCGTGTCGCGAGCGACAAGTTCGCGGTCGTGCTCACCGCACCGGACCGCGCACGCGCGAGCAATGCCGCGGACGCGCTCGCGCGCCGGCTGCAGGCCGCGGTGCGCGAACCTTACGCGTACCAGGGGCAGACCGTCCACCTGTCCGCGAGCATCGGCATCGCCGTGTACCCGGACGAACGGGCTGCGCCCCATCGCGCGCAGCACCACAGCCCGCTGCTGCGCCGCGCCGACCACGCACTCGCGCAGGCGAAGGCATCGGGCGGCAACGCACTCGCGTTTCACGCGCCGGTCGACGATCCGGCCGACGCCGAGCGGCTCAAGCTCGAAGCCGACCTGTACGACGGCGTGCGCAACGGCGAGTTCTCGCTCCACTTCCAGCCGATCACGCGCAGCCAGTCGGGGGCGGTGGACGGCGTCGAGGCGCTGATCCGCTGGCGTCATCCGGTGCACGGCCTCGTGCCGCCGGCGACCTTCATTCCGCTCGCCGAATCGATCGGCCTGATCAACTATCTCGGCAACTGGGTGCTCAAGGCCGCGTGCATGCAGCTCGTCGCCTGGGATCGCCAGGGGCTCGCGCTGCAGTACGTGGCGGTCAACGTGTCGCCGCAGCAGTTCCGCGACCCGCGCTTCACACAGAGCGTGCGCGAGGCGATCGCGCTGACGGGCATCGACCCGCGCCGCATCGTGCTCGAAATCACCGAAAGCCTGCTGATGCACGACCCCGTGCAGGCGAAGGGGCTGCTCGAGGAGCTGACCGAGCTCGGCATCCGCTTCGCGATCGACGATTTCGGCACCGGCTATTCGAGCCTCGCCTACCTGCAGCGCTTCCCGCTCGCGAAGCTGAAGATCGACCGCAGCTTCGTCGAGAACCTGCTGACGTCGCGCAACGACCGCGCGATCGTGTCGGCAGTGGTCGGCCTCGCGCAGACGCTCGATCTCGAGCTCGTCGCGGAAGGCGTCGAGACCGAGGCGCAGCGCGAACTGCTGACCGAGATGGGCTGCAACCACATCCAGGGCTGGCTCGTGTGCCAGGCGCTGCCGTCCGAGGAACTCGCACGGCGCTTCGAGGCGCAGCAGCTGCGCCTGCACGCCGCCTGACGCGCGCGGCGAACCGGATAGATCCGTATGTCAATCACCGCACACCTGCCCCGCACGGCGCTGCTCGACAAGCTGTGGGCCCGGATGAACGAACGGGGCGACTTCCCGCTGCTGTCGGAGTCGCTGCGCGCGACGATGGCCGCGATGAAGAACGACGACCTCGACTTCACCGCGCTCGTGCGCGTCGTGCTGTCGGATTTCGCGCTCACGCAGAAAGTCCTGCGGCTCGCCAATTCCGCGATGTACATGGCGTTCGGCGGCAACATCACGACCGTCACGCGGGCGCTGATGGTGCTCGGCATGGACACGGTCGGCCATCTCGTCGTGGGGCTGAAGCTCGTCGACCACTTCCACCACAGCACGCCGCGCCGCATCGACGCGAAGCTCGAGCTGAACCGCGCGCTGCTGTCCGGCTGCGTCGCCCGCAAGCTCACCGAGCATGCGGAGCTACGCGGCGGCGAGGAAGCCGTCGTCTGCACGCTGATGCGCCAGGTCGGCAAGCTGCTGGTGGTCTGCTATCTCGACAGCGAATGGGACCGGATCCGCCGTCGCGCCGCCGAGCTGGACGGCGACGATGCGGCCGCGTGCATCGACGTGCTCGGCGTCGGCTTCGACGAGATCGGTCTCGAGGCCGCCGCGAGCTGGCGGCTGCCCGACGTGATCCGCGCCGGGATGGCCGACGGCGATGGCCGTACCGCGCATGCCGCGAGCCTCGACGATGACGAGGACGACGCCGACAACGACCGCCAGCGCTCCCGCGACGCGTGCGCCGACGACAGCCCCGGCCGCGTACGCTGGCTGCGCGCGGTGAGCCGCTGCTCGACCGATGTCGCCGGTGCGCTCGCGATGCCCGTGGGCCCGCAGCGCGACGCGCACATCGCGGTGCTCGCGCAGCACTACGGCCAGGAGCTGGACATCGACGCCGACGCGCTGGTGGCGATCGCCGACCGGCTCGCATCCGAGGAAGCGAGCGACACCGTGATGCGCGAGATCGTCGAGCTGCGCGCGAACGCCGACGCGATCGCGCGGGCGCAGCCCGATCCCGAGGCATGCCTCGAGGCCGGTCTCGCGGACCTGCGCGCGCTGCCGTCCGAGCACGTGCTGACGCCGGTGCTCGCACTCGCGTCGGAAAGCCTGCTCGCGGGCCTCGCGTTCACGCGCACCGTGATGTTCGTGCGCCGGGAAGACGGCGCGTTCGCCGCGCGTCTCGGCTTCGGCCCGGGCGTCGATGCGGCGCTCGACCGGCTGTGCTTCGACGAGCGCTTCGAGCCGGACGTGTTCCATCTCGCGATCACGAACTCGGTCGGCATCTTCATCGAGCAGGCGCAGGACCCGAAGATGGTGAAGCGCCTGCCCGCGTGGTATCTCGACGCGCTTCCGGACACGCGCGCGTTCGTGCTGCTGCCGGTGCGCGTCGGCGCGAAAACGGTCGGCCTGCTGTACGGCGACTGGGCCGGTGCGCAGCCGGCGCGCAAGATCACGCAGCAGGAGATGAGCGTGCTCAACGAGCTCGCGCGCGAACTGGGGCGGTTCTTTCCCGCGTAACCCAAGCGGCGCCCCAAATGCAAACCGGCCGCAAAAGCGGCCGGCTGCATGTACGACGGATCGAAATCCTTACTTGAGCGTGACCGGCACGCTGAAGTACTTCTTCGCGAGGTTGTCGATCGTGCCGTCGGCCTTCAGTTCCTTCAGCGCCTGATCGAGCGCGGTCTTCAGCGCCGCGTCGTTCTTGCGCAAGCCGAAGCCGACGCCCGAACCGAGAATCTCGGCATCGCTGACCGTGCCGCCGGCGAAGCCGAAGCCCTGGCCTTGCGGCTTCGACAGGAAGCCCTTCGAGCCCGCCTCCGAATCCTGGAACGCCGCGTCGAGACGGCCCGACTTCAGGTCGGCGTAGGCCAGGTCCTGCGTCTGGTACGGCACGACTTCGACGCCGGCCGGCGCCCACTTCTTCTTCGCGTACGCTTCCTGGATCGTGCCCTGCAGCACGCCGACGCGCTTGCCCTTCAGTGCTTGCGGGGTCGGCTGCAGGCCGCTGCCCTGCTTCGCGATCAGCTGGTTCGGGATCGTGTAGATCGGATCGGTGAACGCGATCGCGTGCTTGCGCTGGTCGGTGATCGTCATGTCCGAGTTGATCGCGTCGAACTTGCGCGCCTGCAGCGCGGGAATCAGGCCGTCGAAGTCGTTCTCGACCCACACGCACTTCGTCTTCAGCTTCGCGCACACCGCGTTGCCGACGTCGATGTCGAAGCCGGTCAGCTTGCCGTCGGGCGTCTTGTATTCGAACGGCGCGTACGAGGCCTCGACGCCGAACCGGATCTCCTTCAGATCCGCGGCAAACGCGCTGCCTGCCGCCACGGCCGATGCCGCCACTACCGCGTGCGCGGCCACTTTACGCCAATCCAACTTCATCAGGTGTTCTCCTCGATACTCGAATGTTCCGGAACTACGGGCGCATGCATCATCGCAGGGTCGGATGACAACGCCAATGCCGATGCCGCGCCTTGATGCGGCGCAACAGCCGCAAGGCCGCGATTGTACCAATCCGCGCGGCCCGGCACGGCAAAGCGGCCGCCGGCCTGCGATGCTGCGCTGCGTGCACGATGACGGCCGGGTGCGCCGTCGAACTTGCAAGACGATGTCGCAAATGCGCAAGCGCGACGCACGGGCCGTCTGCGCGGCATGCGGGCGTCGACGCGACAGGAGGATGCGGCGGGAAGACGCGCGGGCCGCGGCGCACCGCAGCCGCGCGCAACCGGTCGCCGTTCAGACGAGTGCGGCCAGCGTGTCGCGCGTCGTGTCGACGACGAGCAGGCCCGCGCGCAGGCCCGGCTTCACGGCCGGATTCGGAAACACGATGCGCTCCTCGTCGTGCTGCACCGTGTAGCGGTAGTCGCCGTCCTGCGCGAGCACGGTGCCGCGCGCGAACGCGGTGAAATTCGCGACGTCGGCCGCGACGAACAGCTCGAGCGCATCGCTCTGCTTCGTGATCTGGTCGATCACGGTGAACACGCGCGGCAACGCGGCGTCGATGTCGCGCGGCGCACCGGACACGAGCTTGCGCACCGCACGGTCCGCCGGCGCGAAGCGCGACAGGTCGTTCTGGCCGAACGGCCGCACCTTGCCGAGTTCGAGCGTGCACGCGAGCGCGCCGCACTGCTCGGCCGTGTAATGCGAATACGTGTTGCCCTTCGCGGTATGCAGCAGCACGGCCGCGATGCGCGCATCGCCGAGCCATTCGACCATCTTGCGGGTCGGCGGCGTGCCCGTGTGCGGCAGCAGCGCGAACTGTTCGAACACCGATGCGCGGATCGCCGTGTGCATGTCGACGTGCCAGCGCGCGCTGCCGGCCGGCGCGGCCGCGAAGAACGCGGCGGCCGCCGCTTCGAGCTGCACGGCGCGCGGCGCTTCGCGGCTCGCGGGCACTTGCGCGTGACGGCCGCTGAACAGGCGGTTCAGGTCGTCGTCGAGATAGCGTGCGCCCGCGCGCATCGCCGGCACGTTGCCGAGCACGACGAGCAGCCGGCACGCGAGCGGCAGCGTGCCCGCCGCAAGATCGCGCACGAGCATCGACAGCAGCTCGATCGGCGCGGTCTCGTCTCCATGCACGCCGGCCGACACGAGCACGCTCGCACGCGCCGCATCGCCCGCTTCATCCGCTGCCGGCTCGAGCGCGAGCAGCCCGTCGCCGAGCCAATGCCAGCGCACCGCGCCGTTCGCGCACGCGCCGCCGTCGACGGCCGGCGCGTCGCCCGCGAGCGTGAACGCGAGGAAGTCGTCGAGCGGCGCGGTGGCCGGCACGCGGGACTCAGCGCTGGAAGTCATACAGCGACCCGACGCGCAGGATCTGCGTGAGCTCGTCGAGCGCCGTGCGCGATTCGTCGAGCAGCGTCGGATCGGCGAGGTCTTCCGGTGCGAGACGGTCGCGGTAGTGCTTCTCGATCCACGCATCGAGCGACGCGAACAGCGTGTCGTTGATCCACACATTCGACGTGACGGCCGCGCGCTCGGCGTCGTTCAGCACGACGCGCAGGCGCAGGCACGCGGGGCCGCCGCCGTTCTTCATGCTTTCGCGCAGGTCGAACACGAGCACGTCGCGGATCGGGCCGTTGCCGGCCGCGAGCTGGTCGAGATAGGCGGCGACGTTCGCGTTCTCGCGGCATTCCTGCGGCACGACGAGCACCTGCGAGCCGTCCGCGCGCGACAGCAGCTGGCTGTTGAACAGGTACGACGTGACCGCATCGTTCACGCTCACGGCCGCATCGGGCACCTCGATCACGTTCAGCCGCGCGCCGCGCGCGTCGAGCGTGGCCGTCAGCGTGTCGTAGATCGCCTGCTTGTTGACGAACGCGCGCTCGTGCGTAAACAGCGTGTCGCGGTTGCCGACCGAGATCACGTCGTTGTGGAACACGCCTGCATCGATCACGTCCGGATCCTGCTGCGCATAGGCCGTCGCCGTTTCGGCGAGACCGTGGCGATGCGCGACCGCGCGGCTCGCCTCGAAGGTCTGGCGCGCCGGGAAGCGCTTCGGCTCCGGGCCGCGGCGGTATTCCGCGCGGCCGTACACGAAGAACTCGACGCCCGGCTGGCCGTATTCGGCACAAAAGCGCGTATGGTTGGCCGCGCCCTCGTCGCCGAGTGCCGGCGTGCCCGTCAGCGCCTCGTGCACCGCGAAGTGCGCGGGATCGGCGAACAGCGTCGACAGCGTGCGGCGCGTCGCGTCGTGCTCGATCGCGCGATGCAGCTTGCTGCACAGGTTGGCCGGCGTGAAGTGCACGCGGCCGTCGCTCGTATCGGCCGACGGGCTGACGGTCGCCGCGTTCGCAGTCCACATCGCCGACGCCGAGCTCGCCGCGGCGAGCAGCTCGGGCGCCTGCTTCGCGGCCTTCGCGATCACGTCCGCGTCCTTGCCGGAGAAGCCGAGCTCGCGCAGCAGGCGCAGCGACGGGCGCTCCTGCGGCGGCAGCACGCCTTGCGCGAAGCCGAGATCCGCGAGCTGCTTCATTTTGCGCAGCCCCTGCTTCGCAGCGGCCTTCGGATTCGCGGCCGACTTCTCGTTGTTGAGCGACGCCACGTTGCCGAACGACAGCCCGGCGTAGTTGTGGGTCGGGCCGACGAGTCCGTCGAAATTGGCTTCTTGTGCGTTCATCGTCGTTCCCTCGATCAGAAATGCAGGCCCGGCGACAGGCTCGCGGGCAAGGTCAGTTGGGTGCTTTCCACCGACGCCATCGGATATGCGCAATAGTCGGCCGCGTAGTACGCGCTCGGCCGGTGGTTGCCCGAGCGGCCCGTGCCGCCGAACGGCGCGGCGGACGATGCGCCGTTGGTCGGGCGGTTCCAGTTGACGATCCCGGCGCGAATCGTGCGGCGGAAGTGGTCCCATGCGTTGGCGTCGTCGGCGAGCAGGCCGGCCGACAGGCCGAACGCCGTGTCGTTCGCGCGCTCGATCGCTTCGTCGAACGTCGCGTAGCGGACGATCTGCGCGAGCGGGCCGAAGTGCTCTTCGTCGGGCAGGTTCGCCACGCCGGTCACGTCGATGATCGACGCGTTCACGAAGCCCAGGCGCGGATCGCGCTGCGTCATCGCGATGATCGGCTTCGCGCCCTGCTCGATGAGGCGCGACTGCGCGTCGACGAGCTTCGCGGCCGCGCGCGCCGAGATCACCGCGCCCATGAACGGCTGCGGATCGGCGTCGAACACGTCGGCCGTGATCTTCGACGTGACGTCGGCGAAGCGTGCGAGGAAGCGGTCGCCGAACGCGCCCTGCGGCACGAAGATGCGGCGTGCGCACGTGCAGCGCTGGCCGGCCGACAGGAACGCCGACTGGATCGTGTGATGCACGGCCGCGTCGACGTCCTCGACTTCGCCGATCACGAGCGGGTTGTTGCCGCCCATCTCGAGCGCGAGCACGATTTCCGGACGGCCGCCGAACTGCTTGTGCAGCAGCGTGCCGGTATCCGAGCTGCCGGTGAAGAACAGCCCGTCGATCTGCCGGTGATTCGCGAGCGCGATGCCCGTGTCCTTCTCGCCCTGCACGAGGTTCAGCACGCCGGCCGGCAAACCGGCTTCCTGCCACACCTCGACCGTCGCGCGCGCGACGCCCGGTGCGAGCTCCGACGGCTTGAACACGACCGCGTTGCCCGCGATCAGCGCCGGCACGATATGGCCGTTCGGCAAATGGCCCGGGAAGTTGTACGGACCGAACACCGCGACGACACCGTGCGGGCGATGGCGCAGCACCGCGACGCCGTCGGCCATGTCCTGGCGCTTCTCGCCGGTGCGTTCCTGGTAGGCCTGGATCGAGATGCCGACCTTCGCGGCCATCGCCGCGACTTCGGTGCGGGCTTCCCACAGCGGCTTGCCGGTCTCGCGGCCGATCGCGGTCGCGATCGCTTCCTTGCGTTCGGTGAGCAGCGCGGCGAAGCGCTTGACGATTTCGCAGCGCGCTTCGAAGTCGAGCGCCGACCAGCCGGCGAACGCGCGGCGCGCGCTCGCGACCGCGCGGTCGACGTCGGCCGCCGACGCGCTTTCGCCCTGCCATGCGATCGCGTCGGTGCCCGGGTTGCGCGAAGCGAAGACGGGGCCCGAGCCTGCGACCCAGGCGCCGTCGATGAAAAGTTCCGTCATGATTCGTTTATCCCTGTTTGACTTTGAGCGGCAGCACGCGGACCGGATCGCCGGCCTTCACGTCGAGCGCGGCGGCATCGTCGGCCGACAGCACGAACGACCCGTTCGCGACCACGCCCGGCGCAACGCCGACGCGGAAATCGCCGAGCGACGTATTCGACACGAGCGACCTCGGCGGATGGTCGCCCGGTGCGTCTTCCCGTGCATCGGGCACACCGATCGCGACCGGCACGACGACGCTCTCGCGCACCGTGCGCAGATCGTTCACGTGGCATTCGAGCACCGGGCCCGCGTCGAAGATGTCGACGTGATTCTGGTAGCGCAGCCCTTCGGCCTCGAGCATCTTGCGGGCCGGCAGCGTGTCGCGGTGCGTGAGGCCGACCGCGTCCTGCGCGTCCTGCGGCAGCAGGTCGACGTACACCGGATAGCGCGGCATCAGTTCCGCGAGGAACGACTTGCGGCCGTGCGAGCTGAGGTAATCCGCTGCATTGAAATCGATCTGGTAGAAGTGCGAACCGACCGCGCGCCAGAACGGCGATGTGCCGTCCTCGTCGAAGTGGCCGCGCAGTTCCGCGCAGATGCGTTCCGGGAAGCGTTCGCGGAACTGCGCGATGAACATGAAGCGCGAGCGCGACAGCAGGCCGCCGACGCCGCCCGTGCGGTAGCGCGGGCTCAGGAACAGCGAGCACACTTCCGCGTAGCCCGTCAGGTCGTGCGAGATGTTCAGCGCGGACATCCGCGTCCACACGCCGAGCTCCTGGCTCGCGTGCACGACCGTGCTCACGCGATAGTTGTAGAACGGCTGTTCGAGGCCGACCTGCGTCTCGATCCCGCACACGCCCGCGATGTCGCCCGTCTTCGATTCTTCCATCACGAAGAAGTAGCCGGCCTCGCCCGGCGCGGCCTCGCCGTCGAGCGTGCGGCGCGTGCGTTCGATGCGCGCGGCGAGCGCGTCGCGATCGGGCTTGAACGTGGTCAGGCCCGGCCCGGTTTCCTTCGCGAGCGACACGAGCGCGTCGACGTCGCCCGTTTGTACGACCCGAACGACGATCATGCTGCGTCTCCCTTCATGTCTTCATCGTCGCGGCGGTGCAGCGGCACGCAGCGCACGACGTCACCATCCTTCACATCGAGCGCCGCGCGCACGTCGCCGGCGAGCGGCGCGTCGGCCGTATCGCCCGGCAGGTCGGCCAGCACGCAGCGGAACGCTTCGCCGCTGCCGGTCGACACCATGTACGCGACGTCGCCCTGCTGCCGCGCGGCTTCGCGCACCGTGCGCTCCGCGCCGTGCTTCACGCATGCGGTGCGGTCGACCTGCGCGGTCAGCACCGGGCCCGCGTCGAAGATGTCGACGAAGCGGTCCGGCTCGAAGCCTTCCTCGAGATGGATGTCGTACGCGAGCAGCGCCGTTTCGTTCGGCTCGCCGAGCACGCGCTGCGCGGCTTCCGGCAGCAGCGGCACGTAGAGCGGATACGCCGGCATCACTTCCGCGATGAACGTGCGGCTGCGGCCGCCCGACGCGATGTCGACGTCGGTGAAGTTGCGGCCGAAGAACTTGCGGCCCACCGCTTCCCAGAACGGCGATGCGCCCGTGCTGTCGCTCACGCCGAGCAGCAGCGTGAACACTTCCGGCGTGAAGCGACGGCGGTTCGCGGCGATGTACATCATCCGCGCACGCGAGATCAGGTGTGCGGCCGCGTCGCCGCGCAGCGACGGATCGACGTAGAAGCCCGCGAGCCGGCTCTTGCCGGTCAGCTCGTGCGACATCGTGAGCGCGTGGATCTTGCGGTTCACGTGCAGCTCGCGCGACGCGTGGATCAGTGCGTCGTTGCGGAACGCGTAGAACGGTTCCGAGTAGCCGGCCGCGGCCACGATGCTCGCCGTGCCGAGCAGCTTGCCCGTCGACGAATCCTCGAGCACGAAGAGGTAGAACTCCTCGCCGGCGAAGTCGACGTCCGCGCGAAACGAATCCTCGGAGAGCGCCACGCGCGCTTCGAGCGCCGCGCGGTCGTGCGGCAGCGAGTGCAGGACCGGCTGCGCGGTGCGCGCCATGTGCGCGAGCGCATCGAGATCCGTGAGTTTGCCGGGGCGAACAAATAGCATCGTCGTTCCTGTCTGCGATGGGCGCGCCGATCAGCGCGCGGTGGCTTCCTGGGCCGCGAGCACCTGCTCGACTGCCTTCTCGAAGCGCTTCACGCCTTCGTCGAGCAGGTCGAACGGGATCACGAGCGACGGCACGAAGCGCAGCACGTTCGGGCCCGCGATCAGCATGATCAGGCCGTTCTCGGCGGCGGCAGTGACGAAGTCCTTCGCGCGGCCGTCGAATGCGGCGGTGAGTTCCGCGCCGACCAGGAGGCCCTTGCCGCGGATGTCCTTGAAGATGCCGAAGCGTGCGTTGATGCGTTCCAGCGCGCCCTTCAGGCGCACGCTGCGTTCGCGCACGCCTTCGAGCAGCGCCGGGTCGCCGATCAGTTCGACGACCTTGTCCGCGATCGCCGATGCGAGCGGGTTGCCGCCGTACGTCGTGCCGTGCACGCCGACCTTGAAGTGGGCGGCCAGTTCGTTCGTCGTCAGCATCGCGCCGATCGGGAAACCGTTGCCGAGTGCCTTCGCGGTCGTGAGGATGTCCGGCGTGACGCCCGTGTCCATGTATGCGTAGAACTGGCCCGTGCGGCCGACGCCCGTCTGCACTTCGTCGAAGATCAGCACTGCGTCGTTGGCGTCGCACGCTTCGCGCAGTGCCTTCAGGAAGGCCGGATCGGCCGGGATCACGCCGCCTTCGCCCTGCACCGGCTCGACGATCACCGCGCAGGTTTGCGGGCCGATCGCGGCCTTGGCCGCTTCGATGTCGTTGAACGGCAGGTGCTTGATGCCTTCCGGCACCGGGCCGAAGCCTTCCGAGTATTTCGGCTGGCCGCCGACGCTGACCGTGAAGAACGTGCGGCCGTGGAACGACTGGACGAACGACACGATTTCGTATTTGTCGGCGCCGTGGCGGTCGAATGCGACGCGGCGTGCGAGTTTGAGGGCGGCTTCGTTCGCTTCCGCGCCCGAGTTCGCGAAGAACGCGCGGTCGGCGAAGGTCAGCGATTCGAGGCGCTTCGCGAGGCGCAGCACCGGCTCGTTCGTGTAGCCGTTGCCGATGTGCCAGAGCTTGCGGCCTTGTTCGTCCAGGACCTTCAGCAGTTCCGGGTGGCCGTGGCCCAGCGACGTCACCGCGATGCCGCAGGCGAAATCCACATATTCGCGGCCGGCCGTGTCCCACACGCGCGAGCCCTCTGCACGGTCCGGCACGAACGGCGCGGGGGAGAATACCGGCACCATCACTTCGTCGAATGTCTGGCGGGTCACGGTCGAGGTCGTCATGGTCGTTCCTTTCGGTTTCGTAAGAGGGTTCAACAGGATCAAGTTTAGGTAAGGGTGACGCAAGCGTCTTGCGGAATTGCGACGGGTTCTATCGGAAGCGGATAGGTCGCTTTATTTTGCCTCTCCCCGGCGGGGGTGGTGGCGTTTTGTGCTTGGTTGCTGTTTCGCGGTTTTTTTGCGGTGCGCTCGCGGTTTTCGTGAAGCACCTGTGATCGTGTCGGTCTATTAGCGTCGCCCCTGCGCGGGGCGGCGGTTACTTTTCTTTGTCTTGCCAAAGAAAAGTAACCAAAAGAAAGGCGCCCGGATAACGCATGACTTCCCGGTGCCGTAGTCCACCAAGTGGCCCTCGCCTAAGTGTCCGCGCCAGCCGGGAACCCGGAGTGGTTCGAGCAATGGTTCTGACACCACTCACCACCCCGCGGAGTGGTATACCGCCCGCTAGCTCCGCCCTCGCTTCGCTCGGTCGACAGGTCCACACGCCCCGGTTTGCAAAACTGTCGGTCGATTGGTTTCCACAATTGCGGCGGGTGGCGCATGAATTCAATAAATTGAAATCGTCGTTGTGGTACAGCGGCCCCTCACTGATTTGGGGAACTGATCAGTGGGTGTCCATGTGTGGCGCGGGCGCATGAATGCGGCCGAAGAACCTTGCAGCCGAGCATAGCGAGGATGGAGCTAGCGGGCGGTATACCGCTCCGTTGCGTAGGGAGTGATGTCAGAACCATTGCTCGAACCACTCCGGGTTCCCGACTGGCGCGGACACTTAGGCGAGGGCCACTCCGGTGGCCATGGCACCGGGAAGTCATGCGTTATCCGGGCGCCTTTCTTTTGGTTACTTTTCTTTGGCAAGACAAAGAAAAGTAACCGCCGCCCCGCGCAGGGGCGACGCTAATAGACCGACACGATCACAGGTGCTTCACGACAACGGCGAGCGAGCCACCAAAAAAAAACAGAATCAATCCTTAGCACCCCGCTCAACAAGCGCGCCCCCGCGAGGTTCACTCCCACCACCGGTCTGCTTCTCGAGCCAGGCTCTCCGATCCTCCCGAGGCGTGACCCCAAACCTTTCGCGATACGCATTGGAAAAATGCGCAGCAGAAGAAAACCCACAGGCGAGGCTGACCTGAACCACCGACTTGCTGGTCCGCTGCAACTGAGTGCGAGCCTTGAGCAACCGAAGATTGAGGTAATACTTGGAGGGCATCGCCCCGAGATACTGCCGAAACAGCCGCTCCAGCTGCCGCCGCGACACGCCGACGAGCCCGGCGATCTCATCGGTCGTCAAAGGATCCTCGACATTGGCTTCCATCAAAAGCAACGCATCGTTCAGCCGAGGATGCCGCTCACCGGGCGCGGTCACAAAAGGAATCCGCTGCCGCTCCTCGCCGCTGCGCAGCGTGCCGGCCCCGAGCGCGTCGGCAATGCGCTCACCCAGATCCGCCCCGTGTTCCCGGCCGATCATGGCCAGCATGAAATCGACAGTAGCCTGCCCACCGGCACAGGTCGCCCGATCGCGATCGATCTCGAAGATCTGCTGCGTGACGATCGACCGTTCGAACTGCTCGGCAAACTGCTGATACGTCTCCCAGTTCACGCTCACGCGATACCCGGAAAGCTGCCCGGCCATCGCGAGCCACCACACACCGTGGTGAATCCCCGTGACGACCGGCGTGCGCTGCCCCACCCGCGCGAGACTCGCGAGAAACAACCGATAGTCGGCAAACTGCTGAAACCGCTCCGACACGACGATCAGCCAGTCACACGCGATCGCATCGTTGAACGCCGCATCGGCATGCCACTGCGCACCGCCGGCGAGCGGCACCGGCCGCCCGTCCCACGAACACACCTGCCAGCGATACAGCAAGCGCCCGTCGATCTCGTTCGCGAGGTGCAACGCATCGACGATCGGACCCACACCCGACATCGACACGGGCGGCAATGCAACGATCGCCACCTGCATCGTGCGGGTGGCGCCTGCGGGACGAGACACCGGTACCACGTATGAAACCCGCCCTTCGCGTTACTTGAGACTGCCCGACAGGAACTGCTTCAGACGCTCGCTCTGCGGACGCACCAGCACCTCCTTCGGATCACCCTCTTCCTCGGTCCGCCCCTGATGCAGGAACATCACATGATTCGACACGTTGCGCGCGAAACCCATCTCGTGCGTGACGACGATCATCGTGCGACCTTCCTCGGCCAGCTTCTGCATCACCTTCAGCACCTCACCGACGAGCTCCGGGTCGAGCGCCGACGTCGGCTCGTCGAACAGCATCACGTCCGGATGCATCGCCAGCGCCCGCGCGATCGCGACACGCTGCTGCTGGCCACCCGACAGATGCGACGGATACTGCTTCTCGACGCGCGGCGGCAAGCCGACCTTCTCCAGGTACTCGCGCGCACGCTCCTCGGCTTCCTTCTTCCCAATGCCGAGCACGTGCAACGGCGCTTCCATCACGTTCTCGAGCACGTTCATGTGCGCCCACAGATTGAAGTGCTGGAACACCATTGCGAGCTTCGTGCGGATGCGCTGCAACTGCTTGTGATCGGCCACCTCGAGCGCACCGGCGCGGTCGGTCTTGGTGCGCACGGCCTCGCCGTCGACGACGATCTGCCCCGCATTCGGCCGCTCGAGAAAATTGATGCAGCGCAGGAACGTGCTCTTGCCCGAACCGCTGGCGCCGATGATGCTGATGACGTCGCCGGCCTTCGCGTTCAGCGACACGCCCTTGAGCACCTCGTTGTCGCCATAGCGCTTGTGAATGTCGACCGCGGCAAGCTTGGTGGAAGCGGACGCGCTCGTTTGAGTGATCTCGGCCATCTGGCTCTCCTCGAATGAAATCAATGACGGCCGGCCGCGAGATACGCGAGCCAGTGGCGCTCCGCCCGGCGAAATGCCGCGACGAGTGCGAACGATACCGCAAGATAGATCAGTGCGGCGATCCCGAACGACTGGAACGCCATGTAGGTCGCGGAATTGGCGTCACGCGCGACCTTCAGGATGTCGGGCACGGTCGCCGTGAACGCGACGGTGGTCGCGTGCAGCATCAGGATCACCTCGTTGCTGTACAGCGGCAGCGCACGGCGCAGCGCCGACGGCAGGATCACCCGGCGGTACATCGTGAACGGCGACATCCCGTACGCACGCGCCGCCTCGACCTCGCCGTGCGGAATCGCGCGAATCGCGCCCGCGAAGATCTCGGTCGTGTACGCGCAGGTGTTCAGCGCGAACGCGAGGATCGCGCAGTTGAAGCCGCTGCGGAAGAACGCGTCGAGCAGCGAGTGCGAGCGCACGAACTCGAGGCTGTACATGCCCGTGTACAGCAACAGCAGCTGCACGTAGAGCGGCGTGCCGCGGAACACGTACGTGTAGAACCGAACCGGCATCGACAGCCACTTCTTCTTCGACACGCGTGCGACCGCGAGCGGCACCGCGCACACGAAGCCGAGCGAAATCGACGCGACGAGCAGCCACAGCGTCACCGCAAGGCCGGAGAGGCGCTGGCCGTCCCAGTAAAGGAACGCCTGGCCGAATTCCTGGAGGATCTCGATCATAGTTCTGCGTGCCGCACGCCCGTGGAATAACGTTTCTCGAGCTGGATCAGCACGAGGTTGGATACGGTCGTGATCGCGAGGTAGATCAGCGCCGCAATGAGGATGAAGAAGAACATGTTGAACGTGCTCTTGCCCGCGTCCTGCGCCGCCTTCACGACGTCGGCGAGGCCGATGATCGACACCAGCGCGGTCGCCTTCACGAGCACCTGCCAGTTGTTGCCGATGCCCGGCAGCGCGAAACGCATCATCTGAGGAAACATGATCCGCACGAACACGCGCAGCCCGCTCATCCCGTACGCCGCGCCCGCCTCGAGCTGGCCGCGCGGCACCGACAGGAACGCACCGCGAAACGTCTCGGTGAAGTACGCGCCGTAGATGAAGCCGAGCGTCAGCACGCCGGCGACGAACGGGTCGATGTCGATCTGGTCCCAGCCGACGAGGTCGGTGAACTGGTTCAGCCAGATCTGGATGCTGTAGAACAACAGCAGCATCAGGACGAGATCGGGCACCGAGCGGATCAGCGTCGTATAACCGGTCGCGACCGCTCGCAGCACCCGGTTGTGCGACAGCTTCGCCACCGCGCCGATCAGCCCCAGCGCCACCGCAGCGGCGAGGGACAGCACCGACAGCTCGATGGTCTGCACGGTGCCGGCCCAGAGGACAGGACCAAAGCCGTAAAGGAACACGCGCGTCTCCAGTGTTGATGTGAACACCGGCGCGCAAACTGTCCGGCGCCGGGCTGACGCGGATAGTCGCAAGCGAAATTGATTGCCTCAAATCACCGTGCGTGTGGTTGCTGCGTCGCAGCAATTCGCTCCACCATTTGCAGGCACGGCCTACTCCGCTGTTTCAAAAGGAAAAAAGCCGCTTCCTGACAGTCGGATGACACGCAGGGAAGCGGACTTTTTGCAATTTTCCGGTCGCTTTTTCGATATAGCGCCGCAGGCAGTCTCACCGCCCTTTCAGGATGTCGGAGCGCGAAGTCGTATAGACAAGCCCGTCCGGGCCGAAATGGACGTTGAAGAACGCGTCGGTGTTGACACCGTCCTCGAGCCAGCGCCAACTCCATACCGTCTCGGGCTTGAGCGGATACTGCGCGACGTCGCCCGGCTTGCCGAGCAGGCGCCGCACCTCGTCCTCGGTCATCCCCGGGCGCACCTTCGCGAAGTTCTCGGCGGTCAGCACCTGCGTCGCGCCCGTGTAGTACCCGCCCGGGTCGAGGTCGACGAACCAGGTCTGGTTGCCCATCGGTCCACGCGGGTATTCGAGGCGCTTCGAGCCGTCGGTGAACGCGCGCTCGGTCTCGGGCTTGCCCATCGTGGCGCGCACGTCGGCTTCGGTCGAGACGCCGGCCTTCAGCCCCTTGAGCAGCAGCGGCGCCGGCTTGATCGCGTTGAAGAAGTCCCTGATACGTTGCACGTCGAGATTGCCTTGCTTGTCGTCGCAGCCGGTCAGCGCCAGCGCGGCGGCCAGCATCGTCACGGGAAGCAGCCGGAAACGGAAGATCATCGGAAGAAATGCGCGTCGAGAAAACACGCGGCAAGGATACCCGGGCAACGCGAAAAGCGCGAGACGGACCGCGCGGCCCGTCTCGGGTTCAATGCGTCGTTTCGGTGTGCGTCCCGGAATGTGCGTCGGCCTCGCGACGCGCCGCCTGCGGCGCGCGCGCCACGGCCGGCGCCCCGCTGATCCGCCGGCGCGTGCGCACCAGCTCGGCCAGTTGCCACGACCCGAGCGCGAGACAGCCGAACAGCACCTCGCGGCCGCGCTTGACCAGCGCGAGCGACAGCGCCGTCTCGCGATCGACGCCGAACATCTGCGCGAGCAGCACGACGGTCGCCTCCTGCACGCCGAGACCGCCCGGCACCATGAACGCCGCATGCCGCACGGCCTGCGTCATCGCCTCGATCGCGATCGCGCCGCCAATCGAGACCGGATGACCGAGCAGCGCGAGCGCCCAGTAGATTTCGAGCGCGCCGAGCACGTAGCCGGACAGCTGCCAGAAGAACGCACTGAACAGCAGCGGCGTGCGCGACATCAGCGCGTCGATGTCGCCGTCGAGGCGGCGGCCGTCGACGCCCTGCAGCAACCGGTGCGAATCGCCGAGCAGACGCCCCGCGAACCGCTCGATCGCATGGAAGACGCCGCCGCGCCGCATCAGCACGACGCCGAGCACCGGCAGCGGCAGGGTCAGCAGCAGCGCGAGGCCGATCGTGCCGCCGCCCATGTCGTGCGTCGTCGCGAGCAGCAGCACGAGGCCGAGCGCCGCGAACGCATACTGGACGACGATCGTCACCAGCACCTCGACGATCACCGACGCGGTCACGCGGCTCGCGTCGGGCACCTGCCAGCGCGCCATCCGGATCCCGACCAGCTCGCCGCCGATCCCGACCACCGGCAGCAGCCGGTTCACCGCCTCGCGTACGGTCGCGACCCACCACAGGAACGACAGCGACGCGCGCCGGTCGAGCAGTTGGTGCCACGCATACGCGTCGAGCAGCAGCGGCAGCGCATGGAACGGCACGAGCCACAGCAGCGCGAAGCCGGCGCGCTCGAGCATCCGCGTCACGTCGCCGATGCCTTCGTGCAGCCCGAGCGCGAGCAGGATCCCGATGCCGATCGGCCAGCCGAGCCATTTGATCCACTTGGTCATGACGGCTGCGCCCCCGCTTCGCGCGACGCGCGCGTGCCGCGCCGCGCCGCGGGCTGGCCGAACACGTCGGCAAAACCGCCGGTCGCGACGCCCGCGGCCTTCAGCGCGGCCGCGACGCGCGGCGACAGCAGCGCATCCAGTTCGTCGACCGGCCGGTAAGCGGCCATCGTCGGCGTGATCGGGCCGTCGCCGGCTTCCGCCGGATGACAGTAGATCTCGCCGACCCCGGGCGGCAGCGCCTCGAGTGCGTCGAGCAGCACGGCCTCGTCCATCGCGCCCGTATGCTCGATCCCGACCACGTAATCGTTGTGCGCGAGCCCCGCACGGTCGAGCCGCGCGCGCACCAGCGCGATCCACGGCTTGAGCAGCGCGGGCGCGCGCGTTTCGTACGGCAGCCGCACCGCACGCAGCCCGTAGTCGCGGCCGATCTCGATGATCATCGACAGCACGGTCGGATGCAGGTGGAAATGCTTGTGCGCGTTCACGTGATCGAGCGGCAGGCCGCTCGCCGCGAACGCGTCGAACTGCGCGCGGATCTCGCGGCGCAGCTGCGCACGCACGTGCGGCAGGAAGAAGAAGCGACAGCCGTCCTTCGCCATCGCGTCGCCGAAGCGCCCGTCGGGGCCGACGAGCGCCGGTATGTCATGCGCGGGCAGCGTGGCCGGCCCGTCCGCGAGGACGAGATGCAGGCCGACCGCGAGCGACGGCAGGCGCCGCGCGCGGTCGATCGCATCCTGCGCCGCGGGCGCACCGACCATCAGGCTCGCGGCGTTCAGCACGCCGTCGCGATGCGCGCGCTCGACCGCCGCGTTGACGCGCGGATGCAGCCCGAAGTCGTCCGCGGTGAAGATCAGCGCCCGCGCCGCCCGCTGCGTCGCCACGAATCAGGCCTCGTGCGCGCGCAGGAAGCGGAAGAACTCGACGCCTTCGCGCAGACGGCGCTTCATCATGTCCCAGCTCGTCAGCATCTCGCGGACGATCTCCCAGATCTTCGACGGACGGAAGTAGAACTGGCGATAGAACTGCTCGAGATGGTGATAGATCTCGTCGCGCGACAGGTGCGGATAGCCGATCGCCGCGAGCTGCACGCCTTCCTTGCTGACCAGGTTGATGGTCTTGTTCTCTTCCATCCAGCCGTTCTCGACGGCCTGCTTGTAAAGCGTCGTGCCCGGATACGGCGCAGCGAGCGACACCTGGATCGTGTGCGGATTGATTTCCTTCGCGTACTCGATCGTCTTCTTGATGGTGTCCTGCGTCTCGCCCGGCAGGCCGAGGATGAAGGTGCCGTGGATCTTGATGCCGAGCTTCTTGCAGTCCGCGCTGAAGCGGCGCGCGAAATCGGTGCGCACGCCCTTCTTGATGTTCACGAGGATCTGGTCGTCGCCGGATTCGAAGCCGACCAGCAGCAGGCGCAGGCCGTTTTCCTTCATGATCTTCAGCGACTTGTACGGCACGTTCGCCTTCGCGTTGCACGACCACGTCATGCCGAGCTTGCCCAGGCCGATGGCGATCGCTTCGGCGCGCGGCAGGTCGTCGGTGAAGGTGTCGTCGTCGAACATCAGTTCCTTCACTTCCGGCATGTTGTCGCGGATCCACTTCGCTTCCGCGAGCACGTTCTCGACCGAGCGCGTGCGGTAGCGATGGCCGCTGACCGTCTGCGGCCACAGGCAGAACGTGCAGCGCGACTTGCAGCCGCGGCCCGTGTAGATCGACACGTACGGGTAGTTCAGGTAGCCGATGAAGTAGTTGTCGATCTTCAGGTCGCGCTTGTAGACGGGCGCGACGAACGGCAGTTCGTCCATGTTCTCGAGGATCGGACGCGCTTCGTTGTGCTCGATCGAGCCGTCCTTCGCGCGCCAGCTCAAGCCCTTGATCTCGGGGAACGGCTTGCCTTCGGCGATTTCCTTGCAGGTGTAGTCGAACTCCTCGCGGCACACGAAGTCGATCGCGTCGCTCGCCGTGAGCGAGTTGTGCGGATCGACCATCACCTTCGCGCCGACCATGCCGACCAGCATCGACGGCTTCATCTTCTTCAGATCCTGCGCGAACATCGCGTCGGTCGGGAACGACGGCGTGCTCGTGTGGATGATCACGAGATCGTAGTCGTTGGCGATCTTCAGCGTTTCCTCGACCGACAGGCCGTCGGCCGGCGCGTCGACGACGCGGCTGCCCGGCACGAGCGCGGCCGGCTGCGCGAGCCACGTCGGGTACCAGAAGGAACGGATTTCGCGCTTCGCCTGATAGCGCGAGCCGGCTCCGCCGTCGAAGCCGTCATACGAAGGGGCCTGCAAGAACAGCGTTTTCATGAATGCTCCGGTAGCCTGCATAGTTCGATTCGTTTCAACGATTCAGTCAATCAACCGCGGGCCGCCCTGCCGGCGCCCGCCTCTCTGTCATGTCGCGTCGCGCGGCGTGGCCGCGCGGCGCGTCTCGGCCTTCGGGCCGGATTCGATCGGGGACCGGGCGCATCGCCGGTTCCCTTCGGGGAACGTACGTTAGCGGCCGTCCCCGCCTTCCACGATCACCGTCGCGCGTTCGCCGCCGACGACCGTCATCCTCGCGCCGCGCCACACGACGTGCGTGCCGAACACGGCCGCGAGCCATTCGAGCGCGAGCAGCGTGTCGCGCACCGCGACGAGCGGCAGGTCGCGCCAGAACGCGCGCCAGCCGTCCTCGCCGCGCGCATGCAGCACGAGCCGCCCGAACGCGCCCACGACGGCCGCGCCCCCCGCCAGCGTGCCGGCGACGGTGCCGTCGAGACGCAGCGCGAGCGCCGCGCCGATCGCGAGCCACGGCGCGGTAAACGTGATGAACAGGAACGCGAAGCCGGCCGGGTTCAGCGAACGGATCGTGCGCAGCCAGCGCGTCTCGCGGTGCCAGAGCGGCCCGAACGACGGCTCGATCACGTCGGTCGCGACCTCGACCTCGGACAGCACGGTGCGCCGCCCGAGGCGGCGCGGCAGCTCGGCCAGCCAGAAGTCGTCGGCCAGCTCGTCCTTCAACGCGAGAAAACCGCCGATCCGGTCGAGCGTGTCGCGCGTCAGCGCGAGCGTCGCGCCGAAGCCGAAGCGGCTCGAGCGGCCGAGGTGCGTGATCCGTACCGACGGCGCGAACCAGGCATCGACGAACTGCGCGCCGATCCGCGTCCAGAACCCGCCGACGCTGCGCGCATGATACAGGCACGTGACGACCCCGACCGACGCGTCGGCGAGCGGCGCCGTCACGCGCTCCAGATAGTCCGGCTTCACCGCGATGTCGCTGTCCGCGATCACGATGCGGCCGTACTTCGCGCGTTCGGCGAGATTGATCAGGTTGCTGACCTTCAGGTTCTTGCCGTGCACGCGCGCGTCGATCACGAGCGTGATGTCGCATTCCGGATAGTCGGCGCGCAGCCGCTCGACCACGGCGACGGCCGGATCGGCGGCCGACGCGACCCCGAACAGCACTTCATGGCGCGGGTGGCGCTGTTCGCAGAACGTCGCGAGGTTCTCGTACAGGTGCGGCTCGGCGCCGCACAGCGGCTTGAGCACGCTGACGGGCTCGAAACCGTCGCGCGCGGCGGTGCGCGGCGTGCGCGGGCGCGGCGCGAACGCCGCGACGAACGCATAGCCGGCCGCAGCCAGCGTGAACACGGTCAGGAGCCAGTCGAGCAGCGTGACGGTCGGCGTCATGCGCGGCGCCCTCCGGCGACGCGGGCGCCCTGCCGACCGATCGAACCGGGTTGAACGTGATTGGGTATTCCGACAGCAACGAACGCGGGCACGACCCGACTCCTTGTTCCAGCAGTGTCTGTGTAATGGGGAGGCACGGCCCATTTCCCCGAAAGCGGCCATGCCCGGCATCGCGTGGCACCTCCTCGCGCGATGCCCGGACGGGATGCGGGAAGATTCTAATGGCTGCCATCGGCACAACATGGACAGGCGCCGGATTTTAGCAGCCCGCGCCACCCCGCGCTTGGCACCACGCGAAACGGACTGCTGCGATTTCGGCAAAGCTGTGCGGCCGAGGAACCATTCTGGTGCCACCTCGTTCACGTTAGCGTAAGCACTTTGCAGGCGGATTGCAGTCTTGAAAATCAAACGTTTCGTGGAAATTTGTACGTCGATGCGAAGACATGCCCAATCGTAGTAAAGATTGGTAATTATTCGGCGATTAGATTGATTTTTGCAACAATTGCCCGCCCCGCCTTGCACCCCTGAAAGGCGCATGGGTATCCGCGCGTCGCCAGCGCGTTCCGGAACCCTTTGGCAAAATCGTCGCCATCTGTTGCGCATGCGCATCACCGCGCCCCTCCCTTCCGAAGGCCACCCGATGATTCCGTTTTCCGTACTCGATCTCGCCCCCATTCCCGCCGGCGCCGACGCCGCGCAGGCGTTCCGCAACACCGTCGATCTCGCACAGCACGCGGAGCGCCTCGGCTACCGGCGCTACTGGCTCGCCGAACATCACAACATGCCCGGCATCGCGAGCGCGGCGACCGCCGTCGTGATCGGCCATGTGGCGGGTGCGACGAAGACGATCCGCGTCGGCTCGGGCGGGATCATGCTGCCGAACCATGCGCCGCTGGTGATTGCCGAGCAGTTCGGCACGCTCGCATCGCTGTATCCGGGGCGCATCGACCTCGGGCTCGGCCGCGCGCCCGGCACCGACCAGACCACGTCGCGCGCGCTGCGCCGCGACCTGATCGGCAGCGCCGACTCGTTTCCGGACGACGTCGCCGAGCTGCAGCGCTACTTCGCGGAACCGGTGCCCGGCCAGCGCGTGCGCGCGGTGCCCGGCGCGGGGCTGGACGTGCCCGTGTGGCTGCTGGGTTCGAGCCTCTTCAGCGCGCAGCTCGCCGCGATGCTCGGGCTGCCGTTCGCGTTCGCGTCGCACTTCGCGCCCGACTACCTGATGCGCGCGCTCGAGCTCTATCGCGCGCAGTACCGGCCGTCGGCCGCGTGGCCGAAGCCGCATGCGATGGTCGGCGTCAACGTGTTCGCGGCCGACACCGACGACGAGGCGCGGCGCCTCTTCACGTCGCTGCAGCAGCAGTTCATCAACCTGCGCCGCGGCACGCCCGGCAAGCTGCCGCCGCCCGTCGACGCGCTCGAGGCGAGCGAGTTCGAACTCGCGAACGTCGCGCATGCGCTGTCGTTCGCGGCCGTCGGCTCGCGCGACACGGTGCGCGACAAGCTGCGCGACCGGATCGCGCAAACCGGCGCGGACGAGGTGATCATCACCGCGCAGATCTACGATCACGCCGCGCGCGTGCGCTCGTTCGAGCTGGCCGCGCAGATTCGCGACGAACTCGCGAACGAAACCCGCTGACCGGGCGCGCGGGCCCACCCGGGCGGGTGCGCCCGCCTGCGCGTCACTGCGGGTGCACCGCCCCCATCCCGTCGAGCAGCGCCTTGTGGAACGCGTCCGGGTCCTGGATCTGCGGCGCGTGCCCGAGCGCCGGGAATTCGATGAGCTGCGCGCCGGGAATCGCCGCCTGCGTGCGTTTCGCGAGTTCAGGGTAACGGCCGAGCTTCGCGTGCACGTCCGGCGGCGCCACGTCCTTGCCGATCGCGGTCGTGTCCTTGTCGCCGATCAGCAGCAGCGTCGGCACGCGAATCGCGCCGAGTTCGTAGACCACCGGCTGCGTGAGGATCATGTCGTAGATCAGCGCCGAGTTCCACGCGACCGTGTCGCGGCCCGGGCCGCGATACATGCCGGCGAGCATCTGCACCCAGCGCTCGTAGGACGGCGCCCACTTGCCCGCGTAGTAGGTCGCCTGCTCGTAGCGGCGGATGCCGTCCGCCGTCGTCTTCTGCTCGCGTGCGTACCAGTAGTCGACCGACAGCGGCGGCACGCCGAGCGCCTTCCAGTCCTCGAGGCCGATCGGGTTCACCAGCACGAGCTGCTCGGTCGCCTTCGGGTACATCAGCGCGTAACGCATCGCGAGCATCCCGCCCGTCGAATGGCCGACGATCGTCGCCGATTTCACGCCGACCGACTCGAGCAGCGCATGCGTGTTGCGCGCGAGTTGCTGGAAGCTGTACTGGTAGCGCTCGGGCTTCGACGACTTGCAGAAGCCGATCTGGTCCGGCGCGATCACGCGGTAGCCGGCGCGGCTCAGCACGCCGATCGTGTCCTCCCAGGTCGCCGCGCAGAAGTTCTTCCCGTGCAGCAGCACGACGGTGCGGCCGTTCGGGTGCGCCGGCTGCACGTCCATGTACATCATCTCGAGGGTGTCGCGCTGCGACACGAACGCGTAGCGGTGCACCGGCTCCGGATAGGCGAAGCCTTCCAGGCGGGAGCCGTACGCGGGCCCGTCGTTGCCGGCCGGTGCCGGGACGGCGGCCGCGGCCGACGTCGCGCACGCGGCGGCGACGCCCGCGCCGAGCAAGGCCGCACGCGCGAGAGAGAACATCTTGCAATTCGAAGGCATGGCGCTCACGGTAATGGGAAATGCACGCGGACAGCCGGGCGGCTTCGTGCCCCGCGATTCTACGCGGTCGGGCTGACGACGGCGCGCAACACTCGATGGCCGCGCGACTTCCGCGCACGCGACGAACTCGGGTATCGTGTGACGTGACCCTGAAACGCCTGCAGGCGAACGCTCATGAAAAACGTCCTCAGCATTCAGTCGCACGTCATCTACGGACACGCCGGCAACAGCGCGGCCGTGTTCCCGATGCAGCGCCTCGGCGTCAACGTCTGGCCGCTCAACACCGTCCAGCTGTCGAATCACATGCAGTACGGCCACTGGGCCGGCAGCGCGATCGACGCCGCGAAGATGGAGCAGCTGGTCGACGGCGTCGCCGCGATCGGCGCGCTCAAGCGCTGCGACGCGGTACTGTCCGGCTTCGTCGGCTCGCCGGCGCAAGCGCGCGCGACGGTCGAGATCGTGCGCTCGGTGAAGGCGATGAACCCGAACGCGTGGTACTTCTGCGATCCGGCGATGGGCCAGACGGGCGGCATCCGCCCCGAGCCCGGCGTCGAGGAATTCATCGTCGCGGAGATGCCGGCGCTCGCGGACGGCATGTCGCCGAACCACACCGAGCTGCAGAAGCTCGCCGGGCGGCGCATCGAGACCGTCGCCGAAGCCGTCGACGCGTGCCGCGCGCTGATCCGCCGCGGCCCGAAAATCATCCTCGTCAAGCACCTGCACGACCGCAGCAGTCCGGCCGACCGCTTCAACATGCTCGCCGTCACCGAGACCGAAGCGTGGATCGGCCAGCGCCCGCTGTATGCGTTTCCGCGCCATCCGGTCGGCGTCGGCGACCTCACCAGCGCCATTTTCGTCGCGCGCCGGTTGCGCGGCGACTCGGTGCGCGCCGCGTTCGAGCACACGCTCGCGGCGGTGCACGCGGTCGTGAAGGCAACCTACGACGCACGCCGCTACGAGCTCGAACTCGTCGCCGCGCAGGACGAAATCGCGCGCCCGAGCGAATGGTTCGGCGCGTGGGTGACGGACGCCTGAGGCCGCCGCATCCGCATCGCCGGCGCGCGTCGCGCGCCATCTGCTGTCCTGCTGTCCTGCTGTCCTGCTGTCCTGCTGTCCGCTTTCCTGCTGTCCGCTTCCCGCTTCCCGCTTCCCGCTATCCGCTATCCGCTGTCCCGCTGTCCCGCTGTCCCGCTGTCCCGCTTTCCCGCTGCCCGTTGCACCGCGACCGTCGGTCGTTGTCCGTTCAACGCCGCGCCTGCAAACGTTTCCGGACTTCACATGAATGACACCGAATCCCCGCTATGCTCGCGGCGGCACGACCGGCGCAGCCGCATCCTGCGCCCCGGACGCGCCTGTTTTTTCCCGCATGTCCCGCCAATCGGCTCCCCCTTTAACGCACGATAACGACCATGACCCGATCGAACCGTCGTGACTTCCTGCGCGTCGCCGCCGGCACCGCCGGCGCAGCCGCGCTGAACCTGTTCCCGCCCGTGATCCGCGATGCGCTCGCCATCCCCGCGAACCGCCGTACCGGCACGATCCGCGATATCGAACACATCGTGATCCTGATGCAGGAGAACCGTTCGTTCGACCATTACTTCGGCACGATGCGTGGTGTCCGCGGATTCGGCGACCCGCGCCCGCTGCGCCTCGCGAACGGCAAATCGGTGTTTCACCAGCCGGTCGGCCCGGCCGAGCTGCTGCCGTTCCACCCGGGCGCCGACAAGCTCGGCCTGCAGTTCCTGCAGGACCTGCCGCACGGCTGGCAGGACATGCACGCCGCCTGGAACAAGGGCCGCTACGACCAGTGGGTGCCGAACAAGGGCACCACGACGATGGCGTACCTGAAGCGCGACGACATCCCGTTCCACTACCAGCTCGCCGACGCGTTCACGATCTGCGACGCGTACCACTGCGCGATCCCGAGCTCGACCGACCCGAACCGCTACTACATGTGGACCGGCTACGTCGGCAATGACGGCACGGGCGGCGGCCCGGTGCTCGGCAACGAGGAAAAGGGCTACGGCTGGACGACCTATCCGGAAGTGCTCGAGCAGGCCGGCGTGTCGTGGAAGATCTACCAGGACGTCGGCACGGGGCTCGACGCGAACGGCTCGTGGGGCTGGACGCAGAACCCGTACATCGGCAACTACGGCGACAACGCACTGCTCTACTTCAACCAGTACCGCAGCGCACTGCCCGGCACGCCGCTGTACGACAAGGCGCGCACCGGCACCAACATCAGCGCCGGCGGCACGCTGTTCGACGTGCTGCAGCAGGACGTGAAGAACGGCACGCTGCCGCAGGTGTCGTGGATCTGCGCGCCGGAAGCGTACTCGGAGCACCCGAACTGGCCGGCGAACTACGGCGCGTGGTACATCGAGCAGGTGCTGAAGGTGCTCGTATCGAATCCGGACGTGTGGAGCAAGACCGCACTCTTCATCACCTACGACGAGAACGACGGCTTCTTCGACCATGTGCCGCCGCCGTTCGCACCGCAGTCGCGCGACAACGGGCTGTCGACGGTCGCGACGACCAACGAGGCATTCGCCGGCGACGCGTCGCACATGGCCGGCCCGTACGGGCTCGGGCCGCGCGTGCCGATGCTGGTGGTGTCGCCGTGGACCAAGGGCGGCTGGCTCTGCTCGCAGACCTTCGATCACACGTCGCTGCTGCAATTCATCGAAGCACGCTTCGGCGCGCAGTACGCGGTCACCGCGGCGAACGTGTCGCCGTGGCGCCGCACGGTATGCGGCAACCTGACGTCCGCGTTCGACTTCGCGACGCCCGACGCAAGCTGGCCGCAGCTCCCGGACACGAGCGGCTACGCGCCGCCCGACCGCAACCGTCACCCCGACTACATCCCGGTGCCGCCGGTCGTCCAGCATCTGCCGAAGCAGGAGGCCGGCCTGCGTCCGGCGCGCGCGCTGCCGTACGAACTGTTCGTGCACGGCCGGATCGACAATGCGAGCGGCCAGTTCCGGCTGACCTTCGCGAACACCGGCACCGCGGGCGCGGCGTTCCAGGTCCAGGCGCGCAATCGTGTCGACGGCCCGTGGACCTACACGGTCGACGCCGGCAAGCGGCTTTCCGACCTATGGAGCCCGGCGCCGTCGCTCGGCCTGTACGACCTCGACGTGTACGGCCCAAACGGCTTCTACTGCCACTTCCGCAGCCCCGCGGCGGCGGCGGTCGGCCCCGCGAGCATCAACCCCGAGGTGATCTACGGCTACGACGTCGCGAACGGCAACGTCACGCTGCGCCTGATGAACCGCGGCCACAAGGCCGTGCGGCTCAGGGTGACGAGCGCATATGGCCACGGCCATGCGCGCGAGTTCGACCTCAAGCCGGGTACGCACGTCGACGACTACTGGGATCTGCGCGGCAGCCACGGCTGGTACGACCTGACCGTCAGCGACGGCCGCCCGCTCGGCTTCCTGCGCCGTTTCGCGGGCCACGTGGAGACCGGCCGCCCGAGCACGAGCGACCCGGCGATCCGCACGAACGCGTCGCATGACGACGCCGAAGCCGCGTCGGACGCCCTGTCCGACTGACGACGGCGAACGCGGCGCGGCCCCGCCGGGGGCTGCGCCGCCCGCCAGCACCCGCCTCCCGTCCGTTCGTGACGGGAAACTCCCGATACCGGCCGCCCGCGCTCGCGCGGAAGCTATGCGCAAATCCGCACCGAATGCGCGGCAAATTGCCAAGACCCGTGCATATCGGCGACCTATATATCAAGACGATCGGGGCTCCTCGCAGAGCCTGACGGGAGATCCTTCCGGGAAGCATCAGCAAGCCGACCTCCCCGCCCGATTCCGAGAAGCGGTCGAACCGCCCGCCCGTCGCACGCGCCCGGCCCGCCGGCTGCGTGCGGTACCCACCCGCTGGTGTAAGAACAAGAGGAACGAACATGACATTCCGTCATTCCCTGTTGTCGGTATCGGTCGTATCCGCGGTAGCCCTTCTCTCGCAACACGCCGCCCAGGCCGCCGACGCGTCCGACGTGAAGGTCGGCTTTGCCGCGCCGCTCACCGGCGTGAACGCCGGCTACGGCAAGGATCTCCAGAACGGCGTGCAGCTCGCGCTCGACGACGCCGCCGCGCAGAAGGTGCAGATCGCCGGCAAGCCCGTGCATTTCGACCTGGTCGTGCAGGACGACCAGGCCGACCCGCGCATCGGCGTGCAGGCCGCGCAGGCGCTCGTCGACCAGAACGTGTCGGTGGTGGTCGGCCACTTCAACTCGGGCACGACGATTCCGGCGTCGGTGGTCTACGACAAGGCCGGCATTCCGGTGATCGACCCGGCCGCGACCAACCCGACGCTCACGTCGCGCGGGCTCGCGAACATGTTCATGGTGATCGCGACCGACGGCCAGAACGCCGGCAACGCGGGCAAGTACGCGGTCGACGTGACCAAGGCGAAGCGCATCGCGATCATCGACGACCGCACCGCGTTCGGCCAAGGTGAGGCGGACGAGTTCGAGAAGGCCGTGAAGGCGGCCGGCGGCAACATCATCGGCCGCGAGTTCACCAGCAATCAGGCGGTCGACTTCCGCGCGCAAATCACGAGCCTGAAGGGCAAGAACCCCGACCTGATCTTCTTCGGCGGTCTCGATTCGCTCGCCGCGAACTTCATCAAGCAGATGCGCCAGCTCGGGCTGAACGCGCAGTTCGTCGGCGGCGGCGGCGTGAAGGACAACGAGTTCATCAAGATCGCCGGCCCGGCCGCGGAAGGCGCGATGGCGTGGGAATACGGACGGCCGCTCGACGAGCTGCCGCAGGGCAAGGATTTCGAGCAGCGCTTCAAGAAGCGCTTCGGCGTCGACGTGCTGTCGTACGCGCAGTTCGGCTACGACGCGGCGTGGGCGGCGATCAAGGCGATGCAGGCGGCCAACTCGACCGATCCGAAGGTCTATCGCCCGGCGCTGAAGAAGGTCGACTTCGAAGGCGTCACCGGCCGCATCTCGTTCGCGAACGACGGCTCGCTGAAGAGCGGGATGTCGACGCTGTACCAGGTGAAGAGCGGCACGTGGAAGACCATCGTGACGAAGGGGGGCTGATCGGGCAGGATCGGCGGTCCGGATAGCCGGGCCGCCCCGGGGCGCGGGTGACGGCGGGAACGCCGCCCCGCCGCCCCTCGCACGATGCAGGTGACCGGACGATCTGCAGCCAAAGCTAAAACGATCGGCGCAATCGCACCGACCTCATACGATGACTGATGTTATGGCGATATTCGTCATAGTCTGCGGCACTGCGCAGACCGTGTCAGCGGCCACGCGTCAGCTGGCCTGCGTGTCGCGCTCCGCCTCGGCCGCCTCGTGCGCACGGCGCAGCCGCTCGCGGCTGTTGGTCAGGTGCGTGCGCATCGCGGCGCGCGCGGCTTCCGGGTCGTGACGCGCGATCGCCTCGTAAATGTCTTCATGCTCGTGATTGAGCCGGCCGACATAGCGCTCGAGGTCGTCGCCGGCGAAGCGCGCCGAATTCACGCGCGTGCGCGGAATGATCGACGCGCCGAGCTGCGTCATGATGTCGACGAAATAGCGGTTGCCGGTGGACTGCGCGATCTGCAGGTGGAACTGGAAATCGAGTGGTGCCGTGTCACGGCCGCCACCCGCCCCCGACGCGATCGCGTCGAGCGCGCGCCGCAGCGCGGCGAGATCGGTGTCGTTCGCGCGCTGCGCGGCGAGGCTCGCGCATTCGCTTTCGAGGCTGATGCGCAGCTCGAGCACCGCGAGCACGTCGCGCAGCGTCGTGATGGTCGCGGGATCGATGCCGAGCGCCTGGCGGCGCGTCGGCTCGAGCACGAAGCTGCCGATGCCGTGGCGCGTCTCGACGAGGCCGCTTGCCTGCATCCGCGAGATCGCTTCGCGCACGACCGTGCGGCTGACGCCCTGCGCCGCCATGACTTCGGTTTCGGTCGGCAGCTTGTCGCCGGGACGCAGCGTGCCGTTTTCGATCTGCGCGGTCAGCGCGTCGACGACATCTTGTGCGAGGCTGCGTGCGCGACGGCGCGGCGCTGCGGGAAGCGTGGGCACGGACATGAGGCCGGTTCCTTTTTGAATGATCGTAATGTGAGCCGAGGGTTTACGCGGGGTTTGAGCGAACGCCGATGATTCATTATACTGCGTCACAAGTCATCCGACGACTGATGATCGCGACACGGATCTCCTGTCGACCGAGGCTGGCGCTCCAGCGCCTGCCGGGTCCCGTGGTTCGCGATCGGCCGGCATTCGCGCTTCTGCGCGGCTGCCGGCGCCCGGTTTCGCGACCGATCGACGCGCGCTTGCGCGCGTGCTCCGGCCTGTCGCGACACCGGCATCGAGCGGGTCGCCCCCATCCTTTCGGGTTGCTGTCGACATGCGGGGCTTGCGCACCGCGCACGTCGGTTGTCGAATGATCGCACCTCCCGCCGCGCGCAGCAAAGATTTTGCCGCACGGCATTGCCCACTCTTTTGCCATCGCCGCCATGAACGCCGTCACTGCCTCGCCTTCCCACGACACGCCGCGCATCGTCGACTTGCAAGCCATTCCGGTCGCCGGCCACGACAGCATGCTGCTCAACCTGAGCGGTGCGCACGGCCCGTTCTTCACCCGCAACCTCGTGATCCTGAAGGACAGCGCGGGCCGGACCGGCGTCGGCGAGGTGCCGGGCGGCGAAAGCATCCGCCGCACGCTGGAGGACGCGCGCGCGCTCGTCGTCGGTCAGCCGGTCGGCAACTACCATGCGGTACTCAACGACGTGCGGCGCACCTTCGCCGACCGCGACGCGAGCGGCCGCGGCCTGCAGACCTTCGACCTGCGCACCACGATCCACGCGGTCACCGCGCTCGAAGCCGCGCTGCTCGACCTGCTCGGCCAGCATCTCGGCGTGCCCGTGGCTGCCCTCCTCGGCGAAGGGCAGCAGCGCGAGCGCGTCGAGATGCTCGGCTATCTGTTCTACATCGGCGACCGCACACAAACTGCGCTGCCCTATCGCGACGGCCGCGGTGCGACCGACGACTGGACCCGCGTGCGCGACGAAGCCGCGCTGACGCCCGAGGCGGTCGTGCGCCTCGCCGAAGCCGCGCATGCGCGCTACGGGTTCAACGACTTCAAGCTGAAGGGCGGCGTGTTCGAAGGCGCGCGCGAGATCGACGCCGTGACGGCGCTTGCCGAGCGCTTCCCCGAAGCGCGCGTGACACTCGATCCGAACGGCGCGTGGTCGCTCGACGAAGCCGTGCGGCTGTGCCGCGACCTGCATCACGTGCTCGCATATGCGGAAGATCCGTGCGGCGCGGAGAACGGTTATTCGGGCCGCGAGGTGATGGCCGAATTCCGCCGCTCGACCGGGCTGCCGACGGCCACCAACATGATCGCGACCGACTGGCGCCAGATGGGCCACGCGGTGCAGTTGCAGGCGGTCGACATCCCGCTCGCCGATCCGCACTTCTGGACGATGCAGGGCTCGGTGCGCGTCGCGCAGATGTGCCGCGACTGGGGCCTCACGTGGGGCTCGCATTCGAACAACCACTTCGACGTATCGCTCGCGATGTTCACGCACGTCGCGGCCGCCGCGCCCGGTCAGGTCACCGCGATCGACACGCACTGGATCTGGCAGGACGGTGAACGGCTGACGCGCGAGCCGCTGAAGATCGAGAACGGGCTCGTGGAAGTGCCGAAGCGTCCGGGCCTCGGCATCGACATCGACATGGATGCGGTCGCGGTCGCGCACGAGCTGTACAAGCAGCACGGGCTGGGCGCGCGCGACGACGCGGCCGCGATGCAGTATCTGATTCCGGGGTGGACGTTCAACAACAAGCGCCCCTGCCTCGTGCGCTGAGCGCGGGACGAAACGGGCGGCGGATCCGCCCGGTCGACATGCGCGGCCGGCCGGGCCTAGCCGGCTGCACCTGCCCGGCCATGCCTAGCCGGCCGCATCTGCCCGGCCACGCCTAGCCGGCCGCACCTACCCGGCCAGCCCAATCCCCCGCGCCATCCCCGACGCGGCGAGCACGATCACCATCACGAGCACGGCCTGCCAGTGGCCGATCCGCACATAGGTCCGTGCGCGACCCAGATCGGGCATCTGCTGCTGCCGTGCGGCGATGCGCCAGCGGATCAGCCCGAGCATCGGCACGATCTCGAGCAGCAGGATCAGCACGAGCGCGGTCATCTTGAGGTGAAAGAGCGGCTCATGAAGGTAGTACGCCGAGCCCTTCTCGAAGCCGCCGAATGCGCGCGTGAGCCCGGTCGCGATCAGTACCAGCGCGGACAATCCCCAGGCCGCGTCGGCCTTGAACACGCCGGGCAGGTCGGCGGCCTGCGCCGACGCGATGACCCGGCGCAGCGCACGGTTGCGTCCCGCGATCGCGGCGAACGCGACGCCGAATGCCATCAGGTGAACGGCTGCCAGCAACCAGCGGACGATCATTGCGTCTCCTTGTCGCCCGCGCCGCGCAGGCCTTGTCAGACGATCTGTTTGAGCGCCGCGTCGAGCGCGAGCACCGCGATGCGGTCGCCCTCGGTCGCGAGCGGCGCGCGCATCACGATCTGCCGGTTATGGCCGACGGCCGCCGGCGAATCCCACAGCAGCTCCACCTTCGGCCGCCGGAACAGGCTGCCGCGACGCGGCGGCACGGCGGCCGGCTGCGCACCCTGCTCGCCCACGGCGGGCGCGACCCGGCCGGGCCAGCGCACCGACAGTTCGCGCGCGTCGTACTGACCGACCTTGCGGCTCTCCATCCAGACGATCGCGGTACGCGTGAGCGTATCGAGCGAGATCGCGTAGCGGCCGACCGCGAAGCGGCGCGCGGCCACGTTGGTGCGCCACAGCGGCCGCGGGCGGCACATCCAGACGATCGCCGCATACAGCGCCGGCGCGGCGACGAGCCAGCCGTTGGTCGCCGTCACCGCGTGCAGCGCGCGGCGCCAGCCGTCCGCCCACGCGAACGCGCCGATCGACCACACGGCGAACAGGAAACCGATCAGCGCGAAGACCCGCAGCGCCTGGCGCAGCCACTGCGGCAGCGGATGGAACGGCCGCTCGGCGCGCGCGACGGCGCCCGGCAGCGCGAGCAGCAGGAAGATCAGGACGAGATAGACGAACGCCCAGGGCGACGACACCATCGCCGACAGCGACGCGCGATAGCCCATCTGGGACATCGAGAACAGCCAGCGCGCGAGCAGCACGAGACCGATCGCGCGCAACGCGAAGATCACGCCGGCGCCGGGGGCCGGTGCTGCGCGCGTGGTTTTCGTTCTCGCCAAGACTGCTCTCCTCTCGATGTTCGTGCGGGGCCGGATTTCACGGCACGGCCATTATAGGGACATTACCGTCTGGACAGACGGCCGGATGGCGTGCCGGACCGCTTCCGGGGCCGTTCGCGGCGCCGGGCGCGGCGAGAATACAACAGATCCGCGCCGCAGATGTGACAACGCCCCGCCGGAGACCCGGACGGGGCGTCGATGACGGGGCCTCAGCCGCAGTGCGGCCGGCGGCCCGGCATCAGCCTGCGTTGACTTCGCGCAGCACCGTGCGGTGCTTCTGGCGCAGCAGTTCCTCGTAGCCCTTCACGTAGTTCTGCGCCATCACCTTCGACGAGAAGCGGGCTTCGAATGCGGCGCGCACCTTCTCGCGCGGCAGCGTATCGAGGCGCTTGAGCGCCGCGACGGCCGACAGTTCGTCTTCGACGACGAAGCCCGACACGCCGTTGTCGATCACTTCCGGCACCGAGCCGCGCTTGAACGCGATCACCGGCGTGCCGCACGCCATCGCCTCGATCATCACCAGGCCGAAGGGCTCCGGCCAGTCGATCGGGAACAGCAGCGCATGCGCGTTGCCCAGGAATTCGGTCTTTTCCGACTCGCTGATTTCGCCGATGTACTCGACGTGCGGCAGCGCGAACAGCGGCTTGATCTTCTCTTCGTAGTACGCGCGGTCAGCCTTGTCGAGCTTCGCGGCGATCTTGATCGGCAGGCCGGCCTGCTCGGCGATGCGGATCGCGGTGTCGACGCGCTTTTCCGGCGAGATGCGGCCGAGGAACGCGAGGTAGCTCGGCTTCACGTTCGGGATCGGCGTCAGCAGGTTTTCCGGCAGGCCGTGATACACGGTCGACAGCCAGTTCGCCTGCGGCAGCGGGATGCGCTGGTTGTCGGAGATCGACACGACCGGCACGTCGCTGAACGCATTGAAGATCGGCTGCAGTTCCGGCAGGTCGAGACGGCCGTGCATCGTCGTCAGATGCGGGACCGGCTGGCGCGAGAACAGCGAGAACGGGTAGTAGTCGATGTGGCAGTGCAGGACGTCGAACTCTTCCGCGCGGCGGCGCACCTGCTCGAGGAGCAGCATGTGCGGAGCCATCACGTCGCGGATCGTCGGGTCGAGGCGCAGTGCCTGCGGCCAGCACGCTTCGAGCTTCGCCGACGTTTGCGAATCGCCGCTCGCGAAGAGCGTGACGTCATGCCCCATCTCGACAAGTGCTTCGGTGAGGTAGGACACCACTCGCTCGGTACCACCGTACAGTTTCGGGGGCACCGCTTCGTGCAACGGAGCGATTTGGGCGATTCGCATGCGTAACTCCTAAAAAATCGGCTAAAAACCAGGTATGGGTCGGCAACCTGCCGGCGGTCCGGGCTGGATGCATTTCATCCGAAAAATCGGACGAATCAGCCTGCCGGGGGCGTCGAACCCGCGCTGCTCAAGGAGCGTCGGCGACGCGACAGGCATAGAACGTTTGAAACGAAGACCCGTTGACAGGGGTTCGTAAAAAACCTGGAATCGAACCCGGAGCCGATTATCTAGGGTTAATCCCGATACGGCGCACAACATTTCAAACTCTTTGCTTTGTTACAAAGGCGCAACACTTTGCAACCCGCGGACTTGGGTGTCCGTTCTAGAGTGGAAGGCCCTTTTGGCGTTCCGAGTCATCCCGCCACGGCCGGCAGCGTGATTCCGGTGCATGCGGCAGGACGGATGCCGGATTTTATCTCAAAATTGATCGCGCGCCCCTGACCAAGGCAAGATTCGCGCAGCGCAATGCACGGCCTTGTTTACAATGCCGGATTATTCAGTCCGGGCGGCCGCGGGCTGCGATCCAGCCGATCCGCTCAATCACCGAATCACCGCACGCATATTTTGGAATCTCTCACCCCTGCCCAGCGCAACGCCCACAACGCGAAGCTGTCGAGCTACGCGCATCGGCCGATCGCGTTCCTGTTCCGCTACATCCGCCTGCATCCGGTCGCGCACCTCGTCGTGCTCTGCAGCGTGCTGGCCGCCGTCGGCTGCGCGCTCGGCTCGCAATACGCGATCAAGCACCTGATCGACGTGCTCGCGACCGGGCGCCATCATCCGGGCCCGCTGTGGAGCGCGTTCGCGCTGCTCGTCGGCCTGATCGCGGCCGACAACCTGCTGTGGCGCGTCGGCGGCTGGGCCGCCGCGCACACGTTCGTCGCGGTCACCGGCGACCTGCGGCGCGACCTGTTCCAGTACCTGATCGGCCATTCGCCGACCTACTACTCGGAAAAGCAGCCGGGCACGCTCGCGAGCCGCATCACCGCCACGTCGAACGCCGTCTATACGTCGGAGAACACGATGGCGTGGAACGTGCTGCCGCCGTGCATCGCGGTGATGGGCGCGATCCTGATGATCATCGTCGTGAACCCGCTGATGGCCGCCGGGCTGCTCAGCTGTTCGGCCGTGCTCTCCGTCGTGCTGTTCAAGCTCGCCGGGCGCGGCTCCGCGCGCCATCACGCGTTCGCGTCGAAGGCCGCCGCGGTCGACGGCGAGCTCGTCGACGTGATCGGCAACATGGGCCTCGTGCGCGCATTCGGGATGACGCTGCGCGAACAGAAGCGCTTCGGCGCGACGGTGAAGGCCGAGATGGACGCGCGCCAGCAAAGCCTGTTCTACCTCGAGAAGCTGCGCCTGCTGCACGCGGTGATCACCGCGATGCTGTCCGCCGGCCTGCTCGGCTGGGCGCTGTGGCTGTGGGATCAGGGCCGCGCGACCTCCGGCGACATCGTGCTCGTCAGCTCGCTCGGCTTCACGATCCTGCACGGCACCCGCGATCTCGCCGTCGCGCTCGTCGACGTCACGCAGCACGTGGCACGCCTGTCCGAAGCCGTGAAGACGCTGCTCGAGCCGCACGGAATGCCGGACCGCTCCGACGCGCAGCCGCTGTCGGCCAAGGGCGGCCGCGTCGATTTCGAACGCGTGACGTTCGCATATCCGCATCGCCGCGCGATCCTCGACCACTTCGATCTCCAGATCGAACCGGGCCAGCGCGTCGGCCTGATCGGCAAGTCGGGCGCCGGCAAGTCGACCGTGCTCGCGCTGCTGCAGCGCTTCTACGACACGCAGGACGGCGCCGTGAAGGTCGACGGCCAGGACGTGAAGGCGATCACGCAGGACAGCCTGCGCCATGCCATCGCGCTCGTGCCGCAGGACATCTCGCTGCTGCACCGGACCATCTACGACAACATCGCGTACGGCCGCCCCGAGGCGACCCGCGAGGAAGTGCTCGCCGCCGCGCGCGACGCCCGCTGCTCGGAGTTCATCGAGGCGATGCCGGAAGGCTATGACACGATCGTCGGCGACCGCGGCGTGAAACTGTCGGGCGGCCAGCGCCAGCGCATCGCGATCGCGCGCGCGATCCTGAAGGACGCGCCGATCCTGCTGCTCGACGAAGCGACGTCCGCACTCGACAGCGCATCCGAGGAAGCGATCCAGAGCGCGCTCGACCGCCTGATGGTCGGCCGCACGGTGATCGCGATCGCGCACCGGCTGTCGACGCTGCGCAACTTCGACCGGATCATCGTGATGAGCAACGGCAAGGTGATCGACGACGGCAGCCCCGACGTGCTGCGCAACCGTCCGGGCCTGTACCGCGACCTGCTCGCGAAGCAGCACGGCCGCCATCACGCCCCCGACGGCACCGCACCGACCGGCGAACGCGTGGCCTGACGCCGCCCAGGCAGCATCCCGTCCTGGCAGCCGATAAAAAAGCCGCCGTGCGTGAAGCACGGCGGCTTTTTTTCATCGCGGCGCGCGGGCTCCGCCGCGCGGCGCGCCCATTACACGCGCTGCAGGTCGCGCAGGAAGTTGTCGCGCCACACCGACACGTTGTTCTCGCGCAGCTGCGCAATCATGTCCGCATAACGCGCGCGCCGCTCCGCGAGCGGCATCGTCAGCGCCTGCGACAGCGCATCGGCCATTCCGTCGATGTCGATCGGATTGACGATCAGCGCGCCCGTCAGCTCGCGCGCGGCGCCCGCGAAGCGCGACAACACCAGCACGCCCGGATCGTCCGGATTCTGCGCGGACACGTACTCCTTCGCGACCAGGTTCATCCCGTCGCGCAGCGGCGTCACGAAGCCCACGCGGGCGAGGCGATACAGTGCGGCCAGCACCTGCCGATCGTACTGGCGGTGAATGTAGAGAATCGGCGCCCAGTCGAGCTCCGCATAGCGGCCATTGATGCGCCCCGACTCCGCTTCGAGCTGCAGGCGGATGTCCTGGTACGCGCGCAGGTCGGCGCGCGTCGACGGCGCGATCTGCAGGAACGACACGCGGTTGCGGATCGAGGTCTGGTGCTCCAGCAGCTTCTCGAACGCGCGGAACCGCTCGACGAGCCCCTTCGAATAATCGAGCCGGTCGACGCTCATGATCAGTTGGCGCCCGCGCAGCGACGTGGCCATGCGCGCGGCCTTGCCGTGCTCGCCCGCCTGCGCGAGCGACGCGATCTCGTCCGGATACACGCCGATCGGATAGGCGGCCGCGCGCAGCGTGTTGCCGAACGCGCTCACGCGCACCGTGTGCCCTTCGCGCGCCACTTCGCCGCCGGCCTCGAACTCGATGTAGTCGCAGAACGCGCGCAGGTCCGGCTCGGTCTGGAAGCCGAGCAGATCGAACGCGCACAGCGACTCGACGAGTTCGCGATGCGGCGGCACGTTGACGAGCACCTGCGCGGCCGGAAACGGAATGTGCAGGAAAAAGCCGATGCGGTTCTTCACGCCGGCCGCACGCAGCGCACGCGCGAACGGGATCAGGTGATAGTCGTGCACCCAGATCACGTCGTCGTCCTGCAGCAGCGGCACGAGCTGCTGCGCGAGCCAGACGTTCACACGGCCGTAGCCGTCGAACTCGTGGCGGTCGTACTGGATCAGGTCCGCGCGGTAATGGAACGCGGGCCACAGCGTCGCGTTCGAGAAACCGCGGTAGTACTGGTCGTAATCGCGGCGCGACAGCCCGACGGTCGCGAACGTCACGGGGCCGCGCTCCTCGATGCGGATCTGCGGCGCACCGGACGCGACCACCTCGCCGCTCCAGCCGAACCACATGCCGCCCGTCTCCTTCAGCGCATCGTAGACGCCGATCGCGAGACCGCCCGCCGCCGGCTCGCCTTCCGAAATCGGGGCGACGCGGTTCGAAACGATGATGAGTCGGCTCATGCGCCCGGCTGCTCCGCGCCAAGCCAGCGGGCGATCTGCGCGTGCAGCGCGTCGACCGAGTCGAGCCGCGTGCGGGCCGACGTCTCGCCCGCGCCGACCTTGATCGACAGGCCGCCGCGCGCGTTGACCACCGCGAAGCCCTTCTCGTCGGTCAGGTCGTCGCCCGCGAACAGCGGCACGCGGCCCGCGAATGGCGGCTCGTCGAGGAACGCGGCCAGCGCGCGCCCCTTGTCGACACCCTTCGGCTTGATCTCGAACACCATCTTGCCGGGCTGCAGCACGTACGCATCCGCATATTCGGCGACGAGGCGCTCGGCCGCTGCGCGCGCGGCCGGCTCACGCTCGGGCGCGTTGCGGTAGTGCAGCGCGACGGCCGCCCCCTTGATTTCGAGCAGCATGCCCGGATGACGGTCGACGACGGCCGCGAGCTCGCGCTCGATGCGCAGCAGCCGTTCGTCGTTGAAGCCGATGCGCTGCGTGTCGCCGTTCGCGTCGCGCCGCTCGGCGCCGTGCAGGCCGGCGATCGGCAGGTCCGGCATGTTCAGGAACGTGTCGAGGTTGTCGATGCCGCGACCCGACACGACGGCGACTGCACCGTGCGAACGGCGCCGCAGTTCATCGAGCAGCGACAGCAGCGACGGCGGCACGTGAATGCTGTCGGGCGTCGGCGCCAGCTCGACGAGCGTGCCGTCGAAGTCGAAAAAGAACGCGGTATCGGTCAGGGACAGGGAAGCCGGAACGGATTGCATCGATTCGATGGTCTGAGAGCGGCCTGCAAACGCGGGGCCGCCGCTGCGAGAATGGAATTGTGCGCATCTTACCGCGCCTGCGTACCGAGATGGGCGAAACCGGTGCGGGGCTTGCCTCGCGCCGCCATCCGCGTCAACTGCGACATATTGCCCCGCTCGCCCGTGCCGCACGGGTTTCGAAAGGACGCGGGCGCGGGAATTGCGCTACAGTCGGCAACCGCCGGCCGCGCGACGCATGGCGCCGCGCCGGCCGACGACCGTTCCGTCCGATCGAGCCCCAGGATGTCGTCTGCCCGTCCCGCGCCGCACTGGCGCTTCCTCAGCCTGACCCGCCTCGTCCGCACGGCCGCGGCGCTGACCGCCGCCGTCGCGCTCGCCGCCTGCACGCACGACGAGCCGAGCTGGCGCCTGACCAACGTCACGGGCCACCTGCCCGACCTGTCGTTCACGCTCACCGGCGGCGACGGCCGCCCGGTCGACGCGAACGCGTTTCGCGGCCGCATCGCGCTCGTCTATTTCGGCTACACGCACTGTCCGGACGTCTGCCCCGAAACGATGGCGCGGCTGATGGAAGTGCTCGCGAAGCTCGGCCCGCAGGCGAACGGCGTGCGCATCCTGTTCGTCTCGGTCGATCCCGCGCGCGACACGCCGCAGGCGATGCAGTCGTACGTCGCCGCGTTCGATGCCGCGCACGCGCACGGCCTGACCGGCACCGACGGCCAGATCGAATCGCTCGCGAAACGCTATCGGGTCGCGTACCAGATGGAAAAACGCGATCCGTCCGGCGGCTACGAAGTCACGCACAGCTCGGCCGTGTACATCTTCGACGCGACCGGCCGCGCGCGCCTGCTCGCGACCGACCGCGATTCGCCCGACGCCATCGCCGCCGATGTACGCCGGATCATCGACACCGCCTCCACTCCCTCCTGAATTCCGAACTCCGACATGAAGACGACCCTCAAGACGTTCGCCCTCCTCGCCGCGCTGTGCACCGCTGCGCAAGCCAGTGCCGCGGGCGCGATCACCGCGCAGAATGCATGGGTGCGCTGGCTGCCGAACCGGCTGCCCGCGGGCGGCTACGTGACGCTCGTCAACACGGGCGACAAGCCGGTCGATCTCGTCGACGTCGACAGCCCCGACTACGGGATGGCGATGCTGCACCAGACCGTGTCGAACGGCTCGACGCAGAAGATGGAAATGGTCGACAAACTGACGATCCCCGCGCGCGGCAAGGTCGACATCGCGCCGGGCGGCTATCACTTCATGCTCGAGGAACCGAAGCACGCGATCAAGCCCGGCGACACCGTGCGCCTGCGCCTGAAGTTCTCCGACGGCGAAACGGTCGACACGCCGTTCGCCGTGAAGTCGCCGGCCCAGGCGAAGTGATGCGCGCGCGATGAACGTCCTGTACTGGCTCGATCCGTGGGAACCGTCGCCGACCGTGGTCATCGCGGTGCTGACGGCCGCCGTGCTGTTCGCGCGCGGCGTGAAGAAGGCGAAGGTGTCGCCGCTGCGGCAGTTCTCGTTCTGGCTCGGGCTGACGGCGCTCTACATCGCGCTGCATACGCGGCTCGACTACTTCTTCGAGCACGAATTCTTCCTGCACCGCGCGCAGCACCTGGTGCTGCATCACCTCGGGCCGTTCTTCATCGCACTGGCCTACCCGGGCGCCGCGATCCGCGCGGGCATTCCGTTTCGCTGGCGGCAACGCTTCGTGCGCCCCGCGCTCGCGTGGGCACCCGTGCGCGCGACGCTCGACGTGGTGTTCCATCCGGTCGTCGCGGTCGTGCTGTTCGTCGGGCTGATCTATTTCTGGCTGCTGTCGCCGATCCACTTCGTCGCGATGCTCGACTGGCGCCTGTATCGCGTGATGAACTGGAGCATGGTGATCGACGGGCTGCTGTTCTGGTGGCTCGTCGTCGATCCGCGTCCCGCGCCGCCAGCGCGGCTGTCGCCGGGCCGCCGGATCCTGATCGTCGTCGCGGCGATCCCGCCGCAGATCGCGCTCGGCGCGCTGATCTTCTTCACGCCGCACGAGCTGTATCCGATCTACTCGATCTGCGGACGCGCATTTACGTGGCTCAGCCCGCTGCGCGACCAGCAGATCGGCGGCCTGCTGCTGTGGATTCCGGGTTCGATGATGAGCGTGATCGGCGCGCTGATCGCGCTGCGGCACTGGTTGCGGTTGTCCGCGCGCGGTCGTCTGATCGGCGAACGCGCGGTGCAGCACGCGGACAAGCCGCCGGTGCCGCACGCCGCGCACTGACCGCGGCGCCGCGCGGTGCGCATCACGCGCGCGCGCTGCTCATCCACACGTGCGGAATGCCGTCCTCGTCATGCACGTCCGAACTCGGCGTAAAGCCGAATGCGCCGTAGAAACGCTGCAAGTGCGCCTGCGCGTGCAGGCTCACCGGCGTATCCGGCCACTGCGCGCGGATATGCTCGAGCGCGCGCGACAGCAGCCCGTTGCCGAGGCCCGCGCCACGGAACGCGGCTGTCGTCAGCACGCGGCCGATCCGCACGTCGGTGTTCTGCGCATCGGGCAGCAGCACGCGCAGATAACCGGCCAGGCGGCCGGCCGGATCGAACGCGGCCAGGTGCCACGCGGTCTGGTCCGCGTCGTCGATGTCGCGATACACGCAGTTCTGCTCGACGACGAACACGGCGCTGCGCGCCTCGAGGATCGAATAGACTTCGCGCGCAGTCAGCGCGTCGAAGGATTTCCAGCGCCAGTCGAGATCGACGGCGCTCGGGGATGCGGCGGATGCGTTCATGTGCGGTCCTGATTCGGGCGCGCCGGCCGGCGCGCGGCAACCGTCGATTATGCCCCGAAGCGCACACCGCGCGCGACCGCCTGCTCGCGCGCGAAAAAAAGCCCCGCATCGCGCGGGGCCTGTTCGTCATGCCGTTATTACTGCACGACTGTCATGCCGGCATCTGGCCGAAGCGGCCGTTGTTGAAATCGTCGATCGCGGTCCGGATTTCCTCTTGCGAGTTCATCACGAACGGCCCGTAACCGACGACCGGCTCATCGATCGGCTCGCCGCTCAGGATCAGCAGCTTGGCGTCGCCGTTCGCTTCGATCTCGACGTCGCGGCCGTCGCGGCTCAACTGCACGAACTGCGCTTCGCGGGCGACCGTCTCACCGTTCACCAGCAGCGTACCGCTCAGCACGACCACCGCGAGCGTGCGCCCTTCGGCGACCGGGAACCGCGCACGGCCGCCGGCTGCGAGCCGCACGTCCCACACGTCGATCGGCGTGTGCGTGCGGGCCGGGCCGCGCCGCCCGTCGAATTCACCCGCGATGATCCGCGCGCGACCTGCGCCGTCCGGCAGTTCGACCACCGGGATGTCCGCGTCCAGAATCGTCTGATAGCCGGGCGCACCCATCTTGTCGGCGGCGGGCAGGTTCACCCACAGCTGCACCATCTCGAGCGGACCGCCCCGCTTCGTGAACGCTTCCGAGTGGAATTCCTCGTGCAGGATCCCGCTCGCGGCCGTCATCCATTGCACGTCGCCCGGGCCGATCACACCGCCCGCACCGGTCGAGTCGCGGTGCGCGACTTCGCCGTCATAGACGATCGTCACCGTTTCGAACCCGCGGTGCGGGTGCTGGCCCACCCCGCGCGGTGCCGAAGCCGGCTCGAAGTTCGCGGGACCCGCGTAGTCGAGCAGCAGGAACGGGCTCAGGTGCGTCCCGTGAGACTGGTAGCTGAACATCGAACGCACCGGGAAACCGTCGCCGACCCAATGACCGCGCGGCGCACTGTACACACCCTGGATCTTCTTCATTTGCCTTCTCCGAATTGCGGCGAAACACGTGTTTCGCATCCTGAGTAGGAATATAGAGGTGGAACGATCGATCCGGTAGACTGCCAAAATCGCACTCAGCGTTCTATTTCATGAACGATAACGAACGGGATCTGAACGATCTCTATTACTTCGTGCAGGTGGTCGAGCACGGCGGCTTCGCGCCGGCCGGGCGCGCACTGAACATGCCGAAGTCGAAGCTGAGCCGCCGCATCGCGCTGCTCGAGGCGCGGCTCGGGATGCGGCTGATCCAGCGTTCGACGCGCCGTTTCACCGTCACCGACGTCGGCCAGACCTACTACGCGCATTGTCGCGCGATGCTCGTCGAGGCGGACGCCGCCGACGAGGCGATCGCGCTGCTGCACGAGGAGCCGCGCGGCATCGTGCGGGTCAGTTGCCCGATCGTGCTGCTCGATTCGCTGGTCGGCACGATGATCGCCGCGTTCATGGTCGCGTGCCCGCGCGTCGAGATTCACCTGGAAGCGACCAACCGGCGCGTCGACGTGGTCGGCGAAGGGATCGATGTCGCGATCCGCGTGCGCCCGCCGCCGCTCGAGGACAGCGATCTCGCGCTGCGCGTGCTGGCCGAGCGCGGCCAGTGCCTCGTCGCGAGCCCCGCGTTGCTGCGCGAGCGCGGCGTGCCGGCCGTCCCCGCCGACCTGACCCGCCTGCCGAGCCTCGATCACGGCGTGCCGCAGGCGACGCACGTGTGGCGGCTGCGCGGCCCCGACGGCGCGCAGGCGGAAATCCACCATCAGCCGCGGCTCGTGACGGGCGGCATGCTCGCGCTGCGTGCGGCGGCCGTTGCGGGCGTCGGCGTCGTGCAGTTGCCGACGATGATGGTGCGCGACGAGGTCGCGCACGGCGACCTGGCGACCGTGCTGCCCGACTGGGCGCCGCGCCGCGAGATCGTGCATGCGGTGTTCGCGTCGCGGCGCGGGCTGCTGCCCGCGGTGCGCGCGCTGCTCGATTTCCTGGCCGAGCGGTTCGCCGAACTCGAACCTGATTGAGCGACATCGCCACGGCGATCGCCCCGCGTTCGGCGTTCGGCGTGTGCGTCGCGAACCGGACGCTGCAGACCGGCCGCGCGTGCCGTAGACTGCGGGACGCGCATCGCGCTTTTCACGGCCCTTTTCACAACCCCGCTGTTCACAACCTCTTTTCGCCTTTCAGCCATGTTCACGCTGTCCACCGACCCTCACGCCTCCAAGGCCGAACTCTATGCGACGCTCGTCGAGCAGGCACGCGCGCTCGTCGAATCGGAACGCGACCTGACCGCGAACGCCGCGAACTTCTCCGCGCTCGTCTATCACTCGCTCGACCGCCTGAACTGGGCCGGCTTCTATTTCTTCGACGGTTCGGAACTCGTGGTCGGGCCGTTTCAGGGCAAGCCCGCGTGTGTGCGGATCGCGCTCGGCAAGGGCGTGTGCGGCACGGCTGCGCAGACCCGCGAGACGCAGGTCGTGCGCGACGTGCATGCATTCCCCGGCCATATCGCCTGCGACGCCGCGTCGGAATCGGAAATCGTCGTGCCGCTGGTAGCGGCCGACGGCACGCTGATCGGTGTGTGGGACGTCGATAGCCCCGTCGCCGCGCGTTTCGACGACGAGGACCGCAACGGGATGGAAGCGCTGTGCCGCGTGTTCGTCGAACACGCGTGGCAGAAGGCGCGCGGTCGAGCCGCATGACGCTGCCAGCGGCGGCTGCGGAGGCCGCCGCCTGCTGATCGCGCCGCTTGGCCGCCAACGAAAACGGGCCCCGTTGATGAGCGGGGCCCGTTTTCGTTGCGTCGTTGCGTCGTTGCGTCGTTGCGTCGTTGCGTCGTTGCGTCGTTGCGTCGTTGCGCGCGGCCCGCCGCGCGTCAGGCCGCGTGCGTGCCGGAAAGCGCCGCGAACGCCGGCGGCGTCACGTCGTCCGACAGGATCTCGAAGCCCTGCTCCGTCACGACGACCATGTGCTCCCACTGCGCGGACAGCGAGTGATCCTTCGTGACGACCGTCCAGCCGTCCGCCAGCACGCGCGTATCGCGCTTGCCCGCATTCAGCATCGGCTCGATCGTGAAGATCATCCCCGGCCGCAGCGGCACGCCGGTGCCCGGGCGGCCATAGTGCAGCACCTGCGGCTCGTCGTGGTACACGTCGCCGATCCCGTGCCCGCAGTACTCGCGGACCACGCTGAATCCCTCACGATGCGCGACCTGCTGGATCGCATAGCCGACGTCGCCGAGCGTCGCGCCGGGACGCACCGCGCGGATGCCCGCATGCATCGCCTCATAGGTCGTCGCGACGAGGCGCCGCGCGAGTTCGCCCGGCTCGCCGACGAAGTACATTCGGCTCGTGTCGCCGAACCAGCCGTCCTTGATCACCGCGATGTCGAGATTCACGATGTCGCCGTCGCGCATCGGCCGCGACGACGGAATGCCGTGACAGACCACGTGATTGACCGACGTGCACAGGGTTTTCGGATAGCCGTGATAGCCGATATTCGCCGGGATCGCGCCGAGCACGTCGACGATATATTCGCGGCAGCGCACGTCCAGCTCGTCGGTGGTGACGCCCGGTTTCACGTGTTCGGTGATCATCGTCAGCACCTGGGACGCGAGCTTCGCGGCCTCGCGCGACTTGGCGATTTCCGCGGCACCGCGGATCGGGATTTCGCGCCTCGCCATTACGCCACCTGCTCGATGCCGTGGGCGACCGACTCCGTGCGGCCGGCATCGCCGCCGCGCGCTTCGGTCTCGATCAGCAGCCGGCAGATATCGCCGTAGGACAGCGACGGATTGAGTTCCGCCAGCATCCCGACGCGCAGCCAGTGCTCCGCCTGCGCATTGATCGAACGGCTCAGCGCGGTACTGGTCGAGCGCAGCCGTTCGTGCATGTGCTCGGATATCTTGATGATTCCCATATGTCTCTAATTAAACGAAATATAGCCGTTTCGTATATTACGCTCACCCCGGTCGCCGGGCAAGCGCCGGGCTGCCGGCGAATCGCCGATCCGGGATCCTGTTGACATCGAATTCCAACTTGCTGGAAAATAAATCCATCATGCAAGAACCAACCAGCGCCCCTGCCGACGACACCGGCATCAACGAACGCATCGCCCGGCGCGTGCGCGAGCTGCGCACGCTACGAGGCTACACGCTCGATGCGCTTGCCGCGCGTTCCGGTGTCAGCCGTTCGATGATCTCGCTCATCGAGCGCGCGTCGGCGAGCCCGACGGCCGTCGTGCTCGACAAGCTCGCGGCCGGTCTCGGCGTGTCGCTGGCCGGGCTGTTCGGCGGCGATCGCGACGACGCGCCCGCGCAACCGCTGGCGCGGCGCGCGCAGCAGGCGGAATGGCGCGATCCGGCGTCCGGTTACGTGCGGCGCAACCTGTCGCCGCACGGCTGGCCGTCGCCGATCCAGCTCGTCGAGGTCGATTTCCCGCCCGGCGCGCGCGTCGCGTACGACTCCGGCGGGCGCGAAAGCGCGCTGCATCAACAAATATGGGTCGTCCACGGGCGCGTCGACGTCACGTGCGGCGACCAGCTTCACGAACTTCACGAAGGCGACTGTCTGGCCATGCGCGTCGATCAGCCGCTGATTTTCAGCAACCCGTCGTCGCACGTCGCGCGCTATGTCGTCGCGATCTGCGATGTCCCCGCCGCCGCCGGCGCGCGGAGTGTTTCATCCGTTCAAGGCCGACAGGCGCAGGAGCCCGCATGAATTCCCCGAAACCGCGCGAAGACGTGCGCCTGATCGATTGCAGCGAGGCCGAGCATGCCGCGGCCATCCTCGACATCCTGAACGATGCGATCGCGAATTCGACCGCGCTGTACGACTATCGGCCGCGCCCGCCGGAAGCGATGGTCACGTGGTTTGCGACGAAGCGCGCCGGCGGTTTTCCGGTCGTCGGCGCGGTGGATGAATCGGGCGCGCTGGTCGGCTTCGCGAGCTGGGGCACGTTCCGCGCGTTCCCCGCGTTCAAGTACACGGTCGAACACAGCGTGTACGTCCACCGCGACCATCGCGGCCGCGGGCTCGGCGAGCTGCTGCTGCGCGAGTTGATCCGGCGGGCGCGCGAAGCCGAAGTGCATGTGCTGGTCGGCTGCATCGACGCGACCAACGGCGGCAGCGTCGCGCTGCACACGCGCCTCGGCTTCGTGCACTCGGGCACGATCACCGAAGCGGGCTTCAAGTTCGGCCGCTGGCTCGATGCGGCGTTCTATCAGCTGAGGCTCGACACGCCGGCTCGGCCGGTCGATGGCTGATCGGCATCGCCGCATGGTCGGCACGCTCATGGTGACGCGGGCGGCGTAGACGGCGCCGCAGCGCCACCATCACTTCTCTCCCGCGACAACGCGCGATCGAGCCGCCTTGCCGCCTTGCCGCGTTGTCGCCCCGCCTTCAGTCTTTCCAGACGCATCCCGGGCCCCGGGCCCGCACCTTTTCCCCGTGACCGCACGTGTGACGTTCGCCGCATTCTCGCGCGAGAACGGTAGCGATACGGTATTCCCCAGCGGCCGCAGCACGGTCGCATACCGATCCATCACCCGGAGAATGCCGTATGAAAACGCCCCATGCCCTGCCGCACCATCCTGGCTCGCGACGCGATGCCGGCCTCGCGCGACGCGCGGCCCGATGTGTTGCGTGGTCGCTTGCCGCCCTCCCGCTTTTCTGCGGAGAAGCGTTCGCGGCCGGCGCGTGTCCGACGCCGTTTACGCTGAGCGGCAACACCGATCTGCTGTGGAAGGAGGTCACCAACAACCAGTGGCGCAACATGCTGCCGCGCGGCTGGACCGACAACGGTTTCCATTTCTACAGCCGGGTGCGCAGCCGCGGTCCGGAAAACGGCATCAACACCCCGTCGGATCTCGAATCGGAAATTCGCAAACAGGTTTCGGACGAACCGGCCGGCGGCAACAACCCGAATCGCCGGACGATCACACTGCCGATCCTGAACAGCAAGGGCCAGCATCTGCTCGCGATTTACGACTACGACGGCAAGAGCACGTCGAAGTGCGAGCTGGTGACGCTGACGTATCCGGCGGAGTAGATGCGCGGATGAAGTGCGGATCGAGCGCAGAAAAAAGAAAAGCCCCGCCGAAGCGGGGCTTTTCTTTTCTTGCTGGAGGCGCGAACCGGAGTCGAACCGGTCTAAACGGCTTTGCAGGCCGCTGCATAACCGCTTTGCTATCGCGCCAAAAGCGGACTGTCCGGATGCCATGGAGGCAAGCGACAGATTCTCTTATTCGAGGACCGTCGGTCCATCAAATAAAAAGGGAAGCGTGGCTTCCCCATGACTTGGAGCGGGAGACGAGTCTCGAACTCGCGACCTCAACCTTGGCAAGGTTGCGCTCTACCAACTGAGCTACTCCCGCATTGTCCTGCACCTGCAGCGCTTTGCCGTACAACACGCTGCCAGAAAAATCTGGAGCGGGAGACGAGTCTCGAACTCGCGACCTCAACCTTGGCAAGGTTGCGCTCTACCAACTGAGCTACTCCCGCATGTGTCCTGCATCTGCAGCGCTTTGCCGTACAACACGCTGCCAGAAAAAATCTGGAGCGGGAGACGAGTCTCGAACTCGCGACCTCAACCTTGGCAAGGTTGCGCTCTACCAACTGAGCTACTCCCGCGTATTGCTGCGCTACTGCGTCCCCGTCACACACTTACTTCGTCGTGCAGCGGAGAAGCGAGATTATGTCGAAGGCACATTCGTGTGTCAAGGGCTTTTCCAGCCCTTTTTCCAAAAAACTGCGAACCGACCGTGCGGGCCGGTCACGCGCCGCCGCGCTCGCGAATCTGCGGCCATGCGAGCTTCATGTAGTACAGCATCGACCAGATCGTCAGCACCGCCGCGAGGTACATCAGCCACTCGCCCCACACGCGCGTGTCGATCGTCGCGACGCCGAGCGGCAGCGGGCCGTAGTACAGCAGCATCGGAATCGCGACCATCTGGCACGCGGTCTTGAACTTGCCGAGCTGGTTCACCGCGACACTCTTCGACGCACCGATCTGTGCCATCCATTCGCGCAGCGCCGAAATCGCGATCTCGCGGCCGACGATCACGAGCGCGATCGCCGCATCGACCCGCGAAATCTGCACGAGGATCAGCAGCGCGGCCGTCACCATCAGCTTGTCCGCGACCGGATCGAGGAACGCGCCGAACGACGACGTCTGGTTCCACTTGCGGGCGAGAAACCCGTCGAACCAGTCGGTCAGCGCGGCGAGGATGAAGATCGCCGCCGCCGCGAGGTTGCGGTGCGCGCCGCCCATCACCGTGTCCGGCAGATAGAACACGCCGACGACGAGCGGGATCAGCACGATCCGTACCCACGTCAGGAAAATCGGGAAATTGAACGGCATGGCATGCGGGTCAGTAAAGGATTCGCAATTGTGCCGTGTCGACCGGCCTGCCACAAGAACGCGAGATCGCGCCCAGGCGCGGCCGGTCGCACGGCCGGATCAGTGAAGCTGCTTGTAGATCTGCTCGGCGAGCGCGTGCGAGATGCCGTCGACGCTCGCCAGCTCCTCGACGCTCGCCGCGACCACACCGCGCAGCCCGCCGAACCGCGCAAGCAGCCGCTGCCGGCGTTTCGCACCGACCCCTTCGAGCTCCTCGAGCCGCGAGGTCTGGCGCGCCTTCGCCCGTTTCGCGCGCATCCCGGTGATCGCAAAGCGGTGCGCCTCGTCGCGGATCTGCGCGACGAGCATCAGCGCGGCGCTCTCCTTGCCGAGTTCGAGCGGCGTGCGGCCGTCGGCGAACACGAGCGTCTCGAGGCCGACCTTGCGCCCCTCGCCCTTCGCGACGCCGACCAGCATCGACGTATCGAGCCCGAGCTCGGTGAACACCTGGCGCGCGATCTCGACCTGCCCCTTGCCGCCGTCGATCAGCACGATGTTCGGCAGCAGGCTCGCTGCCTCGGCCTGGCGCGTCGATTCGCCGTCGATGCCGGCCGCGTCGTCGGCGGCCGCCGCCTGCGCGGCCTGCTCGACCATCTTCTCGTAGCGGCGCGTCAGCACCTGCCGCATGGCCGCGTAATCGTCGCCCGGCGTGATGCCGGTGATGTTGTAGCGACGGTACTCGCCCGACTGCATCTTGTGATGGTGATAGACGACGCACGACGCCTGCGTCGCCTCGCCCATCGTATGGCTGATGTCGAAACATTCGATCCGCAGCGTCGCGAGATCGTCGCCTTCGAAGCTGAGCGTTTCCGCGAGCGCGCGCGTGCGCGCCTGCTGCGAACCCTGCTCGGACAGCAGCCGCGCGAGCGCGATCTGCGCGTTCTGCTCGGCCATCGACAGCCACGCGCGCCGCTGCCCCTGCGGCTGCCGCACCAGCGAGACCTTGTGACCAGCCTGCTCGGACAGCAGCTCGAGCAGGTCGCGGCTCGCGGGCGCATGGCTCGCGACCAGCACGGGCGGCACGCGATTGCCGAGATAGTGCTGCGCGATGAACGCATCGAGCACCTCGGCCTCCACCGACGCGCCCGCGTCACGCGCGGCGGCAGCTTCTTCCGCGGGCCGGTCGGGCAACGCTGCAGCGGTGTCGTCAGCAAGCTCCGCTGCCTCGGCCTCGTCGCCGAGCCCGCCTTCGGCCAGCGTCAATGCACTTTCGACGTGCGCCGGGAAATAGGCCTTGTCGCCGAGATGCCGGCCGCCGCGCACCATCGCCAGGTTCACGCACACGCGTCCGCCCTGTGCAACCACCGCGAGGATGTCGACGTCGCTGTCGCTGCCGACCTCGATCGCCTGCTGGTGCAGCACCGTCGCGAGCGAGCTCATCTGGTTGCGCACGGCGGCCGCCTGCTCGAACTTCAGCTCGGCCGCGAACGCGTGCATCTTCTGCTCGAGTTCCTTCATCACTTCCGATTGCCGGCCGAGCAGGAACCGCGCGGCGTTCGACACGTCGATCGCGTAGTCGTCCTCGGAAATCGCGCCGACGCACGGCGCCGTGCAGCGCCCGATCTGATGCAGCAGGCACGGCCGCGTGCGGTTGTTGAAGACCGAATCCTCGCAGGTGCGCAACTGGAACACGCGCTGCAGGATCTGGATGCTCTCGCGCACGGCCCACGCGCTCGGGAACGGCCCGAAATACTGGTTCTGCTTGTCGACCGAGCCGCGGTAGTACGCCATGCGCGGAAAGCGGTGCGCGGTGAGCTTCAGGTACGGATACGACTTGTCGTCGCGAAACAGGATGTTGTAGCGCGGCGCGAGCGCCTTGATCAGGTTGTTCTCGAGCAGCAGCGCCTCCGCCTCCGAGCGCGTGACGGTCGTCTCGATGCGCGCGATGCGCGTGACCATCATCGCGATGCGCGGCGACAGCTGCGTCTTCGTGAAATAGCTCGAGACGCGCTTCTTCAGGTCGCGCGCCTTGCCGACGTAAAGCACGACGCCCGCCGCATCGTAGTAGCGGTAGACGCCCGGCATGTGCGGCAGTTGCACGAGGATCTTCTTCGGTTCGAACGGGGTGTCGGCGGCTTCTGGGGATGTCATGCGCGATTCGGGTGCCTTGTGGCGCGGAACGGGTCCATTAGAATCGCCAGTTTAGAGCATTCACCGGCCCGCTTCGATGCCCCGCACCGCCCCCGCCTCCCCTGCGCCGCTCGCACCCGACGAACCGATCGCGTGCGACCTCTTCTGCACCGTGATCGACAACTTCGGCGACATCGGCGTGTGCTGGCGCCTCGCCCGCCAGCTCGCGCACGAGCACGGCTGGCAGGTGCGCCTGTTCATCGACGACCTGCGCACCTTCGCGCGGCTGCTGCCGGGGGTCGATCCCGATGCCGGGCGGCAAACGCTCGACGGCGTCGTGATCGAACACTGGCATGCAGAAGTCGGCGACGCACTGGAGATCGCCGACGTCGTGATCGAGGCATTCGCGTGCGAGCTGCCCGGCGCCTATCTCGCGGCGATGGCGCGCCGCGCACGCCGCCCGGTGTGGATCAATCTCGAATACCTGAGCGCCGAGGACTGGGTCGCCGATTTCCATTTGCGGCCGTCGCCGCATCCGCGCTATCCGCTGCTGAAGACGTTCTTCTTCCCGGGACTGTCGGCCGGCACGGGCGGCGTGCTGAAGGAACGCGACCTCGACGCGCGCCGCGCGGCCTTCGAAGCCGACGCGGCGGCGCGCACCGCCTGGTGGCGGCATGCGACGGGCGACGCGCCACCGGCGCCGGGCACGACCGTCGTCAGCCTGTTCGCGTATGAGAATCCGGGCGTCGACGCGCTGCTCGCGCAGTGGCGCGACGGCCCGTCGCCCGTCGTCGCGCTCGTGCCCGCCGGCCGCGTGTCGCCGGCCGTCGCCCGCTTCTTCGGGGTCGAATCGTTCGGCGCCGGCGCGCGCGCAAGCCGCGGCAATCTGACCGCGTACGGGCTCGCGTTCGTCCCGCAGGCCGACTACGACCCGCTGCTGTGGGTGGCCGACGTCAACTTCGTGCGCGGCGAGGATTCGTTCGTCCGCGCGCAATGGGCGCGCAAGCCGTTCGTGTGGCACATCTACCCGCAGGCCGACGATGCGCACCTGCCGAAGCTCGATGCCGCGCTCGCACACCTGTCGACCGGCCTCGCCGACGCACCGCGCGCGGCGCTCGAGCGCTTCTGGCATGCGTGGAACGGCGCCGGCACGCCCGACTGGGCCGATTTGCTGCAACATCGTGCCGTGCTGGACGCCAACGCGGCCCGCTGGGCCGACGCGCTGGCGAGCGTCGGCGATCTCGCCGGAAAGCTGGCGGAATACGCAAAATCTCAGTTAAAATAAGCGGTTATCCGACGGTTGACCACGCAAGCGCACGCGTTTGAGCTTTGGGCGCCCACCGGAACGCACCCTCGCTTGCGCCGTCAGCCGTTGCGCAACGCTCAGGCACCTATTTATTTGATTGGATCAGGACAGTTTTTATGAAGACCGCACAGGAACTCCGCGTAGGCAACGTCGTTCAGATCGGCAGCGAAGCATGGGTCATCGCAAAGGCGGAATACAACAAGTCGGGCCGTAACTCCGCCGTCGTCAAGATGAAGATGAAGAACCTGCTGTCGAACGCAGGCCAGGAATCGGTCTACAAGGCTGACGACAAGTTCGAAGTCGTCATGCTCGACCGCAAGGAAGTGACGTACTCGTACTTCGCCGACCCGATGTACGTGTTCATGGACGCCGACTACAACCAGTACGAAGTCGAAGCGGAAATGATGGGTGAAGCGCTGAACTACCTCGAAGACGGCATGGCTTGCGAAGTCGTGTTCTACAACGAGAAGGCGATCTCGGTCGAACTGCCGACGGTCCTGGTTCGCGAGATCACCTACACGGAACCGGCCGTCAAGGGCGACACGTCGTCGGGCAAGGTGCTGAAGAACGCCAAGCTCGCAACGGGCTTCGAACTGCAAGTGCCGCTGTTCTGCAATACCGGCGACAAGATCGAAATCGATACGCGTACGAACGAATATCGCAGCCGCGCGTAATCGCCTGCGATTTCCGGATCGAACAAAGCGCCCTGCGGGGCGCTTTTTGTTTGTCTGCCGTCAACAGCAGCGGGCGTCGGCACCATGGACAACACAAAATCCAGCATTAAAGGTATTCAATTTGTATCATCGGTAACTGTTTTATAGCGTCAGAGAAATAATGCACGTCAGGCGTTCAGCGGGGCATAAAATCAGTTTTTAATCTGACATGCGGCTGCGGCCGGCTCGATGGCCGACAGCCCGCCTCTCTTGACTCGACTCGCGTCCACCATGCCACACGCCCTGATTGTCGAAGACGATCCCAACAGCCTGTCCGGCCTGACCGCGCTGCTCGCCGCAGACGGCTTCTCGGTCGACACGGCCACGTCGCTCGCCGAGGCACGCACGGCGCTCGGCCGCTCGATTCCCGATGTTGTCCTCGTCGACCTGAACCTGCCGGACGGCAGTGGGTTCGACCTGCTCCAGCACCTGCCGCAGCAGCAACCGAACGGCTCGCTGCCGGTGATCGTGCTGACGGGCAACGCGACGGTCGAGAGCGCGATCGAAGGCCTGCGTCACGGCATCTGGGACTACCTGCTGAAGCCGATCAACATTCCGCGCCTGCGCAGCCTGCTGGCCCGGATTCCGCGCCCCTACGAACTGATCGACGAAGTGCGGACGCTGCGCGCGTCGCTGCGCCACCTCGGCCGCTTCGGCGCGCTGGTCGGCTGCAGCGAGGCGATGCAGCACGTGTACGACATGATCGAGCACAACGCGGGCACCGAAACGGCCGTGCTGTTCACCGGCGAAGCCGGCACCGGCAAGAAGCTGGCCGCGCGCACGCTGCACGACCTGAGCCGGCGCCGCAAAGGGCCGTTCGTGTCGTTCGACTGCCGCACGATCGCCCAGGCCGGGCGTCACGGTGCGTCGCTCGACAGCGTGCTGTTCGGCCATGAACGCGGCGCGTTCGACGGTGCCGAGCGGCGCGAGTCGGGCCTGTTCGAACAGGCCGGCGGCGGCACGCTGTTCCTCGACGAGATCACCGCACTGCCGCTCGTGCTGCAGGAGGCGCTGCTGCATGCGCTCGACTCGCAGAACTTCATGCGGATCGGTGGCACGAGCTCGATCGCGAGCGACTTCCGGCTGATCGCGACCACGCGCCGCCCGGCCCGCGAGGCGGTCGCGAACGGCATGCTGCGCGAGGATCTGTGGCTGCGTCTCGATGCGGCATCGATCACGATGCCGCCGCTGCGCGAACGCGACGGTGATGTACTCGCCATCGCGGACGCGCTGATCGACGACCTCAACCGCGAAGCGCGCGGCACCGGCCGCAGCACGACCGACAAGCGCGCGGCGCCGGGCTTCGTGCGCGAATGCGTGTCCTACGAATGGCCCGGCAACGTGCGCGAACTGCAGGAGCGCGTGCGCTTCGCCTATGACGCATCCGGCGATTTCATCGAAACGCTGCGCGCGGGCGAAGCGAGCTTCGCGGCCGGCGCCGCGCTGAACGGCAGCAGCGTGCAGATCAAGGTCGGCACCCCGCTGTCCGACGTCGAGGATCTGCTGATCCGCGCGACGCTCGACGCGGTCGGCGGCACGCGCCATCGCGCGGCGACGCTGCTCGGCATCAGCCCCAAGACGCTGTACAACAAGTTGCAGCGGATGAAGGTCAACTGACCGCGCCGCCGTTGTTCGGGGCGCCGGCCAGAACTGACGGTTAGTTGCGCAAAGACGTGTCGCCCCGCGCTTTGCCGTCAAAGCAAAAAGCCGCGCAAAAGCGCGGCTTTTTGCTTTCGGCAACGGGACAGGCGGCATCGTGCCGCCCTTCCCGCTTACGCCAGTGCGCTGCTCAACAGCGCCTGCGCCTGCAGATACTCAGGCTGCGCGATCAGCTTGTCCCACTTGAGCGGCTTGCCGCGCGCCCGCATCCGCTTGATGCGCCGCACCGACTCGGCCGATGCCTGCGCCTTCAGGCCGTTCAGCACGACTTCGGCTGCATCCGGCTGGTTGCAGACGAGCACCATGTCGCAACCGGCGGCGAGCGCCGCATCGGCCGCCTGCGTGAGCGTGCCGCCCTCGCGTGCCGCCTCCATCGACAGGTCGTCGCTGAAGATCGCGCCCGTGAAGCCGAGCTGCCCGCGCAGGATGTCCTGCAGCCACACGCGCGAGAAGCCGGCCGGCCGCTTGTCGACCTGCGTGTAGATCACGTGTGCGGGAATCACCGCGGACAGCGACAGGCCGAGCCAGTCGTACGGCGCGACGTCCTGCTTGAGGATCGCGTCGAGCGGCCGGTCGTCGGTCGGCAGCGCGACGTGCGAATCGGCTTCCGCGAAGCCGTGCCCCGGGAAATGCTTGCCGCAGTTCGCCATGCCCGCGAGCGACAGCCCGTGGTTCAGGCTCTTCGCGAGCAGCGTGACGACGCGCGGGTCGCGATGGAACGCGCGATCGCCGATCACCTTCGAGTGCCCGTAGTCGAGATCGAGCACCGGCGTGAAGCTCATGTCGATCCCGCATGCGCGCAGCTCGGCCGCCAGGATGTAGCCGACCGCGGTCGCGACCTTCGTCGCGAGCAGCACGTCGCGGTCCCACAGTTCGCCGAGGCGGCGCATCGCCGGCAGCACCGTGAAGCCGTCGGTGCGGAACCGCTGCACGCGGCCGCCTTCGTGATCGACGGCGATCAGGATGTCCTCGCGCACCGCGCGGATCGAGTCGGTCAGCGCGGTCAGCTGCGCACGGTTCTGGAAATGCCGCGCGAACAGGATCACGCCGCCGGTGTTCGGATGCGCAAGGCGCCGCGCATCGTCGCGCGACAGGGCCGTGCCGACGACGTCGAGCATGACCGGGCCGGGAGTCGTTTTCATCGAATCGGAAAGTCCGTCAGGGAGTGGTTCGGGAAACAGGTGCGGGTGCAGGCGGCGCTACGTCGGTCTCGGCGACCACGAACGACACCGCGTAGTCGCGTTCGTCGCTGACCGTCACGCGCGCCGTGATGCCGCGCGCGGCAAGCCAGTCGGCCAGCTCACCCGACGCGACGACGTACGGTTCGCCGCTGCGTTGGTTGAGAGTCTGCAGCGCGCGCCACGTCATCGGCCAGTGCATGCCGAGCCCGATCGCCTTCGAGAACGCTTCCTTCGCGGAAAAGCGCGTCGCGAGAAACGCGATGCCGCGCGCCTCGGAGCGCGCGCGGCGCGCATGGAACACGCGCAGCTCGTCGGGACCCAGCACCTTCTCGGCAAACCGGCCGCCCGTGCGCTCGAGCACGGCCGCGATGCGACTCACCTGGACGATGTCGGTACCGATGCCGTAGATCGCCATGTCAGCGCCCGCCGTGATACACGGACGACGCCGGGTGACGAGCGAAGCGCGCGCGCACGGAATGCATCGTCAGCGCGCGCCGCCGTGCAGCGCGGCCACACGCGCGGCGACCATGATCGCCTTCATCTCGCGCACCGCGTTGTCCCAGCCCGCGAAGATCGCGTGCGCGACGATCGCGTGGCCGATGTTCAGCTCGACGATGCCGTCGATCGCGGCGATCGGCTGCACGTTCGTGTAATGCAGGCCGTGACCGGCGTTGACCTTCAGGCCCAGTTGCGCGCCGGCCTGCACGCCCGCGACGATGCGTTCGTATTCGCGCTGCTGCTCGGCTTCGTCGTGTGCATCGGCGTAGCGGCCGGTATGCAGCTCGACCACCGGCGCGCCGGCTTCGTGCGCGGCGCGGATCTGCGTCTCGTCCGGATCGATGAACAGCGACACGCGCACGCCGGCGTCGGCGAGCTGCCGGCATGCCGCACGCACGGCCTCGAAGCGGCCGGCGACATCGAGACCGCCTTCGGTCGTCAGTTCCTCGCGCTTCTCGGGCACGAGGCACGCGTCGTGCGGACGCACTTCGCATGCGATGTCGAGCATCTCGGCCGTCACCGCGCATTCGAGGTTCATCCGCGTCTTCAGCAGCGGGCGCAGCGTGCGCACGTCGGCGTCGACGATGTGGCGGCGGTCCTCGCGCAGGTGCAGCGTGATCGCGTCCGCACCGGCCTCTTCGGCGGCGAGCGCCGCGCGGATCGGATCGGGATAGGCCGTGCCGCGCGCGTTGCGCAGCGTCGCGACGTGGTCGATGTTCACGCCGAGGTCGATGACGGTGGGCGTTGTCAGGAAGAAGCTCATAGGTTTTGCAGGTCGATCAGGATCTGACGCGTGGCAAGCGGCGTACCGCCGAGATAGGTGTTCAGCAGGAAGCGCATCAGCGTCTTGCTTTGCGCGACCGTCTGGGCTCGATGGTAATCGTCCTGCTCCATGTCGAGCAACGTCTGTCCGGTAATCACCGGCCAGTGCGACGGCACGTCGTCGTCCGCATTGCGCACGCCGCGCTCGGGATCGAACACGTAGCGGCGATCGGGCTCGACCGCCCGGCGCGCGACCGTGCGGTTCAACGCCATTGCATAGCCGGTCTCGCGCAGCAGCACGCGCTCGAACGAACGCAGCACCTGCACCGCGGGTTCGCCGTGCGCGAGGCGCGTGAGGGTCAGCACGTAATGATTGAAGAGCGGCGGCTGCGGATCCTCGCGCGCGCAGAATTTCACGAGCAGCTCGTTCGCGTAGAAGCCGCACAGCAGCCCGTCGCCGCCGAGCGGCAGCATCCCGCCGACCCATTCGGCGCCCGTCAGCGTGCGCACTTCGGATTTGCCCGACCAGGACAGCAGCAGCGGCTGGAACGTCTGCAGCACGCCGCGCAGCGCGGAGTGCGGGCGCTTCGCGCCCTTCGCGACGAGCGCGAGCCGGCCGTGATCGCGCGTCAGCACGTCGATGATCAGGCTCGTTTCCCGGTACGGATAGCTGTGCAGCACGAATGCCGGCTGCTCAGCGACGCGGAAATCGGACGTGCGAGAGGTCGCGCGCCGCGCCTTGCGACGCGGCGGTTCGGGCGGTGCCGGCAACGGCGCGTCGTTCGCGCCGGCGGTCACCGCATCTTCGGTCGACGTCAGCGCGTCATTCGTACCCATAGGCGCGCAGCCCCGCCTCGTTGTCGGCCCAGCCGCTCTTCACCTTCACGAAGGTCTCGAGGTACACGGGGCCGTCGAACAGCTTCTCCATGTCCATCCGCGCCTCGGTACTGATCTGCTTGAGCTTCTCGCCCTTCTTGCCGATCACCATCGCCTTGTGCGAATCGCGTTCGACGAGGATCGTCGCGAAGATGCGCTTCAGGCGCCCTTCCTCCTCGAACTTGTCGATCAGGACGGTGCTCGTGTACGGCAGTTCGTCGCCGGTCCAGCGGAACACCTTCTCGCGCAGGATTTCGGCCGCGAGAAAACGCGAGCTGCGGTCGGTCAGCTCGTCCTCGCCGTAGATCGGCTCGCCTTCCGGCAGGTACGGCTTGATCGTGTCCAGCAAGCGCTTGATGTCTTCCGGGCGCTGCGCCGACAGCGGCACGAGTTCGGTGAATTCGCGCAGCCCGCTCATCTGCTGCATGAACGGGAACAGCGTCGCCTTGTCGGTCACGCGGTCGATCTTGTTCGCGATCAGCAGCGTCGGCATGCCGGGCGGGATCAGGTCGAGCACCTTCTGGTCGTCGGGCCCGAAGCGGCCGGCCTCGATCACGAACAGGATCACGTCGACCGACGTGAGCGTCGACGTGACCGCGCGGTTCAGCGAGCGGTTCAGCGCGGTGCTGTGACGGGTCTGGAAGCCCGGCGTGTCGACGAACACGAATTGCGCGTCGTCGAACGTGTTGATGCCGGTGATGCGATGGCGGGTCGTCTGCGCCTTGCGCGACGTGATGCTGATCTTCTGGCCGACGAGTGCGTTCATCAACGTCGACTTGCCGACGTTCGGGCGGCCCACGATCGCGATCATGCCGCAACGGAAACCGGTAGGAGCGGGAGTGTTCATATCGTTTGGGAGACAGGTTCGGAAACGGCCGCGCGACGCGCGGCACGATCGATGGGCAATTCAGTGATCGGCATCGGCCACGCGCGCCTGCGCGGCAGCGAGGCTTGCGCCGCCCTGCGGCGTTTCGGTGTCGGGTGCCGCGGCGTCGCGGGCGCGCGGCGTCGCACGCGACGCGGCGTCGGAACCGGCAGCAGGCTTGTCGGCGGACGACACGGCCGGATCGGTCGCCTGCCCCGCCGGCTTGTCGGCTGCACGGGGCGCGCCTTCGGCGGGCTTGTCGGCGCGTTCGGCGGGCTTGTCCGCCACGCGCGCGCCGGGTTCGCTGCGATCCGCCGGCTTGTCTGACGGTTTGTCGGTCGCCTTGTCGGCAGGCTTGTCGGCCGTCGACTTCGCGGGCCGGTCGGCCTTGTCCGCGGCTGTATCGACATGCGCCGCGCGAATCGCGGCCATCGGCGCCTGCGCCGGCCGGTCGCCCGGCTGTGCGGCGGCATCGGCCCCTGCAGACGCGGCAGCGGCCGCCTTCGCGTCGCGCGCCGCCGCACGCTCCTTCCGTTCCGGAGAACGCAGGTCGAGCGCTTCCTGCACCCCCTTCACGCCCGGCACGATTTCAGGCTCGACATGCTTCGACCCGCGTGCGTTCTTCGAACGCTTCGGCTTCGAGGCGAGCATCGGCGCGGCCGCCAGCACCTCGTCGAGCGCCTTCTTCGCGGCAGCCTGCTCGGCCGCGCGCCGGCTCGCGCCGGAGCCCGACACCTTCACGTCGAGCTTCGGCACCGTGCATTCGACCTCGAACTGCTGATTGTGCGCCGCACCATGGGTCGCGACGACCGTGTAGGTCGGCAGCGCGATCTTGTGCCCCTGCAGGTATTCCTGCAGCAGCGTCTTCGCGTCCTTGCCGAGCGTGCGCGGATCGATGTGATCGAGAATCGGGATATAGAGGCGCTTGATGACCCCTTGGGCGGCTTCGAAGCCGCCATCGAGGAATACCGCCCCGATGATGGCTTCGAACGCGTCCGCGAGGATCGACGGGCGACGGAAGCCGCCGCTGCGCAACTCGCCCTCGCCCAGCCGCAACCCTTCGGAAATATTCAGGGCCTGAGCGATTTCATACAGCGACTGCTGCTTGACGAGGTTGGCGCGCACGCGCGACAGGTCGCCTTCGTCCAGCTTGCTGAAACGCTGGAACAAAAGGGCGGCCACCGCGCAATTCAGAACGGAATCGCCGAGAAACTCGAGCCGTTCATTGTGCGTGGCACTGTGACTGCGATGGGTCAAAGCCTGGCGCAACAATTCCGCATTGCGAAATTCGTAGCGTAGCCGGCTTTCCAACTGGGATGGGGGCATGTGCAGGAGTATAACGCGGGCGCCGGTCGGGCCGAAACGGCACGGCCGGACGCGAAAAGGCGTGACGAGGCGGTGTTGCCGCCGGTTCTTAAAGTAGTTCGGCAATACGCGACGCGGCCCGTGCGTCGCGTATTGCGTGTGAATCGAATGCGGTCAGTTGAAGGAACCGATGCGCTTCAGGTCGCCGAAGTTCATCCAGATGAAGAACGCGCGGCCGACGATGTTGTTGTCCGGCACGAAACCCCAGTAGCGGCTGTCCGCGCTGTTGTCGCGGTTGTCGCCCATCATGAAGTAGTGACCGGGCGGCACCTTGCAGATCACGCCGCGGCTGTTGTACGTGCAGTTGTCGCGATACGGATAGTCGTAGGCGCCCATCACGAACGGCGGTACGGCGGGATTGTTGAGGATCGCGTTCTTCTTCGTGCCGATCGTTTCCTCGAACTGCTTCGCGTAGTTCTGGCGCTCGTCGTCGAAGAAATCCGGCAGCGGCGTTTCGGGCACGGGCTGGCCGTTGATCGTCAGTTGCTTGTCCTGGTATGCGACCGTGTCGCCCGGCAGGCCGATCACGCGCTTGATGTAGTCGACCGACTCGTCCTTCGGATAACGGAACACCACGACGTCGCCGCGCGACAGCGGGCTGCCCTGCGTGATCTTCGTGTTCGTGATCGGCATGCGCAGGCCGTATTCGAACTTGTTGACGAGGATGAAGTCGCCGACCAGCAGTGTCGGCACCATCGAGCCCGACGGGATCTTGAACGGCTCGACGATGAACGAACGCACGACGAACACGGCCAGGATCACCGGGAAGAAGCTCGCGGTGTACTCGAGCCACCACGGCTGGCGTAGCTTTTCGTCGCGCAGCTTCGAACGCGTCTGCCCTGCGTTTTCGTCCGCGAAACGCTTGTCGATACGCGACTGCTGACGATCGAACTCCTCGATCGCCACGTCGGCCGCCTTGCGCCGCCGCGGCAGGAACACCAGTTTGTCCAACACCCACGCTACGCCCGTCACGACGACGAGCACAAAAAGAATCAGCGCAAAATTCATAAAAGGATCAGTCCTGTTATTTGTCTTCGACGCGCAAGATCGCGAGGAACGCCTCCTGCGGGATCTCGACCGAACCCACCTGCTTCATGCGTTTCTTACCTTCTTTCTGCTTCTCGAGCAGTTTCTTCTTTCGCGTGATGTCGCCGCCGTAGCACTTCGCGAGCACGTTCTTGCGCAGTGCCTTGATGTTCTCGCGTGCGACGATGTGCGCGCCGATCGCGGCCTGGATCGCCACGTCGTACATCTGGCGCGGAATGATCTCGCGCATCTTCGCGGCAACCTCGCGACCGCGGTATTGCGACTGCGACCGGTGCACGATGATCGACAGCGCGTCGACCTTGTCGCCGTTGATCAGCATGTCGACCTTCACGACGTCCGACGAACGGTATTCCTTGAACTCGTAGTCCATCGACGCATAGCCGCGCGACACCGACTTCAGGCGATCGAAGAAGTCGAGCACGATCTCGGCCATCGGGATTTCGTACGTGAGCTGCACCTGGCGGCCGTGATACTGCATGTTGATCTGCGAGCCGCGCTTCTGCTCGCACAGCGTGATCACGGAACCGACGTAGTCCTGCGGCATGTACAGGTTCACGGTGACGATCGGCTCGCGCACTTCGGCGATGCGGCCGGGCTCCGGCATCTTCGCCGGGTTCTCGACCATGATCGTCGAGCCGTCGCTCTGCACGACCTCGTAGACGACCGTCGGTGCGGTCGTGATGAGGTCCATGTCGAACTCGCGCTCGAGTCGCTCCTGCACGATTTCCATGTGCAGCAGCCCGAGGAAGCCGCAGCGGAAACCGAAGCCGAGTGCCTGCGACACTTCCGGCTCGTACTGCAGCGACGCATCGTTGAGCTTCAGCTTCTCGAGCGATTCGCGCAGCGCGTCGTACTGGTTCGCCTCGACCGGATACAGCCCCGCGAACACCTGCGGCTTCACTTCCTTGAAGCCCGGCAGCGGTTCGGCGGCAGCCTTGGTCACGTGCGTGACGGTATCGCCGACCTTCGCGGCCGTCAGTTCCTTGATGCCGGCGATGATGAAGCCGACCTGCCCCGCCGACAGCGAGTCGAGATTACGCGACTTCGGCGTGAACACGCCGACGTGCTCGACCGGATACTGCGCGCCGGTCGCCATCATCTTGATCTTGTCCTTCGGACGCAGCGTGCCGTTGACGATCCGTACGAGCATCACGACGCCGACGTAGTTGTCGAACCACGAATCGATGATCAGCGCCTGCAGCGGCGCGGCCGGATCGCCCTTCGGCGGCGGCACCTTCGCGATCAGCGACTCGAGCACGTCTTCGACGCCGAGCCCCGTCTTCGCGCTGCAGCGCGTCGCGTCGGTCGCGTCGATGCCGATCACGTCCTCGATCTCCTCGATCGCGTTCTCGGGGTTCGCGGCCGGCAGGTCGATCTTGTTCAGCACCGGCACGACCTCGACGCCGAGCTCGATCGCCGTGTAGCAGTTCGCGACCGTCTGCGCCTCGACGCCCTGGCTCGCGTCGACCACGAGCAGCGCACCTTCGCACGCGGACAGCGACCGGCTGACTTCGTACGAGAAGTCGACGTGCCCCGGCGTGTCGATCAGGTTCAGGTTGTAGACCTTGCCGTCGCGGGCGCGATAGGACAGTGCCGCGGTCTGCGCCTTGATCGTGATGCCGCGCTCGCGCTCGATATCCATCGAGTCGAGCACCTGCGCTTCCATTTCACGGTCGGCGAGGCCGCCGCATACCTGGATGATGCGATCCGCGAGCGTCGACTTGCCATGGTCGATGTGCGCGATGATCGAGAAATTGCGAATATGATCCATTCAGTGCCGATCAAGCGAAAAAGGCGCGCTCGACGACTGCGGAGCACGCCTTGTAAGTCGGTGAAAAAACGGCTTATTTTAGCCGAAAAGGCCTTTGCCGGGCGGTAATTTGGGACGCCTGGTTAGGGGCGGCCGGCTAGCGACGCCCGGCCAGGGGCGCCCCGCCGGAGGCCCTGGCCGGCGGATCCACCGCCGGAAGCCCCGCGCAACGCGCGGCCGGCCGGCAGCGGAGCCGAGTTCAGCGCCGGGCCGCGAGCGCGCCGCGCACCCTCGCCTCATCGAACCGGTGGCGGCACACTTCCGTGCCGTCCAGCAACAGCACCGGCACGTCCTCGTCGTAACGGGCAACGAGTGCCGGATCCGCATCGATGTCGACGTAGTCGACCGCGACGCCGAATTCGGCCGCCACCGGCGCCAGCGCATCGCGCAGGTCGTCGCACAGATGGCACCAGCCGCGGCCGTAGAGCGTGAACATCGGCGCGTTACTTCTGAACCGGGCGCGGACGCACCGGCACGAACTGCGTGTTGTCGCCGCGCCGCACCAGCACCGCGACCGCCTTCTGCGGATCGAGCTGCGCGGTCACGTCGGCGAACTGCTTCGCGCTCGTGATGTCGGTGTCGCCGACGCGCAGCACGATGTCGCCGCGCTGCAGGCCCGCACGGGCCGCCGGGCCGTCGACGCCGTCGATCTGCACGCCGTTCTTCAGCTTCAGCGACTTCAGCTGATCCGCCGAAAGGTCGCTAACCGTCAAGCCGAGCGAATTCGCCTGGCGCGGCTTCTGCGGCGCACTCTTGCGCTGCTCGGCCTTCGCCGTCGTCTCGGCCGGCGTCTCGGCGATCGTGATCGGCAGATCGCGTGCCTGACCCTTGCGCCACACGCTGACGGTCGCCTTGGTGCCCGGCTTCGTGTCGCCGACCATGCGCGGCAGATCCGACGCCGTATCGACCGGCCGGCCGTTGAACTTCAGGATGATGTCGCCCGGCTGGATACCGGCCTTGTCGGCCGGACCGCCCGGTTCGACGCTGCTGACGAGCGCGCCTTCCGCCTTCGGCAGCCCGATCGAGTCGGCCACGTCCTTCGTCACCTCGCCGATCGCCACCGCGATGCGGCCGCGCGTGACCTTGCCGGTCGCCTTCAGCTGGTCGGCCACGCGCATCGCCTCGTCGATCGGGATCGCGAACGAAATGCCCATGAAACCGCCGGTGCGGCTGTAGATCTGCGAGTTGATGCCGATCACCTCGCCCTGCATGTTGATCAGTGGGCCGCCCGAGTTGCCGGGGTTCACCGCGACGTCGGTCTGGATGAACGGCAGGTAATCGCCCGTGTTGCGGCTCTTCGAACTCACGATGCCGGCCGTCACGGTGTTGTCGAGGCCGAACGGCGAACCGATCGCGACGACCCACTCGCCGACGCGCACCTTGTTCGAATCGCCGATCGCGACGACCGGCAGGTTCGACGCCTGGATCTTGACGACCGCGACGTCCGTGCGGTCGTCGACGCCGATCAGCTTCGCCTTGAATTCGCGCTTGTCGGTCAGCGTCACGTAGATGGTGTCCGCGTCGTCGACGACGTGCGCGTTGGTCATCACGTAGCCGTCTGCCGACACGATGAAGCCCGAACCGACACCGCGGTTCTGCTCGGTGTCGGGCGGATTGTCCGGCGCCGGCGCGTTCTTCGGGTTGCCATTGCCGCTGCCGCCACCGTTGCCGGGCGCCTGCGGCAGCGGAATGCCGAAGAAGCGCCGGAAGAATTCCGACATGTCGCCATTATCGAAGCCCGGCGGGAGCACGCCGCGCGGGCCGGCCGTCGGCACGTTCGCGGTGGTCCGGATGTTCACGACGGCCGGCCCGACCCTTTCGACCAGATCGGCGAAATCGGGAAGGCTGGCAGCGGGCGGCGTGACCGCGGCCGCGGTATGCGGGGCGAGCGGCAGGCAGGCACACAGCACCGCCGCCGCGAACACTTTGCGCAGCGTGAGTTTCGTCATGTCGGAAGCCGTAGCGTTACTTGGAAGCCTTGTATTCTATGGCAGACGCGAACTGCTGCAACGTGGCCGGCGGCACTTCGCCGAGCACGGTGATCCAGTAGTCGCCGCGACGCTTCACGAGCACGTGGGTCGCGCCGGTGCTGCCCGCGCCTTCCTTGCGCGTATTCTTTTCGGCCGGCTCGATGAAGACTGAGATCGTCGCGAGGCCGTCGGTGAAGACGGCCTGGTCGACCGGAATCGGCGGATCGCCGGCGTCGCGCGCGGCCATCGGCCGGCGCACCTCGCGAATCTTCCGGAAGCCGGCGATGGTCGGCGCGATCTGCCAGCCCTGCGCTTCCATGTCGACCGCCGCGACCGGCGGGCGGACCACCGTCCAGCCGCTCAGGTTACGCATGCCGGCCGCGATCGCGGATTTGTCACCGGTCGCGCCGCCCGTCTGCAGCTGCGAAAACGCGACCTGCTCGAGCACGTGATCGCTCGCATCGAGCGTCTGCGAACGCAGCAGCAGCCCGGTGCGGACGTCGGCCCACAGCTTGTAGGTGAAGCGGTACGCATCCTTCGGCACGAGCTCGACCACCTGCGCGTCGATCCCGGCCACCCGGTCCTTGCCGAGCAGCTTCGCGTCGTAGACCGACATCACGTGCTCGCCGCCCGCACCGAGCAGCGCGGGGAACGAATCGCGCGTCTGGCGGCGCTCGACCACGCACAGCTTGCGCTCGGGCACGAACGTGTACAGCTCGTCGTTATGCCGCAGCACCTTGCGCGGCTTGCCGTCGAGCGACTCGATCCGCTCGAACTCGCCGTCGCGGGACGCCACATGCGCGATGCGCGACGACTGGACATACGCGCCGCGCTGGTAGACGAACGTACCCTCGTAGCTCTGCTGCTGCGCCGCCTGCTGGATGCGGTCGAGCCAGTCCGCCGCACCCTTGCGGGTCGCGACGGGATCGTCCGGTTGCTGGGCGCTGGCAGGCAGGGATTGAACGGACAACAGGGCGGCTGCGCAAAGCAGGAGAGCCGGCAGCCGCTTCCATCCGGAGATGGCGTGATTCAACTGCAATGTCCGCATCGGGTTTATTGGCCTGGCGTGGTGGTCACGGCAGCGCGGATCAGCGGCATCGAGCCCGTGACGACGGGCTGCTGCGCGAATTGCTGGTGCGCTTCAAGGTATTGGTCGAGACTTGCGTCGCGGATGATGTTGACGTCCTGCAGGCCCGGCTGCGCCGATGCCTGTGCAACCGTCACGCGCTGCAGGTTGCTGCCTTGCGGCGCGCCTGCCGATGCGACCTGGACGGCGCCCGGCGCACCCGCCGTCTGCATCTGCGGGACGACGATCCACGTCAGCGTGGCTGCCGCGGCGGCCACCGCGAACGCGGGCACGACACGCCGGCGCAGCGACAGCAGCTTGCGCGCGACGGGCGCGGCGGCCGGGGCGAGCAGGTGCGGCTCGCTTTCGAGCGCGGCGGACATGCGCGCGGTGAACGCGACGCTCAGCGCGGGCGACAGCGCGAGCTCGTCCGAGCGCAGCGCATCGCCGATCAGGTGGTAATGGGCCCACGCAGCGCGATCCGCGCGGTCGAGCTCAGCCAGAAACTGCCCGTGATCCGGGCCGTCGAACGGTTCACCGTCGACCAGAGCGGAAAGGCGCTCGCCGCGCGAGCACGCTTGCGACTGCGTATTGACCGACCCCATGATGCTCCCCATCTTGCACACACCCCGTCGTGATTTCACGACTCTATCCGTAACTAGACCCCGACCCGCGTCGTTGCACCCGTCGCGCTTACCAGCGCTTGCCTTCGGGCGTATCGAGCAGCGGACGCAATTTCGCAGCGATTGCCTCGCGCGCCCTGAAGATCCGCGACCGGACCGTCCCGATCGGACAATCCATCATTTCCGCGATCTCTTCGTAGCTCAGGCCCTCGATCTCGCGCAGCGTGATTGCCTGGCGCAGTTCTTCGGGCAGCAGAGCCATTGCAGCGTTGACCGTCTCGGCAATCTGCTTGCTCATCAACATCGACTCAGGCGTGTTGATATCCCTTAGTTGGTCTGCGTCGGAGAAAGTTTCCGCTTCCTCGGCATCGGCCTCGGTGGACGTCGGTGCCCGGCGACCCTGCGTCGCAAGGTAGTTCTTCGCCGTATTGACGGCAATCCGGTACAACCACGTGTAGAACGCCGACTCGCCGCGAAATTGCGGCAGCGCACGATACGCCTTGATGAACGCGTCCTGGGCCACATCCTCGACCTCGGCGGGATCCCGCACGAGGCGCGAGATCAGCCGAATGATCTTGCGGTGGTATTTGGAGACCAGGAGTTCGAACGCCGCCTTGTCGCCTTTCTGTACGCGCTCGACCAGAGCCTGATCGATTTCTTTTTCACTCACCTGACAAATCCGTTAACTAGGGATGCAACGCGGAACGTTATTGTAGCGTTCCGGCGCCGGCCGCTGGTTACGGCTGGTAACCGCGCCGCCGTCACGCCCGCCCCGCCGTGCCCGCGGTACGCGCCAGCACGGACAGCGCGCTGAACGACGCGGCGTCGAGCGCATCGGCCGGGATCAGCAACGGCCGCGCGCGCCGGGCGCCCTGCCCGACCGACAGCACGAGCAGCAGGCTGCTCCAGTGTGCATGGCCCGTCACGCGGCCCCGGGCCAGCAAGCGCCCGGTGCGGCCAAACGCCGCAATCTCCCCGAATGCATCGATCCGCAACTCGGCCGGCAGCCGGCGGGCACAGGCCCGTGCGGCACACACGGCAAGCAGCGCGGCGGTCGCCGCCGACACGCCCGCGCCGGCGGCGGCACCGGCCCGCGGCGCCCAGAACAGGTACGCGGACGCGGCCGCCGCCGCGACGAACGCGGCCAGCACCACATACGACACGGCCGAGGCCCGCAACGCAAAGCGCTGCGGACGCCCGGCCGGAGCATCGAATGGACTCGTCAAGCGATTTCAGCGTCAGACGCGCTTGAACACCAGCGTGCCGTTGGTACCGCCGAAGCCGAAGTTGTTCTTCACGGCCACGTCGATCTTCATGTCACGCGCGGTGTTCGCGCAGTAATCGAGATCGCACTCGGGGTCCTGGTTGAAGATGTTGATGGTCGGCGGCGATACGCTGTTGTGCATCGCCAGCACCGTGAACACCGATTCGAGGCCGCCCGCACCACCCAGCAGGTGGCCCGTCATCGACTTCGTCGAGTTCACGACGAGCTTGTACGCATGCTCGCCGAAGGCCGCCTTCACCGCGTCGGACTCGTTCTTGTCGCCAAGCGGCGTCGACGTGCCGTGCGCGTTCAGGTACTGGACTTCGTCGGCGTTCACGCCGGCGTCGCGCAGTGCCGCGACCATGCAGCGGCGCGGACCGTCCATGTTCGGCGCGGTCATGTGGTACGCGTCGCCCGCCATGCCGAAGCCCGCGACTTCCGCATAGATCCTCGCGCCGCGCGCCTTCGCCGATTCGTACTCTTCAAGCACCATCACGCCCGAGCCCTCGCCCAGCACGAAGCCGTCGCGATCCTTGTCCCACGGACGGGACGCAGTAGCGGGATCGTCATTGCGGGTCGACAGCGCACGCGCGGCCGCGAAGCCGCCGATGCCCAGCGGCGACACCGTCGATTCGGCGCCGCCCGCGACCATCACGTCGGCGTCGCCGGCCTGGATCAGGCGCGCCGCGAGGCCGATGCTGTGCAGACCGGTCGTGCAGGCCGTGACGGCCGCGAGGTTCGGGCCCTTCAGGCCGAACATGATGCTCAGGTGACCCGAGATCATGTTGATGATCGAACCCGGCACGAAGAACGGCGAAATCCGGCGTGGGCCGCGATCGACGTAGGTCTGGTGCGTGTCTTCGATCATCGGCAGGCCGCCGATGCCGGAGCCGACCAGCACGCCGATGCGTTCCGCATTGGCTTCGTTCACTTCGATGCCGCTGTCCCGGATGGCCTGGACGCCGGCTGCGATGCCGTAATGGATGAACGTATCCATGTTGCGGGCTTCCTTCGCCGGGATGTACTCCTCGGCGCTGAAACCCTTCACTTCGCCCGCGAATTGGCAGGCGAGGTTCGACGCATCGAACTTCGTGACGGTGGCGATACCGGACTTGCCGGCGACGAGATTGGCCCAGCCGTCGGCAACATTATTGCCAACAGGCGAAATCAGCCCCAGGCCTGTAACAACAACACGACGGCGGCTCACGGTAACCTCTTTTCCATTATTGGATGACAAAAACAAAAGCCACAGTGGCCACAGGAATCAGCCCTGCGAGCCCTGTGGCTGTTAGTCCGTCCGGCACGAAGCCGGCAGGATGGCGCGTCAATCGCGAAGATCGCGGCGACGTGGCGGACAAGCGCGAAAGGCGCTTACGCCTTGACGTTTGCGCGAGCGTAGTCGATCGCTTGCTGAACGGTCGTGATCTTCTCTGCTTCTTCGTCCGGGATTTCCATGCCGAACTCGTCTTCCAGAGCCATCACCAGTTCGACCGTGTCGAGCGAGTCCGCGCCCAGATCGTTCACGAACGAAGCTTCGGTCTTGATCTCGGCTTCCGCGACGCCCAGTTGCTCAGCGACGATCTTCTTGACACGTTGTTCGATGTTATCCATTACCCCTCCGAGGGAAAGTTCAGATTTACAAGTGCGCGCATTTTATCAGGTTTGCTGACGCCAAAACGCGCGTTGGCTTGATGGTCGATCAAGCACCGATCCGCCTGAAAAACGGGATACGGCGCGGATGGTAAACGAAAACCGTTACGACATGTACATGCCGCCGTTCACGTGCAGCGTCGTGCCGGTGATATAACCGGCCTGCGGCGATGCGAGGAACGCGACGGCATGGGCGATGTCTGCCGGGCTGCCGAGGCGGCCGAGCGGAATCTGGGTCTTGAGCGCGGCCTGCTGTTCTTCCGGCAGCGTCTTCGTCATGTCGGTGTCGATGAAGCCCGGCGCGACGCAGTTCACCGTGATGCCACGGCTGCCGATTTCACGTGCAAGCGCACGCGTCATGCCCGCGACGCCGGCCTTCGCGGCCGCGTAGTTGACCTGGCCCGGGTTGCCGGCCGAGCCGACCACCGACGTGATGTTGATGATGCGGCCGCCGCGGGCCTTCATCATCGGGCGCAGCACCGCGCGCGACAGGCGGAACACCGACTTCAGGTTGGTGTCGATCACCGCGTCCCAGTCCTCGTCCTTCATCCGCATCGCGAGCTGGTCCTGCGTGATCCCCGCGTTGTTGACGAGCACGTGGAGCGCGCCGAACTCCTTCACGGTCGCGTCGATCAGCGCTTCGGCAGCCGCCGCGTCGTTGACGTTCAGCACCGCGCCGCGGCCCGTCACGCCCGCTTCCGCGAACCCGGCGGTAATCGCGGCGGCGCCCGATTCGCTCGTCGCCGTGCCGATCACCGTCGCGCCCAGGCGCGCGAGTTCGAGCGCGATCGCCCGGCCGATGCCGCGCGATGCGCCGGTCACGATCGCAACCTGTTTATCGAGAGTCTTTTCCATGAATCGAATATCCGTCTCTTGAGGAAAGGCGCCGCGTCAGGCGGTCGCCAGCTTCAGTGCTTCGTCGAGCGAAGCCGGATCGAACACCGAGGCGCCGACCAGGTTGCCGTCGATGCGCTTCGTCAGGCCTGCCAACACCTTGCCCGGACCGCATTCGATCACGTGCGTGACGCCCGTGCCCGCGATGTGCTGCACGCATTCGACCCAGCGCACCGGGCCTGCGGCCTGGCGCACCAGCGCGTCCTTGATCGCGGCCGGATCGCTGACCACCGCGACGTCGATGTTGTTGACGACCGGAATCTGCGGCGCCTTCACGTCGACGTTCGCGAGATAGTCGCGCAACTGGTCCGACGCCGGCTTGAGCAGCGACGAATGGAACGGCGCCGATACCGGCAGCGGCAGCGCGCGTTTCGCGCCCTTCGCCTTCGCGATCTCGCAGGCCTTCTCGACGGCCGCCTTCGCGCCCGCGATCACGACCTGCGCCGGCGCGTTGAAGTTCACGGCTTCGACGACGCCCGCTTCCGCGGCTTCGGCGCACACAGCGCGCACCGTGTCGTCATCGAGACCCAGGATCGCCGCCATGCCGCCCTGGCCGACCGGCACGGCCGTCTGCATCGCCTGCGCGCGGAAGCGCACGAGCGGCACCGCGTCCTTGAACGCGATCGCGCCCGCGGCGACGAGCGCCGTGTATTCGCCGAGGCTGTGGCCCGCGACGATCGACGGTGCCGGACCGCCGGCCTGCTGCCACGCGCGATAGCACGCGTAGGCGGCCGTCAGCATCACGGGCTGCGTGTTGGTGGTCAGATTCAGCTCTTCGGCCGGACCTTCGGCGATCAGCTTGCCGAGATCCTGATTGAGTGCATCGGATGCTTCCTGGAGCGTCTCGCGCACGACGGCCAGATCGGCGAATGCGTTGAGCATGCCGACCGACTGCGAGCCCTGCCCCGGAAAAACGAATGCGAATTTCATATCGTCCCCAATTGAATCGATTCGGACGGCGCGCGCGAACGGCGCGCCGGTTCGGGATCCGCGCGCAGCAGTTGCGCGCCGCGGATCAGTAGCGGAAGACGGACGCGCCCCACGTGAAGCCGCCGCCGACGCCTTCGATCAGCACGTGCTGACCGCGCTGGATGCGGCCGTCGCGCACCGCGGCGTCGAGCGCCAGCGGGATCGACGCAGCCGACGTGTTGCCGTGCTGGTCCACCGTCACGACCATGCGCTCCTGCGGCAGGCCGAGCTTGCGGCAGGTGCTGGTCATGATGCGGATGTTGGCCTGGTGCGGAATCAGCCAGTCGACCTGCTCGGGCGCGAGATTCGCCTTGGCGAGCGCCTCGATCGCGACCTTTTCGAGCACGTTGACCGCGAGCTTGAACACGGCCTGCCCATCCATGTACAGGAACGCGCTGCCGTCGATCACACCGCGATTGACGTTGCCCGGCGTGCAGAGGATGTTCGAATAGCTGCCGTCCGCGTGCAGCGCGCTGCCGAGCACGCCCGGCTCTTCCGATGCGGACAGGATCACCGCGCCCGCGCCGTCGCCGAACAGCACGCAGGTCGTGCGGTCCTTGAAATCGAGAATGCGCGAGAACGTCTCCGCGCCGACGATAAGCGCCGTGCGGTGCTGGCCGCTGCGGATGAAGCTGTCGGCCGTCGCCATCGCATAGGCGAAGCCCGAGCACACGGCCTGCACGTCGAATGCCGCGCCACCGTTCTTGATGCCGAGCTTGTTCTGCAGCAGGCAAGCCGTGCTGGGGAACACGAAATCGGGGGTCGAAGTCGCGACGATGATCAGGTCGATCGACTGCGGATCGATATCGGCCGCCTCGATCGCACGGCGCGCCGCCTCGAGCGCGAGATCGCTCGTCGTGACGTCCGGTGCGGCGAAATGGCGCGCATGGATGCCCGTGCGCGCAACGATCCACTCATCGCTCGTCTCGATGCCTTCCTTCGCGAGACGGTCGGCGAGCTGCTGGTTCGTGACGCGGTCGGGCGGCAGGTAGCTGCCCGTGCCGAGCACGCGGGAATAGAGAGTCGATTGGGCCATTTATGCTTTAGAGGATTGCGCAGCGGAAGGTTCGGCGTGATGGCCTGCGGCCGGGCTCGTCGGGCCCGCGCCGCCCGCGTCGTGTTCGCCGTCGCCGAGCGACACCGAATTGTCCGCCATCGCACGCGTGAGGCGCTCCAGCACGCCGTTTTTGACGGCATCATAACCCCGTTTGATCGCCCACTCAAACGCGTAGGCGTCGGCCGAACCGTGGCTTTTGATCACGAGGCTCTTCAGCCCGAGCAGCGCCGCGCCGTTGTACTGGCGGTGGTCGACGCGCTTCTTGAAGCGCATCAACACCGGCAGCGCGAGCAGCGCCATCAGCTTCGACATCAATGAACGGCCGAACTCCTCGCGGATGATGTCCGACAGCATCTGCGCGAGCCCTTCGGACGTCTTCAGCGCGACGTTGCCGACGAAGCCGTCGCAGACGATCACATCGACCGTACCCTTGTAGATGTCGTTGCCTTCGACGTTGCCACGGAAATTCAGCGTGCTGGCGCGCAGCAGTTCGCCGGCGCGCTTGATGGTCTCGTTGCCCTTGATGACCTCTTCGCCGATGTTCAGCAGGCCGATCGTCGGACGCTCCTTGCCTTCGAGCGCGGCGACGAGCGCGTGCCCCATCTCCGCGAACTGCAGCAGGTGCTGCGGCTCGCAGTCGACGTTCGCGCCGAGGTCCAGCATCATCGTGTAGCCGGTCGGGTTCGGCAGCGCGAACGCGATCGCAGGCCGCTCGATGCCGGGCAGCGTCTTGAGTACGTAGCGGGAAACGGCCATCAATGCGCCGGTGTTGCCGGCGGAGATGCAGGCCTGGGCCGCGCCTTCCTTGACGTGGTTGAGCGCGACTCGCATCGAAGAATCCTTCTTCTTGCGCAGCGCCACTTCGACAGGGTCGTCCATCGCCACGACTTCGGTGGCGGGCACGATGGTCAGCGCGGGATCGTCGAGGGCTTTCAGCTTTTTCAGCTGAGCGCGGATCGCGCTTTCGATGCCGACGAGCATCAGGTGCGCATCGGGATGCGCGCGGACGAACTTGACTGCCGCGGGAACGGTCACGGACGGGCCGTGGTCGCCTCCCATGCAATCGATTGTGAGCTTTACGGTCATGGAATGCGACGAATTTCAGGCACAAAAAAGCGGCAGTTGAATGCCGCCCTTTTGTTGCGCCAGGAAAGTGTCAAGCGAACCAGTTGTCACGCGAACGGCGAACGTAGCGCGCAACGCGTGACTTGACGCTTAGTCGTTCTTCGTCTTGACGACTTTCTTGCCGCGATAGTAGCCGTTCGGGCTGACGTGGTGACGCAGGTGCACTTCACCCGTGCTCGGCTCGACTGCCAGCGGCGCTGCCGTCAGGAAATCGTGCGAACGATGCATGCCGCGCTTCGACGGCGACTTCTTGTTTTGCTGGACTGCCATGACTAACTCCTAAATAATTTTCCGGATTCTAACACAGCCCGATCCGGCGCTTAACTACCCTGGCCCAAAGCCCTTACGCCTTCCCGCGCCACAACTGCTTAGTGTTTCTTGTTGCCGTCCCCGTCCTTCTTCAGCGCTTCCAGCGCCGCGAACGGATTCGGCCGTTTGCCTTCGTCCTCGTCTTCGGCGGACTCGTCGCCCGCCTCTTCCGAAGGACCGCTCGCACCCGACACGAGGCTTTCGTGAACTGCCGGGCAAACCTCGTGCTTGGGCACGAGCGGCAACGAAAGCAGCAATTCCTCTTCGATCAAGTCGACGAGATCGAACTGGCGCGAGCCCACGATCACATCGGCTTCATCGTCGTCGAGCGGAAATTCTTCAGCTTCTTCTTCGGTCGCAACGACCCGGTACGTCATGTCGACGTCGAACGTCTGGTCGTACGGGGTCATGCAGCGCTGGCACGTGAGCCACGCATGGCCGTGCACCGCGAGGCGCAGATACGGCTGCTGCCCATCGGCGCCGTCGTCCTGCAATTCCTTCTGGGTGAACCCTTCGGCCTGCCACGTGAAGACCGTGTCGCGATCGGGCGCGTCCGCCGGCACTTCGTTCAGCATGCGCGGCAGTTGCGACAGGCGCACGGCACCCGCTGCCTGCCGCCCGCTGCGGGCGAACTCGAACAGGTCGACCGCGTGCGGATCAAGCGCTGCCGCAGGCTTGCCAGAAGAAGTGTTCATGTTGCGCTCCTGCCTACAGGCTGACTTGCGGGATCCGGCTTGCTGGCGCCACTCATTTGACGCCGCACACGTACGCGATCTACTGGCGCCGCGCACGTACGCGATCTACGCCGCGTACGCCTCGCACGATTACGTACTTTACTTCCGAAGACCCGGCAGGCGCCACCACTGCGGAAAGCCTGCCGACGAAAAGCGGGAAAGCATACCTGTTTTACCTTTTTCGGTCAATCACTTATGCTTGCGCCCTTGCAACACCGCACCACACTTGACGACTCACCGACCCAACCGACCATGCCGGATACCGTTTGCCGCCCACCGCGGCTGATTCTTGCCTCCAGTTCCCGCTATCGCCGCGCGCTCCTCGAGCGCCTCGGCATGCCGTTCGACGTCGTGTCGCCCGACCTCGACGAAACCCCGCTCGCGGGCGAAACGCCGGCCGCCACCGCGCTGCGCCTCGCCGGCGCGAAGGCGCGCGCGGTCGCCGCGACGATCGACGCGCCGGACGGCGTGCTCGTGATCGGGTCGGACCAGGTCGCGACGTTCGACGGCCACCAGGTCGGCAAGCCCGGCACGCACGAGCGCGCGCTCGCGCAGCTCCTGTCGATGCAGGGCCGCGACGTCGAATTCCACAGCGCGCTCAGCCTTTACGACAGCCGCACCGGCGAAACGCAGAGCGAGGACGTCGTCACGCACGTGCGCTTTCGCTCGCTGCCCGAAGCCGAACTCGATGCGTACCTGCGCGCGGAAACGCCGTACGACGTCGCCGGCAGCGCGAAGTCCGAAGGGCTCGGCATCGCGTTGCTTGACGCGATCGACTCCGACGACCCGACGGCGCTCGTCGGCCTGCCTCTGATCGCGCTCACGCGGATGCTGCGCGCCGTCGGTTATCCGCTGTTCGCCGCACCCCAAGGAGACCGCGCATGACCGCCGGCACGCTCTATCTCGTCCCGAATACGCTCGGCGAGGGCGACGCATCGATGCTCGCCGCCGTGCTGCCTGCCGCCGTGCAGGCGCGCGCCGGCACACTCGGCTATTACATCGGCGAAAACGCGAAAACGACCCGCGCGTTCCTGAAGAAGATCGGCACGACGCGGCCGATCCAGGAAATTGAGATCAGCGAACTGAACGTCAATACGCCGGCCGGCGCCATCGACCGGCTGCTCGCGCCCATACTGGCCGGTGCGGACGCCGGCCTCGTGTCGGAAGCCGGCTGCCCGGCCGTCGCCGATCCGGGCGCGCTGCTGGTGCGCCGCGCGCACGAGCGCGGCGTGAAGGTCGTGCCGCTCGTCGGACCGAGTTCGATCCTGCTCGCGCTGATGGCGTCGGGCCTGAACGGCCAGAGCTTCGCGTTCAACGGCTACCTGCCGGTCGACGCGGCCGCGCGTGCGAAGCGCTTGCGCGAACTTGAGCAACTGTCACGCAAGGCGCGCCAGACGCAGATCTTCATCGAAACGCCGTACCGGAACCAGGCGATGCTCGACACGCTCGTCGCGACCTGCGCGCCGTCGACGCAAATCTGCGTCGCGGCCGACCTGACCCTCGAGACCGAGACGATCGCCAGCCGCTCCGTGGCGGACTGGAAAAAGACGCCTGCGCCGAATCTGCAGAAGCGCCCAGCTATCTTCCTGCTGCTCGCGAACTAGAGGCCGGCACCCGCGGCAGCCGCGCGACACGGGGCGCCCTGCCCCGTTCGCCGCGGCGCCGGCCGGCCGCTGCTCAGCGCAGGCTGAACGACGTGCCGCCTGCGGTGAGCGCCTTCATCGCGGCACCGCCGACCGCCGCGCCGAACTTGCGCGCGACGCGGTTCGTCAGGCTTTCCTTCACCGTGTAGTCGACGAGATCCGGCGCCTTCAGCACGTCGCGCGCGACCGTGTCGGTCGTGCCGTAGCCGTCGGCGAGCCCGAGCTCGACGCTCTTTTCGCCGGTCCAGAACAGGCCCGAGAACATGTCGGGCGTTTCGTGCAACCGCTTGCCGCGGCCGTCCCTCACGGCCTTGATGAACTGCGCATGGACCTGGTCGAGCAGCGCCTGCGCGTGGGCATCCATCTTCGGCGTCTCGGGCGAGAACGGGTCGTAGAAGCCCTTGTTTTCGCCCGACGTATGCAGGCGGCGATCGACGCCGAGCTTGCCCATCAGGCCCGTGAAGCCGAACCCGTCCATCAGCACGCCGATCGAGCCGACGATGCTCGCCTTGTCGACGAAGATCTTGTCGGCGGCGGACGCAATGTAATAACCGCCCGATGCGCACATGTCGGTCACGACGACGTACAACGGCTTGTCCGGATACTTCGTGCGCAGCCGGCGGATCTCGTCGTAGACCATCCCGGCCTGCACCGGGCTGCCGCCCGGGCTGTTGATCCGCAGCACGACGCCGGCCGTGCCGCTGTCGTCGAAAGCGGCATCCAGCGCCGTGTTGATGTCGTCGGCGTTCGCGTTGGTGCCCGCCGCGATCTCGCCGTCGATCGTCACGAGCGCCGTGTGGCGCCCGCTCGACGAGAACTTCGAGTCGCTCGAAAAATCGATCAGCGCGAACGCGAGCAGCACGAACACGCCGAGGAACGCGAAGCGGAAGAAGATCTTCCAGCGCCGCGCAGCGCGCTGTTCCTTGACCGCCGCAAGCGCGATCCGCTCGAGCGCCGCTCGCTCCCAGTTCGGTTCGTGGGGGTCGGGACGGGACGAGGAATCAGGAAGGTTCGGTTGGTCGGCCATGCAGTGGTGTCGTCAGTCGGTCGTGGCGGGATGGGGCGGAGCGGCGGGACCCAGGTCGGCATCCGGCACCCAGAATACCGCACGCCCGTCCGGCGTGTCGCGCTCGTCGACCTCGACCGGCCGCAGGCGGCCGCCGCGGCACGGGCCGCCGACGCACTTGCCGGTATCCGGCGCGTAGATCGCGCCGTGCGTCGCGCACATCAGGTACAGGCCCGATGACTCGAAGAACTGCCCTTCGGCCCAGTCGAGCTCCATCGGCACGTGCGCGCAGCGGTTCAGGTAGCCGTAGGCACGGCCTTCGTAGCGCACGAAGAACACGACTGCCTCGTCGCCGCGCAGCGTCGCATCGACGCGCACGCCGGCGCCGCCGTCGGCCAGCGCGTCCGACGCGCACACGCGCACGGCATCCGGCGCCGCGCTCATGCGTGCTCCCGCAACCACGCCGCCAGCGCGCCGACGTCCGGCGCGACGAAGCGCGGTGTCAGCGCGGCCAGCGCGTCGGCCGTGTGCGCGCCGTATGCGACGCCGATGCCGGCCGCCCCTGCACTCGCGGCCATCTGCAGGTCGTGCGTGGTGTCGCCGATCATCACGGTGCGCGCCAGATCCTGCCCCAATTCACGGGTCAGTTCGTGCAGCATCGCCGGGTGCGGCTTCGAGAACGTTTCGTCCGCGCAGCGCGTCGCATCGAACAGGCTCGTGAGCTTCGACTGGTCGAGCACGCGGTTCAGCCCGACCCGGCCCTTGCCGGTCGCGACCGCGAGCAGGTAGCCGGTATCGCGCAATTCCGCGAGCAGTTCGCGCACGCCGGCGAACAGTTCGATGCGCTGATCGTCCAGCAGGTAGTGATAGCGGTAGCGTTCGGCCAGCCGCGGATAGTCGGACGGATCGAGGGTCGGAGCAGTAATCTGCAGTGCATCGCGCAGGCCGAGGCCGATGACGTAGCGGGACGCCTCGTCCGACGGCGTGGGCAGGCCGAGATCGCGGCAGGCGGCCTGGATGCTGTGCGCGATGTGCGCAGTCGAATCCATCAGCGTGCCGTCCCAGTCGAAGACGATCAGATCAAATTGCTGTCGGGCCATGCGAGTCAGGCGGTATCGCGCAGAGCGCGGAGTTGATCGAGGAAGCGCCGGCATTCGTCCGGCAGCGGCGCATCGAACTGCAGCGCCTCGCCGGTCAGCGGGTGCGCGAGCTTCAGCCGGTGCGCATGCAGGAACATCCGTTTGAGCGACGGTTGCGCGTTCGCGCGCGCCAGCGCCTTGTTCAGTGCGAAATCGCCATACTTGGCGTCGCCGGCGATCGGCAGGCCGAGATGCGCGAGGTGCACCCGGATCTGATGGGTCCGACCCGTTTTGAGTTCCGCTTCGACCAGCGCGTAGTCCGGCCAGCGCTCGATCAGGTTGAACACCGTGTGCGACGGCAGGCCATCGTCCTGCACGCGCACGCGCCGCTCCCCTTCCGGGGTCGAATACTTGAACAGCGGCGCCTTCACGGCACGGCGGCGACCCCAGTCGGGCTGCCATTCGCCGTGTCCGCACGCGAAGTAGCGCTTGTCCATCCGGTTCTCGCGGATCTGCTCGTGCAGGCCGACGAGCGCCGTGCGTTTCTTCGCGAGCATCAGGATCCCGGAGGTCTCGCGGTCGAGCCGGTGCACGAGTTCGAGGAATTTCGCGCGCGGGCGCGCCTGGCGCATCTGCTCGATCACGCCGAACGCGACGCCGCTGCCGCCGTGCACGGCGACGCCGGCCGGCTTGTTGATGACGAGCATCGCGTCGTCTTCGTACAGCACCTCGAACTGCGCGGGCGGCACGATCGGCGTGTCGGCGCGCGCGAGGTCGGCGGCCGCCACCCGCACGGGCGGCACGCGGACGAGGTCGCCGAACGCGAGACGGTACTGGGCGTCGACCCGACCCTTGTTCACGCGGACTTCGCCGCTGCGCAGGATCCGGTAAATATGGCTTTTGGGCACGCCTTTACAGACGCGCAACAGGAAGTTGTCGATCCGCTGACCGGCCGAGTTTTCGTCGATCTGGATCATCGATACCTGGCCGCTTGCGACTGAATTCTGGGATATTTTGCCTAACTCATTCATACTGAATATAATTTTGCCCAGCCTGACGTTGAGGGTGGCCTGACAGGCCGGTCCCGACGGAATCGGGCAAGGCGCAAGCGCAAACCGTTATTTTACTTGCGCCGGGGGTCTGCTGCTCGCCCCTAATCAAAGAGATGCAGCAAGTTGCACGCACGGCGCCGCCGTCGGCAAGGATCGCGCCCACAGGCGGATTCGGTCGACCAGGCGCCGCGGTAACGGAAAGTTGGTTGAAAAGAATTTGATCGGCAGCCCGACGGCGCGAGGTGCGTCCGCAGGCTGCCGGTTGCGAAAATTACGGCGTTGCGCCCGATTTGGTCCCGCGAAGCGTGCGGGGCTTGGCGACGTCAAACCAGGGAAGTACACCCCAAGCGGGAAAGTCGGGCTGGATTCGATACTCCCCGCTGCGGCCCAAGCCGCAGCATCTGCCGCCCGTCGGCGCGCGCGACGCATTGCGCGCGCCCGTGGCAATGCCCGGACTCAGGCTTAGCGCGCTTTTGCAGCGTGCGGTGTGTGAACGCCGTGCTTTGAAACCGTATTCGCAGGTGCCCTACGGCCGCCGGCCCCGTCTTTCGGGCCCAAGCGCCTCTTCAGGCAATTCTCCCCGCCATCGTTCCCGCTCCAGCGTGCTTGTGACAACACAACAAGGTGCGGCCTGCCGTCGTTCCCGCCCTCGCGACTGACAACCGCGAGGCGCCGGCAGCGGAGCCGCCTGGAGTCGTTCATGAAACGCATGCTGTTCAATGCGACGCAGCAGGAGGAGTTGCGCGTCGCCATCGTCGATGGGCAGAAGCTCATCGACATCGACATCGAGACAGCCGGGCGCGAACAGCGCAAAGGCAATATCTACAAAGGTGTCATCACGCGCATCGAGCCGTCGCTCGAAGCGTGCTTCGTCAACTACGGCGAAGACCGCCACGGCTTCCTGCCGTTCAAGGAAGTCGCCCGCCAGTACTTCAAGGAAGGCATCGACATGCGCTCCGCGCGCATCCAGGATGCCCTGCGCGAAGGCCAGGAGCTGATCGTCCAGGTCGAGAAGGAAGAGCGCGGCAACAAGGGCGCCGCCCTCACGACCTTCATCTCGCTCGCCGGCCGCTACCTCGTGCTGATGCCGAACAATCCGCGCGGCGGCGGCGTGTCGCGCCGGATCGAAGGCGACGAGCGTCAGGAACTGCGCGAAACCATGGCGCAGCTGCAGATTCCGGACGGCATGAGCATGATCGCCCGCACCGCGGGCATCGGCCGCAGCGCCGAGGAACTGCAGTGGGACCTGAACTACCTGCTGCAGCTGTGGCGCGCGATCGAAGCGGCGTCGCAAAGCGGCAATGCCGGCCAGCCGATGCTGATCTATCTGGAATCGAGCCTCGTGATCCGCGCGATCCGGGACTATTTCCAGCCCGATATCGGCGAAATCCTGATCGACACGACCGAGATCTACGATCAGGCCCGTGCGTTCATGGACATCGTGATGCCGGACAACGTGTCGAAGGTGAAGCGCTACCACGACGACGTGCCGCTCTTCTCCCGCTTCCAGATCGAGCACCAGATCGAGACCGCGTACTCGCGCACGGTGCCGCTGCCGTCGGGCGGCGCGATCGTGATCGACCACACCGAGGCGCTCGTCGCGATCGACGTGAACTCGGCGCGTGCGACCAAGGGCGCGGACATCGAGGAAACGGCAACCCGCACGAACCTCGAAGCGGCCGACGAAGTGGCCCGCCAGCTGCGCCTGCGCGACCTCGGCGGCCTGATCGTGATCGACTTCATCGACATGGAATCGGCGAAGAGCCAGCGCGAAGTCGAGCAACGCCTGAAGGACGCGCTCAAGCACGACCGTGCGCGCGTGCAGATGGGCAAGATCTCCCGCTTCGGCCTGATGGAACTGTCGCGCCAGCGCCTGCGTCCGGCCCTGTCGGAAGGCAGCCACGTGACGTGCCCGCGCTGTAACGGCACCGGCCACATCCGCGATACCGAATCGTCCGCGCTGCAGGTCCTGCGGATCATTCAGGAAGAAGCGATGAAGGAGAACACCGCGGCGATCCACTGCCAGGTGCCGGTCGAGGTGACCGCCTTCCTGCTCAACGAAAAGCGCCAGGAAATCAACAAGATCGAGTCGCGTTTCAAGGTCGGCATCGTGCTGATCCCGAACAAGCACCTCGATACGCCGCACTACAAGCTCGAGCGCCTGCGCCATGACGACGCGCGCCTCGACGATCCGCGCGCGTCCTGGAAGATGGCCGAGGAAGCCGCCCGCGAACTGGAGTCGGAAACCGGCTACAGCAAGCGCGCGGCAGAAGTGAAGCCGAAGCAGGAAGCGGCGGTCAAGGGCATCACGCCCGAGCGTCCGGCGCCGAGCCCGGCACCGCAGCGCCCGGTCGAGCCGGTTGCGGCACCCGCACCGGTCGCCGCGGCGAGCGGCGGCTTCATCGGCTGGCTGAAGGGTCTGTTCGGCATCTCGCCGGCTCCGGCGCCTGCGCCGGTTGCACCGGCACCGGCAAAGGAACAGGCTGCCCGTCCGGCCCGCGAGCGGACCGAGAAGACCGAGCAGCGCGGCGGCGATCGCAACCGCAATCGTCGTGGCGGCGCCCAGCAGGCTCAGGGTGGTCGCGACCAGGCAGCGGCAGGCCGTGGCCAGTCGCAACGCCAGGAACGCGAAGGCAAGGAAGCGCGCGAGCCGCGTGAACCGCGCGAGGGTCGCGAACCGCGTGAAGGCCGCGAGCCGCGCGAAAACCGTGAAGGTCGTGAGGGCCGCGAAGGTCGCGAGGGCCGTGGCCCGCGCGAAGGCCGCGAACCGCGCGAGCCGCGCGAGCCGCGTGAAAGCCGTGAGCCGCGCGAACCGCGCGAGAACCGCGAACCGCGCGAGCACACCGAGCAGCCGGAAGCCGTCGAGGCAGCCGGCCGCGGCGAGCGCCAGGAACGCGGCGAGCGTCGCGAACGGGGTGAACGCCGCAAACCGACGCAGCATGCGGCTACGCTCGAGACCGTCACGCGTGGCGAGAACCACCCGGAAGCGGAAGTCGACCAGATCGCCGCAACTGCCCTGCCGGGTGCCGATGTGGCCGCCGACGCGGAAGCTGGCGCACGTGACGGCGAGGAACGTCGCCGCCGCCGCCGCGGCCGCCGCGGTGGTCGTCGCGAGCGCGAGGACGAAGGCGCAGTCGGCGAGCATGCCGAGCAAGGTGCAGACGGTGAAGCCGCCGCGCAGACCGTGACGGCGGAAGCGCCGAGCGCGATCGAGCCGGCCCGTACGGCCGCACCGGCCGCCGTGGCAGCTGTCGCCGCGGCAGGTGCCGTCGTTGCCGAAGCAGCAGTCGAGCAGCGTGCTGAAGCGGTCGCACCGGCCGCGGTCGAGCCGCAACCGGCACCGGTTCGCGTCGAAGCGACGCCGGTCGCGCCGATCGAGCCGGCCGCAGTTGCCCTGGCAGCCGAATCGGCACCAGTCGCGGCAGCTGCCGCTCCGGAGGCCGGCCCGGCTCCGGTCGCGGTTTCGCCGACCGATGCGTTCGAAGTGCCGGCCGCGCCGGCTGCCATCGAAGCGCCGCAGTCCGCGCCCGTCGAACAAGCCGCACCGGCACCGGTCGTCGCAGCCGAAGTTGCTCCGGCAGCCGTCGAGCCGGCTCACGTCGAAGCCGCACCGGTCGAAACCGCTGTCGCACCGGCAGCGGCACCGGCGCCGGTTCGTCCGGCAGCAGCCCCCGCTTCGGCGAGCCTCGATGTCGTGCTGGAACAAGCCGGTCTCGTGTGGGTGAACACGGACGCCGACAAGTTCCGCGCGGCGCAGGAAGCGGCGTCGAACCTGCCGCGTCCGGCCCGCGTGCCGCGCGAACGCAAGGCGCTGCCGGCGGTCGACTCGACCCCGATGCAGCAGGTCGAAACGTCGCACCATTAAGCGGCGCATCGCCCACCCCGAAAAAGCCCGCCTCCGGCGGGCTTTTTCATTTCCGCGCTGCGGGTTTCCGCCCACCGGCCCGGCCGGCCGCTTGCGGCTAAAATAGAGGTCTGGCTCGCACTTCTTTCAACATGTCCCGACGCATCATTCCCCTCGCCGACGTCAGCGGGATGCCCGATATCTCCGGCGTCGCGCATACCCCTGACGGCGCCCTGGCCGACACGTTTGCCAGGCCGCTGCGCGACCTGCGCATCTCGGTGACGGATCGCTGCAACTTCCGTTGCGTGTACTGCATGCCGCGGGACGTGTTCGACAAGAACTATCCGTTCCTGCCGCACAGCGCCCTGCTCACGCACGAAGAGATCGAGCGCGTGGCACGACTGTTCGTCGCGCACGGCGTCGAAAAGATCCGGATCACCGGCGGCGAGCCGCTGCTGCGCAAGAACCTCGAATTCCTGATCGAGCGCCTCGCGCGCCTGACGACGCACGACGGCCGCCCGCTCGACCTGACGCTGACCACCAACGGCTCACTGCTCGCGCGCAAGGCTCGCGCGCTGAAGGATGCCGGCCTCACACGCGTGACGGTCAGCCTCGACGCGCTCGACGACACGCTGTTCAAGCGCATGAACGATGCCGACTTCGCGAGCGCCGACGTGCTCGACGGCATCTTCGCCGCGCAGGCCGCGGGCCTCGCGCCGGTCAAGGTCAACATGGTCGTGAAGCGCGGCACCAACGACGGCGAGATCCTGCCGATGGCCGAGCGCTTCCGCGGCACCGGCGTGATCCTGCGCTTCATCGAATACATGGACGTCGGCACGTCGAACGGCTGGAACATGACCGAAGTGCTGCCGTCCGCGGACGTCGTCGCACGGATCGCCGAGCAGTTCCCGCTCGTGCCGCTCGAGCCGCACACGGCGGCGGAAACCGCGCAGCGCTGGGGCTATGCGGACGGCAGCGGCGAAATCGGCGTGATCTCGAGCGTCACGCAGGCATTCTGCGGCGACTGCACGCGCGCGCGGCTGTCGACCGAAGGCAAGCTGTACCTGTGCCTGTTCGCGTCGACCGGCCATGACCTGCGCGCACTGGTGCGCGGCGGCGCGAGCGACGCCGAGATCGCGACCGCGATCGCCCGGATCTGGCAGGCCCGCACCGACCGCTATTCGCAGCTGCGCGGCAGCGCGGCCGCCGACACCGCGCCCGACGGCGCCGGCAAGCGCGTCGAAATGTCGTACATCGGCGGCTGACGCGCGCCGCCCGCCCCGATTTCCCGCGATGTCCGCTTCCGCCTCGCCTTCCATCACCGGCCTGCTGCTCGCGGGCGGGCGCGCGACGCGCATGGACGGCGCCGACAAGGGCCTGCAACTGCTCGACGGTACGCCGCTCGCGCTGCACGTGCTGCGCCGGCTCGCGCCGCAGGTCGACGAGACGCTGATCAGCGCGAATCGCAACGCCGCGCGCTACGCCGAGCTCGGTGCGCCGTTCGACGCGCGCATCGTGCCGGACGAAACCCCCGATTTCCCCGGCCCGCTCGCGGGCCTGCTCGCCGGCATGCGCGCGGCGCGCGCACCGCTCGTCGCGTGCTCGCCGTGCGATACGCCCTATTTGCCGGCCGATCTCGTCGCGCGGCTGCACGCGGCGCTCGACGCGCAGCAGGCCGACATCGCGATGGCGGTGACCGTCGACGCGCACCACGCGCGTTCGCCGCAGCCGACCTTCGCGCTGCTGCGCGCGTCGCTCTCCGACGATCTCGCGGCCAGGCTCGCGGCCGGCGAGCGCAAGGTGCGTGCGTGGTACGCACGCCACAAGACGGTCGAAGTCGAGTTTCGCGACGAGCGTGCGTTTTACAATGCCAATTCCTGGCAGGAACTTGCCGCGCTTGCCCGCCGCTGACGGCACCGGCATCCGTTCCCGCCCGCCGCATGCGCCTTCGCGCTTCGGCGCCCTCCGCGCGCCACCGGCCACGAACCCGATACGCCTCGCGGCGCAGTCCGACTGATGATCACGCAATCCTCGCCCGCCTCCCGAACCGCACCCGATTCCGCGGCCCCGCTGTCGCTCGCCGATGCGCAGGCGCTCGCGTGCCGGTTCGCGGTGCCGGTCGACGCGTGCGAAACGGTGCCGCTGCATGACGCCCTCGACCGCGTGCTCGCGGCCGACGTGAATGCGCCGTTCGACATTCCCGCATACGACAACTCGGCGATGGACGGCTATGCATTCGACGGCAGCGCAGTCGCGCTGGCAGCGGCCGCCGACAGCACGCTGACGGTCGCCGGCACGGCGCTCGCCGGCCATCCGTTCGATGGGGCCGTGGTGCCCGGCACGTGCATCCGCATCATGACCGGCGCGTCGATGCCGGCCGGATGCGACACGGTCATTCCGCAGGAACGCGTGCGCGTCGACGGCGACGTCATCCGCTTCGCCGCACACGACGTCGCACGCGGCGCAAACTGCCGCCGCGCCGGCGAGGATCTCGCGCGCGGCGCCTGCGCGCTTGCCGCCGGCCGCATCCTGCGCCCGTCCGATCTCGGCCTGCTCGCATCGTTCGGGTTGCGCGAAGTCACGGTGCGCCGCCGCGTGCGCGTCGCCGTATTCTCGACCGGCGACGAACTGCGCGAACCCGGCGAGCCGCTCGGCCGCGGCACGCTGTACGACAGCAATCGCGGGATGCTGGTCGCGATGCTCGAAAGGCTGCACATCGACGCGCTCGATCTCGGGATCGTCCGCGACGATCCGGCCGCGCTCGAACGCGCATTGCGCGATGCGGTCGCCGCACAGGCCGACGCGGTGATCACGTCCGGCGGCGTGTCGGTCGGCGAAGCCGATTTCACGCGCGACGTGATGGCGCGGCTCGGCGACGTGACCTTCGCGAGCCTCGCGCTGCGGCCCGGCCGGCCGCTCGCGTGCGGCACGCTCGCGCGCACCGGCGACGGCCACGTGCTGTTCTTCGGGTTGCCCGGCAATCCGGTCGCCTCCGCCGTGACGTTCTACGCAATCGTGCGCCCCGCGCTGCTGACGCTGGCCGGCACGGATGCGCCGCCGCCGGCGATGTACCCGGCGCGCAGCACGCAGGCACTGAAAAAGCGCCCGGGCCGCACCGAATACCTGCGCGCCATTGCGACGCGCGCCGCCGACGGCCAGTGGGACGTCGCGCCGGCCAGTTCGCAGAGTTCCGCATCGCTGAGCGGCCTCGCGGCCGCCAACTGTTTCATCGTCCTGGGCCACGATTCCGCGGCAGTCGACGCGGGCGCCCCGGTCGACATCCTGCCGCTCGACGGCCTGATCTGAATTCCAATCGGTATATCTCTACGGGGGCAATCCGCACATGAAGAAACAAATCTCGTCGATCGCTGCGGGGCAGACCGCGAAGGCGCTGATCCTCGTCTACCTGACGTTCAGCGTACCGATCGTGCTGCTCGGCATCCTGGTCGCGTACATCCGCTACGGGATGGTCGAACTGAGCACGATCCTGAGCGCGCTGCTGCTGAACGCGATCCTCGGTTTCGTGCTGCTGTGGATCGCCTGCCACGCGTACAACTGGGTCGCATCGCGCTTCGGCGGCATCGAGATCGTGCTGTCCGATCCTCCGGAGGAAGCGTGAGCGGCACGCCGCTGATCCGCGCGGCCGAAACGCGCGACGTCGGCGCGATCCTCGCGCTGATGCGCGAGCTGGCCGAGTTCGAAAAGCTCACGCACCTGTTCGTCGCGAGCGACGCCGACCTGGCCGACGCGCTGTTCGGCGAACGCCCCGCCGCCGAAGCGCTGGTGGCCGAGCGCGACGGCGCGATCGTCGCGTATGCGCTGTTCTTCCACAACTATTCGACGTTCCTCGGCCGTCGCGGCCTGTATCTCGAGGATCTGTACGTGCAGCCGTCACAGCGCGGCACGGGCCTCGGCACCGCGATGCTGCAGCACCTCGCGGCACTCGCCGTCGAGCGCCGCTGCGCTCGCTTCGAATGGTCGGTGCTCGACTGGAACCAGCCGGCGATCGACTTCTACGAGAAGATGGGCGCGACCGTGCTGCCGGAGTGGCGCATCGTACGCGTCACCGGCGACGCGCTGGACGCGCTCGCCGCACGCTGAACGCGCGCCGGCCACGCCGGTCGCCGTGTCAAAGGAAAACGGGCGCCGCAGCGCCCGTTTTTCGTTCCAGCCGGTTTCGGCTGCGTGCATCATGCGGGATGCGTCATGCGTCGTCCGCATCGGCGCCGTCGGCGGCTTCCGCGCCGAGCAGCCCGGCCGCCGTCTCGCCCGGCAACGCCTCGACCTGTTTCAGCTTGCGGTTCATCACGCGGGTGCGCTGCTCGGCGGCCTCGATCGAACGCGTGACCGTCTCGAGCTGCGCCTTCGTGCGCGCGAGCACGTCGCCAAACTTGCCGAATTCGGTCTTCACCGCACCGAGCACCTGCCATACCTCGCTCGAGCGCTGCTCGATCGCGAGCGTGCGGAAGCCCATCTGCAGGCTGTTCAGCAACGCGGTCAGTGTGGTCGGCCCGGCCACCGTCACGCGATAGTCGCGCTGCAGCAGGTCGGTCAGCCCCGGGCGGCGCAGGATCTCCGCATAAAGCCCCTCGGTCGGCAGGAACAGCAGCGCGAAATCGGTCGTATGCGGGGGTGCGACGTACTTCTCGGCGATCGTGCGCGCCTCCATCCGCACGCGCGCCTCGAGCGCACGGGCCGCCTCCTCGACCGCCACCGAATCGGCACGCTCCTGCGCATCGATCAGGCGCTCGTAGTCCTCACGCGGAAACTTCGCGTCGATCGGCAGCCACACCGGCGGCGCGTCGCGCGTGCCGGCTTCGCGGCCCGGCAGCCGGATCGCGAACTCGACGCGTTCGCTGCTCTTCGGCACCGTCGCGACGTTCTTCGCATACTGGTCGGGCGTGAGCATCTGCTCGAGCAACGCCTCGAGCTGCACCTCGCCCCAGGTGCCGCGCGTCTTCACGTTGGTCAGCACCTTCTTCAGGTCGCCGACGCCGGCCGCGAGCGTCTGCATCTCGCCGAGCCCGCGGTGCACCTGCTCGAGCCGGTCCGACACGAGCTTGAACGATTCGCCGAGCCGCTGTTCGAGCGTCGCATGCAGTTTCTCGTCGACGGTGCGGCGCATCTCCTCGAGCTTCGCCGCGTTGTTCGTCTCGATTTCCTTCAGCCGCTGCTCGAGCGTCGCGCGCACTTCGCCGATCCGGCGATCGTTGGCCTCGGTCAGTTGCGTGAGCTGCCGGTTCAGCGTATCGCCGAACAGCCGCAGCGCGACCGTCTGCTCTTCGCGCGCCTGCTGCGCCTGGCGCTGCACGCTCTCGCGCATCGCGTCGAACTGCTGCGCGTTGCCCGCGACGAGCTTGCCGAGCTGTTGCGCGAAACCTTCGATCTGGTTGTTCTGCACGGTCGCGATGCTCGTCAGCTGCGTCGCGAGCGTCTGCTGAAGCTGCGAGAAACTGCCGGCCAGCTCGGTGCGCGAACCGCGCGCATTCTCGACGATCTCGCCGCGCAACTCGCGTTCGAGCCGCTCGAGCGCGAGCGCCTGCGCGTGCGCGGCGTCCTCGATCTGGTCGCCGAGGACGGCCGCGTCGTCGTGGCCGCCGCCGCCGCGCACGATCGCGACGATCGCCACCGCGAGCGCGACGGCCAGCACGACGACCGCCGCCAGCAACAACATCGTCGTCATGCGCGCGGCTTCCCGATCACGTCAGGGTTGATCGGATTCGGCGGCTGCCCCGCGCGCGGCCCTTCGCCCAGCGCGGCGATCAGGTTGTCGGCCGCGAGGTTCGCCATCGCGCGGCGCGTCTTTTCGGTCGCGCTCGCGATATGCGGCGTCAGCACGACGTTCGGCACCTCGAGCAGCGCCGGGTGCACGCTCGGCTCGCCTTCGAACACGTCGAGGCCGGCCGCGGCGATCGTCCCGTCGCGCAGCGCGACGGCCAGCGCCGCGTCATCGACGATGCCGCCGCGCGCGATGTTGGTCAGCGTCGCGGTCGGCTTCATCTTCGCGAGTTCGGCCGCGCCGATCGTGTGATGGTTCTCCTTCGTGTACGGCAGCACCAGCACGACGTGATCGGCACGCGTGAGCAGCGCATCCTTCGACACGTATTCGGCGTTCAGCTCGGCCTCGATCTCGGGCGCGACCCGCGACCGGTTGTGATAGATCACCTGCATCCCGAAGCCGCGCGCGCGGCGTGCGAGCGCCTGGCCGATGCGCCCCATGCCGATGACGCCCAGCGTCGAGCCGTGAATGTCGCCGCCGAGGAAACCGTCGTACGCCCACTTCTGCCAGTGCCCGGCGCGCAGCCAGTGCTCGGATTCGGCGATCCGGCGCGCGGCGGCCATCATCAGCGCCCAGCCGAAATCCGCGGTCGATTCGTTCAGCACGTCGGGCGTGTTGGTGCCGAGGACGTTCGCCGCGTTGAACGCGGCCATGTCGAAGTTGTTGTAGCCGACCGCCATGTTCGACACGACGCGCAGGCGCGGCGCCGCCGCGAGCGCAGCCGCGCCGACCGGGTCGCCCGCCGTCAGCGCGCCGTCCTTGTCCGCGAGACGCGCGGCGAGCGCATCCGGGGCGAGCGCGTCGCCGTTGTTCCAGTCGACTTCGAAATACTGCTCGAGCCGTTCGATCACGTCCGGAAAGATCGGACGTGCGACCAGGATCTTCTGCATCGCCATCTCCGCATGCCGCGGCCGGAACGCGGCGCATCGTGCGCCGCCCGAACCGTCCGCGCTTGGTTGAAAATCGTCAGCCTACGCCGTGAAGAAGATCCGCGACGTCAGCAGGAATACAGGTACCAGTATGGCGAACGCCCAGCCGAGATACGCGAAGAAGCTCGGCATCTTCACGCCGCGCGATTCCGCGATCGCCTTCACCATGAAGTTCGGCGCATTGCCGATGTAGCTGTTCGCGCCCATGAACACCGCCCCCGCGGAGATCGCGGCGAGCGTCGTCGCGCCCGCCGTCATCAGCGCTTGCGCATCGCCGCCCGCGAGGTTGAAGAACACGAGGTAGGTCGGCGCGTTGTCGAGGAACGACGACAACAGGCCGGTCGCCCAGAAGTACATCGCATCGATCGGCTTGCCGTCCGCCCCCGTCACGAGATGGACGATCTGCGCGAACGCACCGTCCGCCCCCGCGCGCAGGATCACGATCACCGGCGCGATCGTCACGAAGATCCCCGCGAACAGCTTCGCGACCTCCTCGATCGGCGCCCAGTTGAACGCGTTGCCTTCGCGCGCGGAGCGCGGCGTCAGCGCGAGCGACGCGAGTGCCACGACAACCAGCGCGACGTCGCGCACGAGATTCTGCAGCGCGACGTGCGTGCCCCACACGTCGAACGTGATGCCCGGCTTCCAGATGCCGCTCATCAGCACGAGGCCGATCACGGCCGCGAGCAGCACGAAGTTGACCTTGCCGTCGATCGACAGCGCGCCACCGTCGGGGGTCGGGTCGAGCACGACCGGCCGCTCCTCGCCGCCCTTCCGGTAGAAGTACGTATCGAGCACGAAGAACAGCGTCAGAAGCACCGCGCAGATGAACAGCATCGGCAGCGCGAGATGCGTGGTCGTCCAGAAGAAGCTCACGCCGTTCAGGAAGCCGAGGAACAGCGGCGGATCGCCGAGCGGCGACAGCGAGCCGCCCGCGTTCGCGACGAGGAAGATGAAGAAGATCACGACGTGCACGACGTGCTTGCGATTGTCGTTCGCGCGCAGCAGCGGCCGGATCAGCAGCATCGCGGCGCCCGTCGTGCCCATCACGCTCGCGAGCAGCGTACCGAGCGCGAGGATCGCGGTGTTCAGCTTCGGCGTGCCGTGCAGGTTGCCGTTGACGCAAATGCCGCCGGCGACCGTATACAGCGCGGTCAGCAGCACGATGAACGGGATGTACTCCTCGAGCAGCGCGTGCACCAGCGTACCGAACGCCGCGCCCGCGCCGAACGCGACCGCGAACGGGACCAGAAACGCGATCGCCCACGCCGCGGCGATCTTGCCGAAGTGGTGATGCCAGAACACCGGCGCGACAAGCGGGAACACCGCGATGGACAGCAGGATCCCGGCGAACGGGATGCCCCAGAGTGCGGACAGCGTGGCACCGTCGAGCGTGGCGGCCGATGCGAGCGCGGGAACGGCGCCAAGCGCGGCTCCCGACGCCATGCCCGCCCAGGCGGCATGTCGTTTCATGCAGAACTTCCTTGTGCGAGTGAGTCGAGTGAGGATCGATCGGACGCGATCGTCATGCACCGCGCACGATGATTGCGTGAACGCGGTACGGGCCGTGTGCGCCCAGCACGATGGTCTGCTCGATATCGCCGGTGCGCGACGGACCCGATACGAAATTGACCGCGCGCGGCAATTCGCCGCGCTCCGCGCGAATCAGCGCGAATGCGTCTTCATGGCCCGCGACGATCCGCGACGCCGGCACGATCGCGATGTGGGTCTCCGGCAGCAGGCCGGCCGATGCATAGGTGTCGGGGCCGGACAGCAGTACCAGCGAGCCCGTTTCGGCGGTGGCGCAAAAGCAGCCGGTGAGGCCGACGAGATCGCCGTCGCGCGGCTTGCGGCATTCGACCGACAGGCCGGCGCCGGCCCAGTCGAGCTCGGCCAGCGTGCGCCATGCGACGGCCTGCATCGGCAAGCCGTGAGCGGAAAGATAGCGGGCAGCGGCGGCGGGCGCGTCGGCCAGCGTCGCGACTTCGTCGACCGTCGTCGACAGGCGCGCCGCTTCATCGACGAATGCGGCGACGAGGTCGGCCGGCATCGGCGGGCGCGGCCCCTCGGGATGACGGGCGAGATAGTCGGCGACGCCGTCGCGCTCCGCTGCATCGGGTTCGGGCGCGCGTCCTTGCGCCGCGCGAATGCGTGCGAGGATCTGGCGACGGGCAGCGGAAGTGTCCATGAACGGTCCTCGTGACGTTGGCGTGCGATACCGTCGGATTATACCGGCCGCCCCCGCCGCGACGCACCTCGCCGGACGGCCGACGCTTGCTACGATGCGGCGTCGTCGGCCGGCTGCGCGATGCCGAACACCTGGCGCAGGTACGCGAGATACGCCTTGTCGTCGCACATGCTCTTGCCCGGCGTATCCGACAGCTTCGCGACCGGCTGTCCGTTGCAGCGGACCATCTTGATCACGATCTGCAGCGGCACGTAGCCGAGATCGTTCGTGAGGTTGGTGCCGACGCCGAACGCAAGCTTGCAGCGGCCGCGGAACCGTTCGTACAGCTGCATGACCCTCGGGATGTCGAGCGCGTCCGAGAACACCAGCACCTTGGTACGCGGATCGCAGCGGTTCGCCTCGTAGTGGCGCAGCATGCGCTCGCCCCACTCGAACGGATCGCCCGAATCGTGGCGCGCGCCATCGAACAGCTTGCAGAAGTACATGTCGAAGTCGTTCAGGAACGCGTCCATCCCGTAGACGTCCGACAGCGCGATCCCGAGGTCGCCGCGATACTCCTTCGCCCACATCTCGAAACCGTAGGTCTGCGAATCGCGCAGCCGCGGGCCGAGCGCCTGGCAGGCCTGCAGGTATTCATGCGCCATCGTGCCGAGCGGCGTCAGGCCGTGCTTCATCGCGTAGAACACGTTGCTCGTGCCCGCGAACTGCGGCCCGAGCCCGTCGCGCAGCGTCAGCGCGACCTCCTCGTGCCAGACCTTCGAGAAGCGCCGGCGCGTGCCGTAGTCGGCGATCTTGCAGTCGGCGAACTCTGGCTTCGCGCCGAGCAGCTTGATCTTCTCGCCCAGCCGCTCGCGGCCTTCGCGATAGTCGGGCTCGCGCTGCGTGTTGCGGAAATAGACCTCGTTGACGATCGCGAGCACCGGGATCTCGAACAGGATCGTGTGCAGCCACGGCCCTTCGATCACGATGTCGATCTCGCCGTTGCCCTTCGGCGAAGGCGTGATCGAAATGTACTTCTCGTTCAGGTGGAACAGCGCGAGGAAGTCGACGAAGTCGCCCTTGATGAAGCGCATGCGCCGCAGGTAGTCGAGTTCGTCGTCGGTGAAGCGCAGCGCACACAGGCCGCGCACCTCGTCGCGGATCTCGTCGATGTACGGCACGAGATCGACGCCGGGCGTGCGACACCGGAACCGGTACTCGACGTTTGCGGCAGGAAAGTGATGCAGGACGACCTGCATCATCGTGAACTTGTAGAGATCCGTGTCGAGCAGCGAAGTGATGATCATGATTACGGCACCGCCAATATCGTGACAGGGCCCCGGCGCACCGCGCGCCGCCCGGTCTGTCGGTCATGTTACCCGAATGCGGGCCCGACCATCGTGAAACCGCCCTGCCCGACGCGCCGGGCGCGCGGCCGCACGCGCCGCGCCCGCCGCCGGCCCCATAAACTAATCACGAAACGATATAAGCCGGAAAGCCGACCACGCCATGCGGGTTTTGCGCTTCAGTTACAATGCCGCTTTTGGCGCACACGCCACCCCCATATATACCGCCAAGCAGGAGCGTTTTAATGACTCACGTTGTGACCGAAGGCTGCATCAAGTGCAAATACACGGATTGCGTGGATGTGTGCCCGGTGGATTGCTTCCGTGAAGGTCCCAACTTTCTCGCCATCGATCCGGACGAGTGCATCGACTGCGCCGTGTGCGTCGCCGAGTGCCCGACCAATGCGATCTATGCCGAAGAAGACGTTCCGGGCGACCAGCAGCAGTTCACCGAGCTGAACGCCGAGCTGGCCAAGAACTGGCCGTCGATCACGAAGACCAAGCCGGCACCGGCCGACGCGGACGAGTGGAAGGACGTGCAGGACAAGCTGCACCTGCTCGAGCGCTGATCGCGCAGCGGCGCCGTAAAATTTTTTGGTGCGCCGCCGCTCAAAAGTGTTGACAGGTTAGCGAACACTCCATACAATCTCGTTTCTCTGCTGTTGTTGTTTGTTCCCCGATAGCTCAGTCGGTAGAGCGCCGGACTGTTAATCCGTAGGTCCCTGGTTCGAGCCCAGGTCGGGGAGCCAAAAAACAAAGGCCCGTTGAAAGTGGACGGGTTTTTTGTTGGTTACCGAACACGCAGGCAGATGTACCGATTTATTCCCCGATAGCTCAGTCGGTAGAGCGCCGGACTGTTAATCCGTAGGTCCCTGGTTCGAGCCCAGGTCGGGGAGCCAGACAACAAAAGGCCCGTCATTCGACGGGCCTTTTGTTTTTCCGGCGCCCGCCGGTCACCGCCGCGCATGCTAGAGTTTCTGTCCCGCATTCGCATCCGGTTCCGTCGATGAAGCACCGCCTCCTTTCCGCCGCGTCGTTCGCCCTTCTGCTCTCCGCCTTTGCCACCGCGCCGCTCGCGCACGCGGAGGAAGTCGGCAGCGTCAACACCCATTTCCGCGTGACGGGCTCCGACCGCGTGGTCGTCGAAGCGTACGACGATCCGCTCGTGACGGGCGTCACCTGCTACGTGTCGCGGGCACGCACCGGCGGGATCAAGGGCACGCTCGGCGTCGCCGAGGATCCGAGCGAAGCGTCGATCGCGTGCCGGCAAGTCGGCCCGCTCAGCTTCAAGGAGCCGCTCAAGCAGCAGACCGACGTGTTCAGCGAACGGATGTCGTTCATCTTCAAGACGCTGCACGTCGTGCGCGTGGTCGACAAGAAGCGCAACACGCTCGTCTACCTGACCTACAGCGACCGCATCGTCAGCGGCAGCCCGAAGAACGCCGTGACCGCCGTGCCGATGCCGGCCGGCACGACGATTCCGGTCAAGTAAGCCCGCGCCGGCCGGGCGCGCGAGCGCTACACTGTCGATTCGACCGCCCTCGCGCCCGACCATGTCCGCCCCCCGCCTTCTTCCGGACTCCGCACGTTACTGGCGCACGCCGCTGCTGCCGGACGCGGATCTACTCACCGCCACCTATCGCGACCACACGTTCGCGCCGCACTGGCACGACGCGTACACGATCCCCGTGATCCTCGAGGGTGCGGAGCGCTACACCTGCCGCGGCAGCGGCCATGTCGCCGAAACGGGCACCGTGCCCGTGATCAATCCCGGCGAAGTGCACACGGGCTCGCGCGCGACCGACGAAGGCTGGTGCTATCGCGTGAGCTACGTGCCGGTCGACTACATTCGCGCGCTCGCGAGCGCGATCGCGGGGCGACCGCAGGATGCGCCATGGTTCCCGTCCGACGTGATCCGCGACACCGATCTCGCGGCTCGGCTCGCGCTGGCCCACCGGATGATGGAAGCCGGCAGCGAACGCATGCCGCCGTTCCACCCCCGCGAGCAGCCGGCCGCCAATGACCCGGCCGCTGCGACACTGCGCGCCTACGATCCGCTCGCCGCCGAAACGGCGATGCTCGATGCACTGTCGACACTGATCGCGCGCCATGCCGACGCGCGGCTGCAACCGGCGGCGCTCGCGGCCGACGAACCGCGCGTCGACGCGATGCGCGAACGGCTCGCCGCCGATCTCACGGGCACGGTCACGCTCGACGACGTCGCGCAGGCCGCCGGCCTGTCTCCGTTTCACGCGGCGCGCCTGTTCACGCGCACGACCGGGATGCCGCCGCATGCGTGGCGCAACCAGCTGCGGCTGCAGCGCGCGCTTGCGCCGTTGCGCGCGGGTGTGCCGATCGCCGATGTCGCCGCAGCCAGCGGCTTCGTCGACCAGAGTCACTTCACGCGGCATTTCAAACGGATGTTCGGCGTGCCGCCCGGACGCTGGCAGGCGCGCTGACGCCCCTCCCTGCCTTCGACAACGGACGGCAACCCGCACGCAGCGCCATCGGCACCCGCGCGGGCGCAAGAACATACAAGCCGCCGCTGCATCACCCCGCTATCCTCCATTTCATGGAGACGCGCCCCTTGAACCCCACACCCGCACCTACGCCCCCGCCTCGCCGCCCGCTCAACGAATGGCTCGACGGTGCACGCGACACGATCCCGATGATGATCGGCGCGGCACCGTTCGGCGTGATCTTCGGCACGCTCGTCGGCGGCGGCCCGCTCGCCGCATGGCACGGCGCGCTGATGTCGCTCGCGGTGTTCGCGGGCTCCGCGCAATTCATCGCGCTCGGCCTGATCGCGGGCAGCGCGAGCTTCGTCGTCGTGCTCGCGACGACGCTGATCGTGAACCTGCGTCACCTGCTGTACAGCGCGACGCTCGCGCCGTACGTCGCGCACCTGCCGCTGCGCTGGCGCGCGACGCTCGGCGCGCTGATGACCGACGAGGTGTTCGCGGTCGCCTACGCGCACTACCGGCACTTCCCGCCCGGCGCGATCGGCCCGCACTACTTCTTCGGCTCGGGCCTCGCGATGTATCTGAACTGGCAGGTCTGGACGCTCGCGGGCATCGGCTTCGGCGCGGCCTTCCCGGGCCTCCAGTCGCTCGGCCTCGATTTCGCGATGGCGGCGACCTTCATCGCGATCGTCGTCCCGCAGCTCGGCACGCTGCGCTACCTGGCGGCCGCCGCGACGGCCGGCACGCTCGCGTACTTCTGGCAGGGCTGGCCGTACAAGCTCGGGCTGCTGGGCGCGGTCGCCGCCGGCGTCGTGGTCGGCGTCGCACTCACGCTGCTGCACGAGCGTTCGCGTGCCGCTTCACGCACGGAGGCCGCATCGTGAGCTACGCGCTGCTGATCCTCGGGATGGCCGTGATCACCTATGCGATCCGGACGACGCTGTTCCTGTTCGGCGAGCGGCTGACCTTCCCGCCGCTCGTGCGGACCGCGCTCGGCTTCGTGCCCGTCACCGTGCTGACCGCGATCATCGTGCCGATGACCGTCTCGCCGCACGGCGGCGCGGCCGAGCTGACCTGGCGCAATCCGCAGCTCGTCGGCGCGCTCGCCGCCGTGCTCGTGTCGGCGACGACACGCCGGCCGCTCGTGACGATCGCGGTCGGGCTCGCGGTGTTCTTCTTCTGGCAAGGGGTCGTGATGCCGCACTGGCTGCCGGCCTGAGCGGACCTCGCCGGCCGCGCTCAAGTTTCCGTCCGGCGCGCCGATATAGGATGTGAAGACCCGCCATCAGCCTCGGCGCGAACCGGTCCGTCGACGCCGCGCCCGCACCGGTGCGCGGGGTCGGCCGCCGGCCCGCGCGGGCCGCCATCGAGACGATTCATGGGCCAGATCACCCTTTCCCTCAAGGACGACACGCTTGCGTCCCTGCGCAAGGACTACGACGCGTTCGTGCGCGTGTCGCTGAAACTCGACCCGCAGTTCGCGACGCCGTCGTTCGAGGATTTCCTGCGCGCCAAGCTGCTCGACAACATGGTGCCGCTGACCGAGCATGCCGTGCAGCGGATGCTCGAGGGCGGCCAGTACGCGTGGGCGAAGCGCACGCTCGACAAGGAATTCCCGGACGTCGTCGCGATCCTGATGCGGCAGGCCGGCGAATTCGGCTTCGGCTTCGCGTCGCGCTCCGAATGGACGCCCGACGAGCTCGTGAAGGCGTGCCGCGACTGGGCCAAGGCGATCGTCGCCGAAGCACAGGGCGATGCGTCGCTCGTCGATCCGCTCGCGGCGCAGATCAAGAGCGCGGTGCACGACATCCAGGCGCTCGAGGAATCGATGCAGACGCCCGCGTGGCGGCTCGCGGAATCGCTGCGCCAGCGCGTCTACGAGGCGAAGCTCGCGTGCGAGATGAGCGTCGGCAGCGCCGCGCGCGACAAGCTCGGCGAACTGCGCGGCCTGCTGCGGCTCGGGCTCGCGCACGGCTCGTTCCAGAAACAGGAAGCGCAGCAGATCATGGAATATCTGCGGCTGCTGAAGCCCGAGCTCTTCGTCGATGAGCCGTACGACGTATTCGCGCGGCTCGCCGCGTGGCTGCGTGGCGTATTTACCCCGTCCGCGGCACGACCGGCGCACGGACCGGGGCCGGAGCAGCGCCGGCCGTGACGGCCCGCGTCCACGCATGAAGAACGGCCCGGTTCGCGCGAAGCGAACCGGGCCGCCGGTCGATCGCCGTCACGACGCGCCGTCCGGGGCGAGCGTCGTGCGACGTCGGGGTGCCGCTTACTGTGCGGCGCCCGAGGCCGATGCACCGCCCTGCACGCCGGCCGACACACCACCTTCGACCGCTTCGTCGCCGACCTTCGACTTCGCCGAGCCGGCGCGATGCTTGGCCGACTTCGCCGCATGCTTCGCGTGCTTCTTGGTCGAGCGGACCGACGACGCCGCCGTATCCTTCGCGCCGTCGGCTGCCGCGCCAACCGCATCGGTCGCACCGCCGACCGCGTTGCCCGACGCGTTCGCGTCGGCACCACCCTGCATACCCGCGCCTGCCCCTGCTGCCGGAGCCTGCGCCTGCACGCCGGCGCCTGCGGTGCCCTGCGCCGCAACGCCGGTCTGCGCGAATGCGGCCGAAGTGGCGAACGCCGTCAGCGCGGCACCGATCAGCATCGTACGAATCTTGGACATGACTATCCTCCTCAAGAAGTTGTGGGCGCGGAGCGCATCGATACGCTCCGTCGCGTCCCCTGCCGCAACACGCAGCAGGTACGACGAAAGACCCGCGGGCGGCACGGCCGGTTCTCGAATCTCTCAGACTGTTACCCACCGTTTCATTTGCTGACGAATCGCTCACAGTCCTTAACAACTACGGGGCGCAAACATGCGCGCGCGGCCGCACTCGCGCGCCGGCCCGCGGTGCCGTATGATGCGGGGCGATTCCTCCCGCGCATCGCGCGCCTCCTTCGTCATGCCCAACCTGGATTTCACGCTGACCGGCGAATACGTCGAGCTGCACAACCTTCTCAAGATCACCGGCCTCGCGGACAGCGGCGGCACCGCGAAGATGTTCGTCGCGTCCGGCGCGGTGAAAGTCGACGGCGTGATCGAACTGCGCAAGACCTGCAAGATCCGCGCGGGCCAGGTCGTGCTGTTCGGCGATACGCGGATCGCGGTTCACGACGCATAGCGGTTCCCCCTGACCGTGACATGGCCATCGGCGCGCGCGTTCGACACCGTTCGAATAAAGCCGTAAGCTAGCCGTCTCTCAAAATAAATACAGACAGCGCGGGCCCGCACCCGCGCGAGCGCCCATTCCATGTCGCATTCCGGTCTTACGCGGACGGCCGCCGCGCCGCCGTCGCTGTCCAGTCATGCCGCCGATACCGCGCGCCTCGCCGCGCCGCTCGCGATCGCGCAACTCTCGCAAATGGCGATGAGCGTCACCGACACGGTGCTGCTCGGCTCGCTCGGCCCCGATTCGCTCGCGGCGGGCGGCCTCGGCGCGAACTTCTTCTTCGTCATCGTGACCGTGCTGCAGGGTGTGCTGTCGTCGGTCAGCGTAAGCGTCGCGCATGCGCGCGGCGCGCAGGCGGAACACCGCGTGCCGCACATCTACTGGACCGGCTTCGTGCTGTCCGTGCTGCTCGCGATTCCGGCGATCGTCGCGCTGTCGCTGTCCGAACCGATCCTGCTGATGTTCCACGAGCCGCCCACGCTCGCGCGTCACGTCGGCGAGTACACCGGCATCCTGCGGTTCGCGGCGCTCGGCAGCCTGATCGGCGTCGGGCTGATGCGCGCCTTCCTGCCGGCGATCGGCGCCGCCCGGCGGCTGCTGTGGGTGTCGATCGGCGGCGTCGGCGTGAACGGCGTGCTGAACTACGGGCTGATCCACGGCGCCTTCGGCTTGCCGCGGCTCGGCTTCCTCGGCTCGGCGGTCGCGACGACCATCACCATCTGGCTCACCGCGCTCGCGCTGATCTGGCTGCTGCACGGCCGCCAGCGGTTCCGCCATTTCGTGACCGCCGCGCGCCCGAAACTGCCGATGATGGGCGAACTGATCGGCATCGGCTGGCCGGTGGCGATCACGTACGGGGTCGAATCGACGCTGTTTCTCGCCACGGGCCTGACCATCGGCGTGCTCGGCGCAACGTCGCTTGCCGCGCACCAGATCGCGCTGAACGTCGCGTCGGTGGCGTTCATGGTGCCGCTCGCGATCGGCCAGGCCGCCAACGTGCGGGTCGGCTACTGGGTCGGTGCCGGCCAGCCGGTCGCCGCGCGGCATGCGGGCTTCGTCGCGCTCGGCCTCGGCGTCGCGTTCATGTCGCTGTCGGGGCTCGTGCTGATCGTCGTGCCGCATGCGATCGTCGGCCTGTACCTCCAGCTCGACGATCCGGCCAACGCGGCGACCGTGTCGCTGGCCGCGTCGCTCCTCGGCATTGCCGCGGTGTTCCAGATCGTCGACGGCATGCAGACCGTCGGGTCGGGCGCGCTGCGCGGACTGCGCGATACGCGCATCCCGATGCTCGCGGCGACCCTCGGCTACTGGGGCATCGGCTTCCCGACCGGTTACTGGCTGGCGTTCCATGCAGGCCTCGGCGCACGCGGCCTGTGGTGGGGGCTCGCGGCCGGCCTCGCCAGCGTCGCCGCGCTGATGGCCTGGCGCTTCCATCTGAAGAGCGCGTCGCTCGTCGCATCGACGCGCTGAGCGCGACACGACGCAAAATCGCGGCCGGCGCTATGCTTGTCGGTTGAAGTCCCAACACGTCGCGCCAGCGGCGCGACTGCCTCACGATACGCCAGACGCCGCGCGACGCGCGGCCTTTCCCCTTCCCAAGAGGAGTGCATCATGAACGAAGCAGTTCGGATGGAACGCGACACGTTCGGCGAGATCGCCGTGCCGGCCAACCGGCTCTGGGGCGCGCAGACGGAACGCTCGCTGCAGAATTTCCGGATCTCGACGGAGAAGCAGTCGCCCGAGCTGATCCACGCGCTCGCGATCGTCAAGCGTGCCGCGGCCGCCGTGAACCAGTCGCTCGGCGTGCTGGCCGACGACAAGGCGCGCGCGATCATCGACGCGGCCGACGAGATCATCGCGGGCAAGCATCCGCGCGAATTCCCGCTCGCCGTGTGGCAGACGGGCTCCGGCACGCAGACCAACATGAACCTCAACGAGGTGATCGCGAACCGGGCGAGCGAACTGCTCGGCGGCGAGCGCGGCGAAGCACGCAAGGTCCACCCGAACGACGACGTGAACCGCGGCCAGTCGTCGAACGACGTGTTCCCGACCGCGATGCACGTCGCGGCCGCGTACGCGATCGTCAACCATCTGCTGCCCGCGCTGCGCACGCTGCGCGCGACGCTCGACACGAAGTCGAAGGCCTTCGCCGATATCGTGAAGATCGGCCGCACGCACCTGCAGGACGCGACGCCGCTCACGCTCGGGCAGGAATTTTCCGGTTACGTCGCGCAGCTCGACCAGGGCATTCGGCACGTCGAATCGGCGCTGCCGCACCTGTACGAACTCGCGCTCGGCGGCACCGCCGTCGGCACCGGGCTGAACGCGCATCCGGAGTTCGCGGTGCGCGTCGCCGACGAGATCGGCAGGCTGACGACGCTGCCGTTCGTGACCGCGCCGAGCAAGTTCGAGGTGATGGCGGCCGCCGACGCGCTGGTGTTCGCGCACGGCGCGCTGAAGACGGTCGCGGCCGGCCTGATGAAGATCGCCAACGACGTCCGCTGGCTCGCGAGCGGGCCGCGCTGCGGGCTCGGCGAACTGTCGATTCCGGAAAACGAGCCGGGCAGCTCGATCATGCCGGGCAAGGTGAACCCGACGCAGTCGGAAGCCGTGACGATGCTGTGCTGCCAGGTGTTCGGCAACGACGTCGCGGTGAACGTCGGCGGCGCCAGCGGCAATTTCGAGTTGAACGTGTTCCGGCCGATGATCGCGCACAACGTGCTGCAGTCGGTGCGGCTGCTCGCCGACGGCGCGCAGAGCTTCAACGACCACTGCGCGGCGGGCATCGAGCCGAACCGCGCGCGCATCGACCTGCTGCTGAACGAATCGCTGATGCTCGTGACGGCGCTCAATCCGCACATCGGCTACGACAAGGCCGCGCAGATCGCGAAGAAGGCGCACAAGGAAGGCACGACGCTGAAGGCCGCCGCGCTTGCGCTCGGCTACCTGACCGAGGCGGAATTCGACGCGTGGGTGCGTCCCGAGGAGATGATCGGATCGCGGTAATCGCGGGTGCGACGCGATGATGCGACGGGCGCGGCGCGAACGCTGCGCCCGTTGTCGTCAGACGGTGCCCTTCGCCACTTCCTCGGGCTTCATCTCGACGATCTTGTCGAGCGCGGCGCGCACGTCGGCCGCATACTTCGCGAGCACCTTCTGCTCGTCGGTCTCGGGCACGAACGGCGGCACCGGCACCGGGTTGCCGTTCTCGTCGACCGCGACGAACACGACGAGGCAGTCGGTCGTCTGGCGCAGCACGCCGCCCTTCGGATCGCCGGCGTGCACGGACACATGGATGTGCATGCTGGTGCGGCCCGTCGCGACGACGCGCGCCTTCAACTCGACCAGGTTGCCGACGAGGATCGGACGCTGGAAGCGGATGTTGCCGACGCTGACCGTCACGCAATAGCGGCTCGACCAGACCGCCGCGCACGCATACGCGACCTCGTCGATCCACTTCATCAGCGCGCCGCCATGCACCTTGCCGCCGAAGTTCACGGACGACGGCTCGGCGAGGAAGCGGAATACGGTTTCGGTGCGGTCGAGGGCGGCCGGTACGGGGGATGGTTGGGACATCGTGGTAGCTCCAGGCGGCGGGGGTACGGCAATCGGCGCATTATACGTTGCACTGCGGCAACACGTCGCAGTGCCCGCCGCACGGCCGGCCGCCCCCGTGCGTTGAACCGGCATCGGCACCGGCAATCGACGCCTGTCAGCGGCGCACCGTGATGCCCTGATCGATCGTCCCGTACATCTCGAGGCTGCCGCCCCGCTCGCCGGCGGCGCCCGCACCGCCCTGCGCACAGGCCGCGCAGAGGAACGCGGCCGCCAACAGGCAGAAAATCGTCTTCATCGTCGCATCGTGTCGCATCCGGCGGCCCACTGCCGCCGCGTCCGGCCATTCTACGCGTGCGCGGCCGGCGACCGCGGGTCGCGCGCCGCCGCGCCGCATCCGACATTTCATCCGAACACGAAACATCGAATGTGCGCAGCACCTACACTGCAGTCATTCCGCCTGACGAGACACGACGATGACCGATCAAGACGACCACCACTTTCCGGGCCTGAGCCGGATCGGCGCACTGATCGCCGATCCGGGGCGCGCCGCGATGCTGTGGGTGCTGATGGACGGCAGCGCGCGGCCGGCCGGCGAACTGACGATGATCGCAGGGCTGTCGCCGTCCGCGGCGAGCGCGCACCTCGCGCGCCTGACCGAAGGCGGCCTGCTCGCGCTCGACGTGCGCGGCCGGCACCGCTACTACCGGCTCGCGTCGGCCGACATCGCGGCGTCGCTCGAGGCGCTCGCGAACGTGGCCCGCGCGGCCGCGCCGAACCGTCCGGTGCCGCCGCCGTCGCGCGCGGTGCCGGCCGAGCTGCGCTACGCACGCACCTGCTACGACCACATGGCCGGCGAACTTGCGGTCCGCATCTTCGACGGGCTCACCACACGCGGCTGGCTGCAGGCGGACGGCGACGCGATCGAAGCCACCGAGCTCGGCACCCAGGCGCTCGCGCGCTGGGGCATCGACGTCGCGCAGCAGCGCACGCGCCGCCGCCGCTTCGCATGCGGCTGCCTCGACTGGAGCGAGCGCCGCCCCCATCTCGGCGGCGCGCTCGGCGCGGCACTGCTCGATAGCTTCTGCGCCCACGGCTGGATCGAGCGCACCGCACGGCCGCGCGTGCTGCGCGTCACCGTGCCCGGACAGCAGGTTTTCGACGACTGGCTTACGTCCGCTTGACGCGTACATTGCGACGGGACGACAACCGCGCGCGATGGACAGGTTTTGTTACATCGCGTGCCATCCGACTTACAAAACACCGAGCACTGAAACAGGCCGAGCGGATATCGTGAACTCAACGGCACGAATCGACGCGCCGCGATAACGACGAAGACGCTCATCATGGCTTCCCTGTTCACGCTCAAGCGAACCGCCCGCTGCACGCTGCTCGCGTTCGCCACGCTGGCGACCGTGCCCACCGCATTCGCGCAAACGACCGAGGCCGCCGCGTATGCGGCCGCCGCCCGGCAGCCGGGCGGCGATCCGCCGAGCCGCGTCGCCCGACTCAACTACAAGTCGGGTGCCGTGACGACGGAGCCCGCCGGCACCGATACGTGGTCGTACGCCGCCGTGAACCGGCCGCTGACGACCGGCGACCAGTTGTGGAACGATGCCGGCGCGCGCTCGGAACTGCACATCGGCTCGACCGCGGTGCGACTCGGCGAATCGACGAGCCTGTCGGTGCTGAACCTCGACGACACCACGACGCAGTTGAAGGTCGGGCTCGGCACCGTATCGACGCACGTGCGCGATCTGCCGTCCGGCGGGTCGTACGAAATCGACACGCCCAATCTCGCGCTCGGCATCTCGGGCCCGGGCGACTATCGCGTCGACGTCGCGCCGAACGGCGCGAGCACGACGGTCACCGTGCGCAGCGGCAGCGCGACCGTCTACGGCAGCAACGGGCAGTATCCGCTGTCGCCCGGACAGCAGGTCGTGTTCACCGGCACCGACCTGCAGGTCGCGCAGCAAGCGGCCGCGCCGGCCCCCGATGCGCTCGACCAGTGGGCCGCCGGCCGCGATGCGGCCGAGCAGCGCTCGGTGTCGGCCCGCTACGTGTCGCGCGACGTGCCCGGCTACCAGGATCTCGACGCGAACGGCACGTGGCGCGAAACCCCGAATTACGGCGAGGTCTGGGTGCCGAACGACACGCCCGCCGACTGGGCGCCGTATCACGACGGCCACTGGATCTGGCAGGCGCCATGGGGCTGGACCTGGGTCGACGATGCGCCGTGGGGCTTCGCGCCGTATCACTACGGCCGCTGGGCCTATGTCGACGACAGCTGGGCGTGGGTGCCCGGCCCGATGGTCGTCAGCCAGCCGCCCGCTTACGCGCCGGCGCTCGTCGCCTTCGTGGGCGGCGGCGGCGGTCCCGACTGGAGCGTCGCGCTGACCGTCGGCGGCGTCGCGGCGGCCGGCTGCGCATGGTTCGCACTCGGCCCGGGCGAACGCTGGCATCCCGGCTGGGGCGGCTGGAGCCCGCATTACTACGATCGCGTGAACCGGAACGTCGTGGTCAACAACGTGACGGTCAACAAGACCGTGAACGTGACGAACATCACCAACATCACGAACATCAACAAGACGTACGTGAACTTCCGCGCGCCGCATGCGATCACGGCCGTGCCGGCGTCCGCGTTCGTGCACGGCCAGCCGGTCGCGCACTTCTCGCAACGCGTCGATCCGCAGCAGTGGCGCAACGCGCACGTGATGCCGGGCACGCCCGGCATTGCGCCGGTGCGCCAGAGCTTGACCGGCGGACTGCGCACGGCCAGCTACCGTCCGCCGGCGGCGCTCGGGCAGCACACGTTCGTCGCGACGCGCAATCCGGCCGTGCCGGCCGCATATCGCGACCAGGCGGCCGCGCATCTCGCACGGCAGGGCCAGCACGTGCCGGGCGCAGGCGCACCGGTCGCGAGGACGAGCGTGCCGGCCGACTATCAGGCTCGCCCGGTCCGCGTTCCGGGCAACCCGAAAGCCGGTGCGTGGGCGATGCGCAACGTGCAGCTCGTGAATCCGCACGGTCCGGTCGTGCAACCGGCGCACACGCCGCGCGACGGCCAGCCGGCACAGGCCGCACGGCCTGGTGCGCCGATGCCGGTCGTGCCGGACGGCGCACGGCCGACGAACGGCGAAGCCCCCAATGCACCGCGCTTCGCCAACGGTGCCATGCCGCAGGCGCCGGGCAATCCGGCTCCGCATCAGGCGTTGAGCCCTGGAAATGGCGTCCCGCGTCCGCCGACGGCCGCCAACGGGCCGGCCGGGCGCGACAACACGCATCCGGCGGCGGCGCCCGCGCCCGCGTGGATGCAGCCGCACACGCCGATGGAGCGTCAGCGCCCGACGCCGCCGACGGCACTCCACGCAGCGGGACAGAACGCGCTGCCGCCCGTGCGCAGCGCGGCGCCGGTCCCGCATCCGGAAGCCACGCCCGGTACGCAGCCCGGCCGTCGGCAGGAAACGCCGCACGCGTTGCCGCAACCGCGACTCGACATGACCGCGCAGATTCCGCAGCAGCGTCCGCGCCCCGATTTCGCGGCACCGGCCCAGCATGCGCAGCCGCGGCCCGAGCGGACCGCTCCGGCACCGCAACCGCGCCCCGAATTCGCGCAACCGGCACCGCGCCGCGAAGTCGCGCCGCCGCACGTGAACGAGTACCGTCCGCCCGCGCCCGCCGTGCATGACATGCCGCGACCGCAGCCGCAGGCCCCGCGCATGGAGCCGCGGCCATCGATGCCCGCGCCGCACATGGAACCGCGGCCGCAACCGGCACCGCACGTCGAGGCGCCGCACCCGGGCAATCCGCCGCCCGGCGGCCACGACGAGCGGCGCCACCAGTAACCGCACTCGCTGAAACGGCAAGGCCCGACCGGCGAGTGCCGGTCGGGCCTTCTTCATTCTGCCTGGCGCGGGTCGCGTCACCCGCCGCCGTCGCACGCCGGGCTCAGACCGCCATCGGCGCGGTCAGCGGCTCATGGTGACGGTAGCCGACGAGCGAGAAATCCGACGGCTCGATCTGCTCGAGCCATTCGGGCGCATAAACGCCGGTCGTCGCGTAGTCCGGCACGCGCTCGGCAATGTCGAGCCGCGGGCTGTCGTACGGCTCGCGCGTAAGCTGCTGCTGCAGCATGTCCAGCTGGTTCTCGTAGATGTGCGCGTCACCGATGAAGTACGTGAACCACCGCGGCGTATAGCCCGTCAGCCGGCCGACGAGCGACAGCAGCGCGGCCCCTTCCGTCAGGTTGAACGGCGTGCCGAGCCCGACATCGTTGCTGCGGATGTACAGGCACAACGAAATCTCGCGCTTCGTGACGTTCGGCAGGAACTGGTACAGCAGATGGCATGCGGGCAGCGCGATCTGGTCGAGCACGGCCGGATTCCATGCGTGGAACAGGATGCGGCGGTCGGCCGGGTTCTCCATGATCGTGTCGAGACACTGGCGCAGCTGGTCGATTGCCTTGTACAGCAGCACCTTCGGCACCCCGTCCTCGTCGAAACGCGTGACGATCCGGAAACCGCGGCGCGTCGCGTCGGCGATCTGCGCATCGGCGCCAGCGTCGAGTACCTTGTAGCCGGGCCACTGGCGCCATTGCACGCCATACACGTCGCCCAGGTCGTCGACGCCCTGGCGGTACGGGTTCGCGAGCCACTGCGCGTTGTCGTTCGCGTTCGCGTCCCACACCTTGCAGCCGAGCGCGCGGAAATCGGCCGCGCTGCGCGATGCGCGCAGGAAACCGACCAGTTCGCCGATCGCGGACTTGAACGCGAGCTTCTTGGTCGTGACCGCCGGGAAACCTTGCTGCAGGTCGAACCGCAGCATCGCACCGGGCATGCTGATGGTGCGGATGCCCGTGCGGTTCTCCTGCCAGGTGCCGGTGTCGAGAATGGTGCGAACGAGGTCGAGGTACTGTTTCATGCGGGTTCCTTCGGCCGCGAGGGCGACCGTTACCCGCCAATTCTAGCAAGCGTGATGCTGAACCTCCGGCAACGGTGCCGAAAACCCGCTCAGCGGGTCGCCGCGATCGCGCATGCCATGCGCGCACATCAGCCTGTACAGCGTGACGCGCGACACGCCGAGTTCGCGCGCCGCGTCGGCAAACCGGCCGCGGTGACGCAGCAGCGCCTGCTCGATCGCCTGCCGTTCGGCCGCTTCGCGCGCCTCGGTGAGCGAGACGGGCGCCAGTACCGCGAATTCGTTGAGTTCGAGATCGGCCGCGGTAATCATCCGGCCCTCCGACATCACGATCGCCCGGCGCACGCGATTGATCAGCTCGCGCACGTTGCCCGGCCACGAATAGCCGTACAGCGCGGCGATCGCGTCCGGCGAGAAGCCGCGCAGGCGGCGATGCGCATCCCCCTTGAAACGCTCGAGCATGTGGCGCGCCAGCAGTTCGATATCCTTGCCGCGCGCGCGCAGCGGCGGCTCCTCGATCTTCAACACGCACAGCCGATGAAACAGGTCCTCGCGGAACCGCCCTTCGCGCAGCGCCGCTTCCATGTCCACGTGCGTCGCGCAGATCACGCGCACGTCGACCGGCACCGATACATGCGCGCCGAGCCGTTCGATCTTGCCTTCCTGCAGGAACCGCAGCAGGCTCGCCTGGCTCTCGAGCGGCAGGTCGCCGATCTCGTCGAGAAACAGCGTGCCGCCGTTCGCGGCCTCGACCCTGCCGATCTTGCGCTGGTTCGCGCCCGTAAACGCGCCGCGCTCATAGCCGAACAGTTCGGCCTGGAGCAGCGTCGACGGAATCGCACCGCAGTTGATCGCGACGAACGGCGCGTGCGCGCGCGCCGAGCGCTCGTGGATCGCAACGGCCGTCAGTTCCTTGCCGGTACCCGATTCGCCGGAGATGAACACCGGCGCATCGGTCGTCGCGACGCGCCGGATCGTCCTGAACAGCCCGAGTATCGCGTCGCAGGTGCCGACCATCTCGCCTTCGGCGCGTCCGGCGCCGACTGGCGCGGCTACCGGCTCGGTCAGCGCGATCATGCCGTGCGCATGGCCGATGGTCTCGACGATGCGCGCCGCCTCGTACGGCATCGTGACGTAGTCGAAGCAATAGTCACGAATGAGATGCCGCAGCGTGGCGTCCTGCAACTGGCCACGCCGGGTCGCCGCGATCCAGCCGATGTGCTGGATGCTCAGACACGCTTCGAGTTCGCGCAGATCCGCGGGCCGAAAACCCGGCGAGAAATCGAGCAGGCCGGCAGTTGCCACGCCGTGCTGCACGACACGCCGCACGTCGCGTGCGCTTTCCGCAAGATCGACGCGCCACCCGCATTCGTCGAAATGCCCGCGCAACGCGTCGTTCGGCTCGCGCGAGAAGTAGATCACATGCCGCTGCTCGGCTCCCATATGCTCACCCCGTTCATCAACCGTCTAACGATTGCCGTACACGCCAAGTCGCGTGCAAAAGGATCGAACCGGGTCAGCCGAAGCGGCTCGATTCGCCATGCCGATGCGCGGCGACGACAGGCCTCGCATGATGGCGCTCATCTCGCGTCCAGTTATTTTTTTGATCAAGACAGCTTAGTTATAGGCGCCGAATACGATAAACCGATTGCAGCGCGGATGGGCGAACGGTCGAATCGCTCAGTGGTCGATGTTTATCAATCGTCTGCACATAGAAACACGCAGCGACGCGTACCTGCATCGACACACGCGAAGATTTTCATCCTTGAAGCGTATCGATTGAATCCGCAGTATTCCCGAGCCCCCTCGTTTCACGCCTGAAACATTTCCCGGCGTTTTCGATCGCGAGTCACGACGCTTCCCCGCAAATCGCAGACGCGACAATGCGCTTCGCCCGATGGCATGCATTTCGCTGAACGCGTAACGGATTGGGAGAAGGTGGCCATGCGAACATTTTTTTTGCTGTCTTGTGCGCAGATGACGATTGCATTCGCGCTCGCTTGTCACTTCATGCCGGCACGCTCGGAAGAACGCACGAGGCCCGAACACGCGATGCCGCTTGCCGATAACGCGCCGCGCATGCAACAGGACCACCGGTTCGGCATCGTGCCCGTCGCCGCGCCGCAAGCGCGTTCGTCAGACAAGTCGTCGGTGACGCTGTGGGACGAGCTCGTCCCGCCGGCTCGGCTGCCGATACCGATTCCTGTGGCGCTCCCCGGCAACGCGCAACATGCGATGGAAGGAAACGTAGGAAACCTGCGTGCATCAATAATCCGCACATGATTCCATCACGCTGCTTAATCGATGAGGATTGCAGATTGAATTGAACGGCGCAGGTCGTTTCCTGCAGCGTCGACATCGCGACGCGAACCGTTTTTGTGTCCGTCCCCCGGCGGGCACTCTCTTTATTCAGGACATCACGAAGCAAAGGCCGCACCGCGTCGCCACCGCCGACCCGGTGCGGCAGGCCGGAAACCGCACATACGCCCGCGCATCCGCACCGGCGCAGTCACGCGCCGCCATTCCGGTAGAATCGGCGCCATTCCGGTTCTCCTCTTCCCCCGACCTTCATGACGACGTTGACCCTGATCGTCGCGCGCGCCCGCAACGGCATCATCGGCCGCGACAACCAGTTGCCCTGGAAACTTCCCGAGGACCTCGCGTTCTTCAAGCGCACGACGATGGGCGCGCCGATCGTGATGGGCCGCAAGACCCACGAGTCGATCGGCCGGCCCTTGCCGGGCCGCCGCAATATCGTCGTCACGCGCGACGCAGCTCGCCGCTTCGACGGCTGCGACACGGTCACGTCGCTCGCCGACGCGCTCGCGCTCGCCGCGCGCGACGGCGCGGCCGAAGCATTCCTGATCGGCGGCGCACAACTCTATGCGGAAGGCCTCGCGCTCGCCGACAAACTGGTCGTCACCGAGATCGATGCCGACTTCGACGGCGATGCGTCGTTCCCGGCGCCCGATCCCGCGCACTGGCGCGAAGTCTCGCGCGACCCGCACCAGGCCGCCGCGCCCAACACGTTCGGTTATGCGTTCGTCGTGTACGCGCGCAAGCGCGGCTGACACGCGGCACGCGAAAAAAAGCCCGACCGGCTCATGAACGCCGGTCGGGCTTTTCGTTTCCTGGCGGCCGATGCCGCGCCGCTTACTGCCCGGCGATCGTCATCTGCTCGATCAGCACCGAGCCCGTTTCCTTCGTACCGCGCACGATCGAATCCGCGCCGATCGCGACGATATGCCGGAACATCTCCTGCAGCGTGCTCGCGACGGTGATTTCCTCGACCGGATACTGGATCACGCCGTTCTCGACCCAGAAGCCGGCCGCGCCGCGTGAATAGTCGCCGGTCACGTAGTTCACGCCCTGCCCCATCAGTTCGGTCAGCAGCAGGCCCGTGCCGAGCTTCTTCAGCATCGCGTCGAAATCGTCGCCCGGCTGCGTGTTCGAGCTGCGCAGCGCGAGGTTGTGCGAGCCGCCCGCGTTGCCGGTCGTCTGCGTGCCGAGCTTGCGCGCCGAATAGGTCGACAGGAAGTAGCCTTCGACGACACCGTCGTTGACGACGCTGCGCGCACGCGTGCGCACGCCTTCCTCGTCGAACGGTGCGCTGCCCATCGCGCGCGGCACGTGCGGATCCTCGACGACCTGCACGTGCGGTGCGAACACCGGCTTGCCGAGGCTGTCGACGAGGAACGACGTCTTGCGGTACAGCGCGCCGCCGCTGACGGCCTGCACGAACGCGCCGAGCAGGCCGGCCGCGAGCGGTGCCTCGAACAGCACGGGCACCTTGCGGGTGTCGAGACGGCGCGCGCCCATCCGCGCCAGCGCACGCTCGGCCGCATAGCGCCCGACGGCTTCCGGCGCCGCGAGATCGACCGCGCTGCGCTTCGACGAATACCAGTCGTCGCGCTGCATGTGGCGGCCGGTGCCCGCGATCGGCGCGCACGCGATGTAGTGGCGCGAGTACGGGTAGCCGGCGAGGAAACCGCGCGACGTCGCGAGCACGAACTGCGAATGCTGCGCCGACACGCTCGCGCCTTCCGAGTTGCGGATCTGCGGGCTGACCGCGAACGCGGCGTCTTCCGCGCGGCGGGCGAGCTCGACGGCCTCGTCGGCCGTCAGCGCCCACGGGTGATAGAGGTCGAGGTCGCGCGGGTCGGTTTCGAGCAGTTCGGCCTCGGCGAGGCCGGCCGCGTCGTCCTCGGCCGTGAAGCGCGCAATGTTGTACGCGGCGGCGACGGTATCCTTGATCGCGGCCGGCGAGAAGTCCGACGTGCTCGCGTTGCCGCGCTTCTTGCCGATGAACACGGTCACGCCGACCATCTTGTCTCGGTTGTGTTCGATCGTCTCGACCTCGCCGCGGCGTACCGACACCGACAGGCCGTCGCCTTCGGAGATTTCGGTCGCGGCGTCCGTCGCGCCGAGCGCCTTCGCATGGCGAAGGATGTCCGAGGCAATTTCTTTGAGCTGGTCCTGCGTGTGCGGGAAATAGCGCGCTTGTACGTCGAGATTGGCTGCCATCGTCGTGTTATCCGGTGGCGGGCGATCCGCCCGCATGGTCAAAATGTTGCGTATCCCGCGATCATAGCAAGGTCCGGGGCCATATACCGACAAGCTTGGGGCGTCCGCACCGCGATACAATGCCGCCCATGACACGCAAAACCCGAATCCAGCCGATCGAGCATGCCGTCGAAGAAGACGACAACGGCTACGATCGCCCCAGCAAATCCCAGTTGAAGCGCGAGATGCACGAGCTGCAGGTGCTCGGCCAGGCGCTCGTCGAGCTGCCGAAAGACGCGCTGAAGCGCATGCCGATGCCTGAAAGTCTCGCGGACGCCGTGCGCGAGGCGCGCCGGATCACCGATCACGAAGGCAAGCGCCGCCAGCTCCAGTACGTCGGCCGCGTGATGCGCTCGCTGTCCGATGAAGAAACGGCCGCGCTGCGCACCGCCCTCGACGCCCAGCGTGGCGTGAACCGGGCCGCGACGGCCCGCCTGCACTGGATCGAGCGCACGCGCGAACAGTTGCTCGCGAACGACGACGCGCTGACCGAATTCCTCCGCCAGCACCCCGAAGCCGACATCCAGGAAGGCCGCACGCTGATCCGCAACGCACGCAAGGAAGCGCAGCAAGGCAAGCCGCCGCGCTACTTCCGCGAGCTGTTCCAGTGGATCAAGACCGCAGGCGGCGCGGGCGAGTCGGACGGAGACGAAGCGACGGACGACGCCGGAGACGACCATGACGACCATGACGACGAAGCGTAACCACCCGGACGAACTCGTGGTCGGCCTCGTGTCGATCAGCGACCGCGCCAGCACGGGCGTCTACGAGGACAAGGGCATCCCGGCGCTGCAGGAATGGCTCGCCGGTGCGCTGCGCTCGCCATGGCGCGCCGAAACCCGGCTGATCCAGGACGACGCGCCGACGATCTCCGCCACGCTGGCCGAACTCGTCGACGTCGCCGGCTGCGATCTGGTGCTGACGACGGGTGGCACCGGCCCGGCGCGGCGCGACGTGACGCCGGAAGCCACGCTGGCCGTGGCGACGAAGGAAATGCCGGGATTCGGCGAACAGATGCGGCAGATCAGCCTGAATTTCGTGCCGACCGCGATCCTGTCGCGGCAGGTCGCGGTGATTCGCGAAACAGCCCAGGCCGACCACGCGGCGCTGATCATCAACCTGCCCGGCCAGCCGAAGTCGATCCGGGAAACGCTCGAAGGGCTGCGCGACGCCGACGGCAAGTCGACCGTGCCCGGCATCTTCGCGGCGGTGCCCTACTGCATCGACCTGATCGGCGGCCCGTACATCGAGACTGACGCCGCGGTGGTCGCGGCGTTCCGGCCGAAGAGCGCGCAGCGCGCGCCGCGCTGAACGCGTGCCGGCCCGCTCAGGCGGCCGGCGCGGACTCGCCTGCCGGCGCCGACGCGGCCGGAATCAGGAAATGCTCGCGGTAGTACTTCAGTTCGTCGATCGACTCGTTGATGTCCGCGAGCGCCGTGTGCATCGCACGCTTCTGGAAGCCCTTGTAGATCGCCGGCTGCCAGCGGCGGCACAGCTCCTTGAGCGTGCTGACGTCCAGGTTGCGGTAGTGGAAGAATCGTTCGAATTCCGGCATCCAGCGCGCCATGAAGCGGCGATCCTGGCAGATCGAGTTGCCGCACATCGGCGACTTGCCGGGCGACACGTACTGCAAGAGGAACGCCTGCAACTGCGCGGCGGCGTCCGCCTCGGTCACGGTCGACGCGCGCACGCGGTCGATCAGCCCCGAACGGCCGTGCGTCGACTTGTTCCAGTCGTCCATCTTCGCGAGCGTTTCGTCGCTCTGGTGGATCGCGAACACGGGGCCTTCCACCGCGATGTCGAGCGTGGAGTTGGTCACGACGACCGCGATTTCGATGATGCGGTCGTTATCCGGGTCGAGGCCGGTCATCTCCATGTCGAGCCAGACGAGGTTCAACTCGTTGCGCACGAGCGCAGGCTGGCTGGCGGAAGCGGCGGTATCGGTCATGAGTCATCCTGGAAAATGGCGGACGGCGCATGGCGCCGCCCGGGCGGCCGGCATCGCGTGAGCGGGCCCGGTCCGCAAGAACATATAATTCTCGCATAGAACCCTTTGGCGCCTTCGATGTCACCCTTTTCGTTCACCCTGCTGTTCGCGATCGCCGTGCTCGCGATGGTCGTCACCAAGCTGTGGCTCGCGTCGCGGCAGATCCGCTTCGTCGCCGCACATCGCAACAGCGTGCCCGCGCAGTTCAGCGCCACCATTCCGCTGAGCGCCCACCAGCGTGCGGCCGACTACACGGTCGAGCGCACCCGGCTGGCGATGTTCGAGATCGTCGTCAGCGCGGCCGTGCTGGTCGGCCTTACGCTGCTGGGCGGCGTCGGCGCCCTCGACACGCTGCTGACGGGCTGGTTCGGCCGCGGCTACGGGCAGCAGGTCGCGCTCGTCGCCGCGGTGCTCGCGATCACGAGCGTGATCGACGTGCCGTTCGAGTATTACCGCCAGTTCGGGATCGAGCAGCGGTTCGGCTTCAACCGGATGACCAAGCGCCTGTTCTTCACCGACATGCTGAAGAACACGCTGCTCGGCGCCGTGCTCGGCCTGCCGCTGCTGTTCGTCGTGCTGTGGCTGATGAACCAGGCCGGCAGCCTGTGGTGGCTGTGGACCTGGATCGTCTGGGTCGCGTTCCAGATGCTCGTGCTGCTGATCTATCCGACCTTCATCGCACCGATCTTCAACAAGTTCGAACCGCTGAAGGACGAAGCGCTGCGCACGCGCATCGAGTCGCTGATGAAACGGTGCGGCTTCGCGGCGAAGGGCCTGTTCGTGATGGACGGCAGCCGCCGTTCCGCGCACGGCAACGCGTACTTCACGGGCTTCGGCGCATCGAAGCGGATCGTGTTCTTCGACACGCTGCTCGCGCGGCTGACGGGCCAGGAAATCGAGGCCGTGCTCGCGCACGAGCTCGGCCACTTCAAGCGCCGCCACGTGATGAAGCGGATGCTCGTGTCGTTCGTGCTGAGCCTCGTGCTGCTCGCGCTGCTCGGCTGGCTCGCGCAGCGCACATGGTTCTATACGGGCCTTGGCGTCACGCCGTCGCTCGACACGAGCAACGCGGGCGCCGCGCTCGTGCTGTTCTTCCTCGCGATCCCCGTGTTCCTGTTCTTTGCAACACCGTTCAGCAGCCTGACGTCGCGCAAGCACGAATTCGAGGCCGACGCGTTCGCGGCCAGCCAGACCGACGCGCAGGATCTCGTCAGCGCGCTCGTGAAGCTTTATGAGGACAACGCGTCGACGCTCACGCCGGACCCCGTCTACACGGCCTTTTACTACTCGCATCCGCCCGCGTCGCAGCGGATCGACCGCCTGATGCAGCACGCATGAGCCGGCCGACCTCCCGCAAGCCGGCCCCGCGCGCGTCGGGCGCGCCGCGTGTCGAAGGCCGCGTGATCGCGGCGCACGGCCGCCACTACATCGTCGCGCCCGACGACGGCGGCCCGATGCTGCAGTGCTTCCCGCGCGGCAAGAAAAGCGAGATCGCGGTCGGCGACCGCGTCGTGTACGAACAGGCGTCGGCCGACCAGGGCGTGATCGTCGAGATCGGCGAGCGGCGCAACCTGCTGTACCGCTCCGACCAGTTCAAGTCGAAGCTGTTCGCGGCCAACCTCGACCAGCTGCTGATCGTGCTCGCGACCGAGCCCTATTTCAGCGAGGATCTGCTCGGTCGCGCACTGATCGCGGCCGACGCGAACGAACTGAAGCCGCTCGTCGTGCTGAACAAGATCGACGTCGAGGCCGCGCTGCCGGTCGCCCGCGAGCGCCTCGCGCCCTACCGCGCGCTCGGCTACGACGTGCTCGAGCTGTCGGTGAAGGGCGCGCCCGACGATGCGCGTGCGCAGCTGATGCCGCATCTGGCCGGCCATTCGACCATCCTGCTCGGCCAGTCCGGGATGGGCAAGTCGACGCTCGTGAACCTGCTCGTGCCCGATGCCGAGGCCGCGACCCGCGAAATCTCGGCCGCGCTCAACAGCGGCCGCCACACGACGACGTTCACGCGCCTCTACCCGCTCGACGGCGGTGGCGCGCTGATCGATTCGCCGGGTTTCCAGGAATTCGGCCTCTACCACCTGACGGAAGGCCGCCTCGAGCGTGCGTTCCCGGAATTCCGCCCGCTGCTCGCGGACTGCCGTTTCTATAATTGCCATCATCTGCACGAGCCGGGCTGCGCGATTCTCGAGGCCGTCGCCGACGGCCGCATTGCACCGTCGCGGCATGCGCTTTACGCGCAGCTCGTGCACGAGGCAAGCCAGATCGTCCGCTGACCGCGCGGCGGGCAGAAGGCGGCCGGGGCCGCGCCCGGCCTTCACCGACAGGAGCCGCGATGCGTTTCAAGGCCCCCGATCTCGCCACCGCGCAGCATTGGGCGAATGTGCTGCAGGTGGCCGGCATCGGCTGCGAGTTGCACAACTGCTACGCGACCGGTGCGCTCGGCGGCCTGCCCGCCGACGCGTGCACTCCCGAGCTGTGGCTCGACGACGAGCGCGACGATGCGCTCGCGCGGCGGCTTCTCGATGTCGCGTCGCACGGCCCGTCGGCCGGCGCCGCACCGTGGCGCTGCCGCCAGTGCGGCGAGGCGCTCGAGGCCCAGTTCACCGCCTGCTGGCAATGCGGCGCCATACGCGATCCGCTCGACGACTGAGCGGACGGGTCACCGACAGCTTAAAAGCCAGGCTGTAGTCCCGTTGCGTCCGCTTGATCCCTTGTTCCACTTGCCACCTCTTCGTCTCGGCGAAAAAGTGTCAACCTATTTCAGGACGGGTCACGCACAGCAAAAAGGCCGGCATGAAGCCGGCCTTTTCGTTTCATCGCGCACTGCGCTGCCGCGTCACGATACCCAGACGGCCAGCGTCAGCATCAACAGCAGGATCATCCACAGGATCACGGCGCGCCACACCAGGCCGACTGCCGACTGCAGCGTGCGCGGCGTGCAATCGTCACCGACCGTCAACGGACCGCTGTCGCCGACCGCCAGCGCGTCGAGGCTCGATGGTTCTGCGAGCGGCCCCGCGAGGCGCGCGCCGAGCGCGCCGCTGCCGGCCGCGAGCAGCACGCCGTCGTTCGGGTCGGGCCACTGGCGCGTGTGATTGCGCCACGCGTAGATCGCGTCCTCGAAGTTGCCGACGATCGCGAAACCGAGCGCGGTCAGCCGTGACGGAATCCAGTCGATCACGAAGAACGCGCGCTGCGCGAACGTCGAGAACGCGGCCGTGCGATCGTCGCCCGGCGTCGACCAGCTGCGCGCGAGATATTCGGAGATGCGGTACAGCACGGCGCCGGCCGGACCGATCGGCAGCACGTACCAGAAGAACACGCCGAACACGTGGCGATGCGACGCAACGACTGCATGAATCAGCGTATGACGGACGATTTCGCCGACCGGCATGTCGACCGTGTCGAGGCCCGTCCACTCGTGCAGGATTTCACGCGCGCGCGGCACGTCGTCGTTGTTGAGCGCGAGATGGATATCGGTGAAGTAGTGGCTGAACTGGCGGAAGCCGAGCGTGAAATACACGACCGCGACGTTCCAGATGAACGCCAGCACGAAGCTCACCTTGTACAGCAGGAAGTAGATCAGCGCGACGATCAGCACCCACGGCAGCACGACTGCGAGCCATGCGAGCACGCCATGTTTTTGCTTGCCGGCGTCGAGGCCATGCGCAACGGTTTCCGCGTGAAACTGGAACAGCGCGAACACCGGATTGCTCGGCGACAACGCGCGGACCTGTTCGATGATGAGAGCGAGGAGAACCGAAAAGAAAGTCATGCGTGCGCCGTCTTCGGAGTTATGTCATTTTTTGCATAACGATAGCACAGCGTAAGCGGCGCATGGCTGACGATGCGATCGCCCGGCGGCCGGCCGCGCGCGCCGCACAGCGCGGGAGGTCAGCCGGCTGCCAAGAAGCGGTACAGATTGCGCAACATGCCGGCAGTTGCGCCCCAGATGAAGTAATGCCCGGCTGATTCGCCATTGGGATAGGGCATCGCAAAAAAACGACGCTCGCCGCCTTCCCAGCGGAACACGCGCACCTGGTGGTTCGCGGGACTCATCAGGAACGCGAGCGGCACCTCGAAAATCTCGGCGACTTCGAACGTGTCGGCCTGCACGGTGAACGGCGGATGCACGAGCGCCACGACGGGCGTCACGCAGAAGCCGGTCCCCGTCAGGTAGTCGGGCAGCGCACCGAGAATCTCCACCGGCTCGGCGGCCAGTCCGATTTCTTCCTTCGCCTCGCGCAACGCGGTTGCCGTCGCATCGCGATCGAACGGCTCGCGACGGCCGCCGGGGAAGCTGATCTGCCCGGCATGGTCGTTCAGGTGATCGGCGCGCTGGGTCAGCAGCACGGTGAGGCCGCTCTCGCGAACGACGAGCGGGATGAGGACGGCGGCGCTGCGCGGGTCGACGCCCTCCTGCAGCCGTGCCTCGCCGGGCTCGACGCTCCATTCGAGCGTGCGCGCAAAACGCTCGCGCAGCCCGGGCGGCGTCATCAGGCGGGACTCGATGGACGGCAGGCCCGCGCCGGTGCCTTCAACCGGCAGCACTTCGGGATCAATGATGGGGCGGCGATTCAATGGGGCTCTCGCGTTCGTGACATAACGAGCATATTGTCGCGCCAGAATGAAAAAAGCACCCGGGTGGGTGCTTTTTCCTTACAGCTCTTACTCTTGGGAGGCTGCTGCGGCGCGATCCTTCGACACCAGCTTTTCCTTGATACGAGCCGACTTGCCCGAACGCTCGCGCAGGTAGTACAGCTTCGCACGACGCACATCACCGCGACGCTTCACGACGATGCTCGCCAGCAGCGGCGAGTACGTCTGGAACGTACGCTCGACGCCTTCGCCCGACGAAATCTTGCGGACGATGAAGTTCGAGTTCAGGCCACGGTTGCGAATCGCGATCACGACGCCTTCGTAAGCCTGAACGCGCTTGCGGTTACCTTCAACCACGTTCACGTTCACGATCACCGTGTCGCCCGGGGCGAATTCGGGGATCGTCTTGCCGGCGAGCGCGCGCTCGATCTCTTCCTGCTCAAGTTTTGCGATCAGATTCATTACTGACTCCTTATGCCATCTTGTCGGCGTTTGCACCCGCCCGTTTCCAGGCCTGGCCCCGATAGAGGATGGATTCACATCAGGCACCGCACACACATGCACGGCACCGCCATTTCCCGTCCGCGACGCCGCCTCAGGAGGCGTTCTTCGCTTCGCGTGCGAGGTTCGCAAGCCACGCCTCGTCGGCACGACTCAGCAACTTCTCGCGGCGCGCCCGGACGATCAGGTCCGGCCGCTTCCGCAACGTATTCTTCAATGCTTCCTGCCGCCGCCACTTCTCGATCTCGGCATGATGCCCGCCGAGCAGCACGTCCGGCACGCGCATTCCCTCGTATTCCTCGGGGCGCGTGTAATGCGGGCAATCGAGCAGCCCGTCGGCGAAGCTGTCCTGCACGGCCGACTGCGCATCGTTCAGCACGCCGGGCAACAGGCGCACGACGGCATCCATCATCGCCATCGCCGGCAGTTCGCCGCCGGACAGAACGAAATCGCCGAGGCTGATTTCCTCGTCGACACAACGGTCGAGCAGACGCTGATCGATCGCCTCGTAGCGACCGCACAGCACGATGACACCGGGCTCCTGCGCCATCCGCGCCGCACGTTCGTGCGTGAACGGCGCACCTTGCGGCGACATCATCACCACCCGCGTGCTCGCGACGCCCTGCTCCGCCTGCGCGGCTTTCGCAGCACCGATCGCGGCCTCGAGCGGCCTGGCCAGCATCACCATGCCCGGACCGCCGCCGTACGGACGATCGTCGACCGTGCGGTAGTTGTCCGTCGTGAAATCACGCGGATTCCAGGTGCGCAGCCCGAAGCGCTCCTGCTTCACGGCCCGGCTGGTGATTCCCCAGTCGGTCAGCGCGCGGAACATTTCGGGAAAGAGCGTGACGACGTCGAACTGCACCGCGCTCTCCGTAACCTGGTTCATTAGTAATCGGCTTCCCAGTCGACGACGATGCGACGTGCCGCCTGATCCACCGTCTTGACGTAGACGCCGACGAACGGAATCAGCCGCTCGTCGGTGGTCGGCCGACCATCCTTGCCGACTGCCGGATACTCGACGCGCATGATCGAATGCACGCCGTTGTCGATCATCCCGCTCACCGTCCCGAGCGCCACCGATTGCTCGTTGACGACCTCGAGGCCGATCAGGTCGACCCAATAGAATTCGTCCGCGGACAATGCCGGGAAATCTTCCCGGCGCACGAACACGCGAAAGCCGCGCAAAGCCAGTGCGGCATCGCGGTCGCTGACACCCGCGGTATGCGCGACGACTGTGTCGCCGTGCGTCTTCGACTGCAGGATGCGGGCGGACAACCGCTCCCCACCCCGTTCCAGCCACCAGCGGCGCGCCGTGAGCAGCGCATCGCCGCCGCGACCGACGTCGGCATGCGTCGCCACCTTGACCCAGCCTTTCAGGCCGTAGGCGTCGACGACTGCCCCGACCTCGACAGCATCGTCGGGCCAGGCTTGCACCGCTTCGAGACTGCCCTGCTCGGCAGCCGTGCCGGCGCTCGCGACAGTGTCGCGCTCGACCGGCTTGCGGACGAATGCGCCAAACGACGCTCGCCCGCGCCTTGCGTTACCGGAATCGTGACCGGACATCAATGCTCCTTGCAGCCGGCACGACCGGCACACCGCGCCATGTTAGGCAGCCGGTTGCGCCTTTTGCGCTTCCTTCACGAGACGCTGGACGGTCGGCGACAGTTGCGCGCCAACGCCTTGCCAGTACGTCAGGCGGTCCTGAGCGATACGCAGCGATTCGCCCTTCGTGGCGACCGGGTTGTAGAAGCCGACGCGCTCGATGAAGCGGCCGTCACGACGGTTGCGCGAATCGGTAGCAACGATGTTGTAGAACGGGCGCTTCTTCGAGCCGCCGCGAGCCAGACGGATGATAACCATATGAAATCCTTCGGGAAAACCGGGTTCGAAACTACTGAAACGTGCGATTATAGCCGGAAACCAAAGCCACAACAAACACTTACGCGCAAAAATTCCGCGGACGCCCTGTTCGCCGGGCATACAATCGTCGTGTCCACGACGCTCCCCGCCGCCATGCCGCTATTTCGCGTCACCCCGGCGCGCCGCGCGCAGCACCGCCTCGCAGGCTTGCTGACCGGCCTCGTCACCTGTCTCGCATCCGCCGCGGCTTGCGCCGCACCACCGGTGGACGAACTCGTCGTGCCGCCCGGCTTCCATGTCGACGTGCTGACCAACGCCGTGCCGACCGCCCGCGAAATGGCGTGGTCGCCGCGCGGAATCCTGTATGTCGGCTCGCAGGAAGGCCGCGTGCATGCCTTCGTGATGCAGGAGGGCCGGATCACCGCCCACCATGTGATTGCGTCGGGGCTCGACACACCCGTCGGCGTCGCGTATCGCGATGGCGCCCTCTATATCTCCGCCGTATCGCGCATCCTGCGCCTCGACCACATCGACGACCGGCTCGCCAGGCCGCCCGCGCCGGCGGTCGTGACGGACGCGCTGCCGACCGATCACCATCACGGCTGGAAATTCATCGCGTTCGGCCCCGACGGCAAGCTCTACGTGCCGGTCGGCGCACCGTGCAACGTCTGCCTCGCCGATCGCAGCCGATACGCGATCATCGCACGCATGCACGCCGACGGCAGCAACCGCGAAGTATTTGCCCGCGGCGTGCGCAATACCGTCGGCTTTGCGTGGCACCCCGATTCGGGCGAGCTATGGTTCACCGACAACGGGCGCGACATGATGGGCGACGACGTGCCCGACGACAAGCTGAACCGGGCGCCGCGCGCGGGCCTCGATTTCGGCTTTCCGTACTGCCATGGCGGCGACACGCCCGACCCCGAATTCGGGAGCCCCGCCGTGTGCCGGCGCTATGTGCCGCCCGCGCTGAAACTCGGCGCACACGTCGCGGCGCTCGGCATGCGCTTCTATACGGGGCCGATGTTTCCGGCGTCGTATCGCAACAACATCTTCATTGCCGAGCACGGTTCGTGGAATCGCAGCATGAAGGTCGGCTACCGCGTGATGCGCGCTGTCGTGTCGGCCGACGGCAGTCATACGCGCCAGACACCGTTCATCACGGGCTGGCTGCGCGCGGACGGCACCGTCTGGGGGCGCCCGGCCGACGTACTGCCGCTGCCGGACGGCTCGCTGCTCGTCAGCGACGACTACGCGGGCGCCATCTACCGTGTCACCTATGCGGCACATTGACGCAGGCGAGGGGTGACCGGGCCCGACCGGGCATCGTAGAATGCGTGCCGGGCCGAGCGCCCCGCGCCGGCCTGCCGGCCGCCCATGCCAACGATAATCCGCCGCCACCCATGTCCAGCAGCACCGCATCGCCCCGCCGCTTCCGCTCCAAGACGCTCACCGCCGCCCTCGCGTTCCTGTTCGGCTCGCTCGGCGCGCACCGCTTCTACCTGTACGGCTTGCGCGACGTGTACGGCTGGGCACACCTGCTCGCGACGATCGTCGGGATCCCGGGTTTCCTGCTGCTCGCCGCGACCCAGCGCAGTGCCGGCCTCGGCTGGTGGCTTGCCGTGCCGGGTGCGATCTCGCTGCTGGCCGCGTTCCTCGCCGCGCTCGTCTACGGCCTGCGCCCCGACGAGAAATGGGACGCGCAATTCAATGCCGACACGGGCAAGCACAGCCGGTCAGGCTGGACGGTGATCTTCATCGTGATCTTCTCGCTACTGATCGGCGCGTTCCTGCTGATGACCGCGCTCGCGCTGTCGTTCCAGACGTATTTCGAGTCGCAAGTCGAAGCGGCGAAGCAAATCTCGCAGTAAGCTGCCGACGCGGGTCGGTCAGAACAGGCTCAACTGCACGTCGTCGCGCGATTTCGCGCCAGTTGCGCGCACCACCGCGCGCTGCGCGGCCGCCCCGGCCGCCGGCGCACCGCGAAACTGCGACAGATCCAGAATGCCGTTCGTGCGCTCGTTCAACCCGAGCCGCTTCACGGCCTGACGGAAACGCTGCCGCAACAGGTCGGCCCAGATCCCTTCGCCCTTCATCCGTTTCGAGAAATCCGAGTCGTAGTCCTTCCCGCCGCGCATGTCGCGCACGCGATTCATCACGCGCTCCGCACGATCGGGGAAATGCGCGGAGAGCCAGTTCTTGAACAGTGGCGCGACCTCCCACGGCAGCCGCAGGATGATGTAGCTCGCGTGCGTCGCGCCGGCTTCCGCACAGGCTTCCAGCACACGCTCCATGTCCGGCTCGGTGACGAACGGGATCATCGGTGCAATGCTCACACCCACCGGCACGCCCGCGTCGCGCAGTGCGCGGATCGTACGCAGCCGGCGCGCCGGTGTCGCCGCACGCGGCTCGAGCGTGCGCGCGAGATCGGCGTCGAGCGTCGTGATCGTGACTGCGGCCATCACCTGCCCGCGCTCGGCCATCGGGGCCAGCAGATCCAGATCGCGCTCGATCAGCGACGATTTCGTGATCGCGGCGAACGGCAGCCCGTGATCGTGCATCACCTGGATCACGCTGCGCGTGATGCGCAGATCGCGCTCGACAGGCTGGTATGCGTCGGTGTTGACGCCGAGCGCGATCGGCTCCGGCACGTAGCGCTTGCGCGAAATCTCGCGCTCGAGCAATTCGGCCGCGTTGACCTTCGCATAGATGCGGCTCTCGAAATCGAGCCCCGGCGACAGGCCAAGATAGCTATGGGTCGGCCGTGCGAAGCAGTAGATGCAGCCATGCTCGCAGCCGCGATACGGATTGAGCGACACGCTGAACGGAATGTCCGGCGACTGGTTGTGCGTCAGGATGCTCTTTGCGCGCTCCTCGAACACCTGTGTGCGCAGCGGAGCAGACAGATCGGCGTCGTCCGATTCGTGCGTCCAGCCGTCGTCGACCACTTCGCGCAGCGCCGTTTCGTACCGCCCCTGGAGATTGTCGACCGCACCGCGCCCCTTGCGGGGCGCCGGCGGCGCTATCGGAAATTCGTTGTCGGACCGACCGTCCATGTGCTCACCCATTCGCCTGCACCCAATACTGTATATTTATACAGTATTGGGTGCAGCGTGCCAAGGGCGAGATAGCGGGACCGTCAGCAGGCCCCCGCCGCGCTCATTCGCCGACCGAAATCGTCAGCGTCTCCTTGATTTCCTCCATCACGACATAGCTCTTCGACTGCACCGCGCCGGGAAGTTGCAGCAGGATGTCGCCGAGCAGCTTGCGATAGTCGGCCATTTCGCCGATCCGCGCCTTGATCAGGTAGTCGAAGTCGCCGGACACGAGATGGCATTCGAGCACCTCGTCGATCTTCATCACTTCGCGCCGGAACTGCTCGAACATGTTGCCGCCCTTGTGACCGAGCGTGATCTCGACGAACACCAGCAGCGCGGCATCCAGCTGATGAGGATCGACACGCGCGTGGTAGCCGGTGATCACGCCGTCCCGCTCCATGCGCCGCACGCGCTCGATACACGGCGTCACTGTCAGTCCGACCTGTTCCGCGAGGTCCTTCATCGCCATCCGGCCGTCGTCCTGGAGCAGTTTCAGGATGCGCCGGTCGAGCTTGTCGAGCGAGCGTACTGGCTGGCGTTGCGTTCTCATTTGTTTATGCTGAAAACCTGAAAAATACGATAACAAAACCTACACATTCGACAATACCATAGCGCAAAAAACTAGATCAGCTAGAGGTTACACGGAGACGCAGGTGCGCCCGGCCTCGACCTGATCCCTTCCATCTGGAGCAGCTATGCGAGTCGTCATTCTGGGCAGCGGTGTGGTGGGCGTGGCAAGCGCGTATTACCTCGCGCGCGCCGGTCATGAAGTCACGGTGATCGACCGGGAAGCCGGCCCGGCGCTCGAGACGAGCTTCGCAAACGCAGGTCAGATCTCGCCCGGCTATGCGGCGCCGTGGGCCGCGCCCGGCGTGCCGCTGAAGGCCGTCAAGTGGATGTTCGAGAAGCACGCGCCGCTCGCGATCCGCCTCGACGGCACGCGCTTCCAGCTCCAGTGGATGTGGCAGATGCTGCGCAACTGCACGGCCGAGCGCTATGCAGTCAACAAGGGCCGCATGGTCCGCCTCGCCGAATACAGCCGCGATTGCCTGCAGGCGCTGCGCGCCGACACGGGCATCCAGTACGAAGGGCGCACCGGCGGCACGCTGCAGCTGTTCCGCACGCAACAGCAACTCGACGGCGCGGCGAAGGACATCGCGGTGCTGCAGGAAGCGAACGTGCCGTTCGAACTGCTGTCGCCGGCCGAGCTCAGGAATGCCGAACCGGCCCTTGCCGCCGTCTCGCACAAGCTGACGGGCGGCCTGCGCCTGCCGGGCGACGAAACGGGCGACTGCCAGCTGTTCACGACGCGCCTCGCGGCGCTCGCGGAATCGCTCGGCGTGAAGTTCCGCTACAACACGCCGATCGACGCGCTCGCGATCGCGGGCGGCAAGATCGCCGGCGTGCAGTGCGGCAGCGAGACGGTGCGCGCGGATGCGTACGTCGTCGCGCTCGGCTCGTACTCGACCCGCTTCGTCTCGAACCTGATGAAGATCCCGGTCTATCCGCTGAAGGGCTATTCGATCACCGCGCCGATCGTCGACGAGGCGGCCGCACCTGTGTCGACGGTGCTCGACGAAACCTACAAGATCGCGATCACGCGTTTCGACCAGCGCATCCGTGTCGGCGGCATGGCGGAGATCGTCGGCTTCGACAAGAACCTGCGCGCAGCGCGCCGCGAGACGCTCGAAATGTGCGTGAACGACCTGTTCCCGGGCGGCGGCGACACGTCGAAGGCAACCTTCTGGACGGGCCTGCGCCCGATGACGCCGGACGGCACGCCGATCGTCGGCCGCACGCCGGTCTCGAACCTGTTCCTGAACACCGGCCACGGCACGCTCGGCTGGACGATGTCGTGCGGATCGGGCCAGTTGCTCGCCGACCTGATTTCGGGCAAGAAGCCGGCGATCCAGGCCGACGACCTGTCGGTGCATCGCTACCTGAAGGACGTGGCCGGCCAGACGCGCCCGGCATACGCATAAGTCGGGACGGCCCGCGACGACGCAGGCCGGTCAGCATCAATGGAGAAGGCGCCCGTCGGGGCGCCTTTTTTCGCTTCTGCGAATGCGATACCGGCTCGGAACGGGGCTTCCGTCAACGCGCACGCTCGTTGCCCTTCGCGCCGACGATCGATGCTTCGAGCCCATCTGCCCGCACAAAAACTGTTCCGTGCGGCATGGTGCGATGGCGATGCCCCGCATCGAAGATAGATGCGTCCCCGCCCCTTCTGCCATCGCACAAAAAAAGGGGCGCTCGTCGCGCCCCTTGTCGTGCGACTTGCTGCCGAAGCATCAAGTCACGCCGCGTCAGCCCAGCTCGTTCACGAGCTCCGGCACGAGCGCGAACAGATCGCCGACGAGGCCGTAGTCGGCCACGCTGAAGATCGGCGCTTCCGGATCCTTGTTGATCGCGACGATCACCTTCGAGTCCTTCATGCCTGCCAGGTGCTGGATCGCGCCCGAGATGCCGACCGCGATGTACAGCTGCGGTGCGACGATCTTGCCGGTCTGGCCGACCTGATAGTCGTTCGGCACGTAGCCGGCATCGACTGCCGCGCGCGATGCGCCGAGTGCCGCCGACAGCTTGTCAGCCAGCGGCTCCAGCACCTTCGTATAGTTCTCGCCGCTGCCCAGGCCGCGGCCG